>JADGDQ010000024.1 GCA_016744805.1 Sulfurovaceae bacterium
AAAAGATAAGCAAATTATTAGGCTTGTCGATATGAGAGATAAAAGTAAAAAGTTTTATCCCTTGGAATTGTGTGAAAAGATGATTTTGGGGTTGCAGAAGGGTTAGGGTGATTTAGTATACAAATTAGCAACTATAATTTATTATGCTTTTTGTATCTATTTGATGCTTCTTTATAAACCTTCATATTGTCTCGTTTTCCAATAGCTATAATATGAATAAGTATCTCATTTTCTTTTATTTCATATACTATTCTATATTTTTTGTTATCGAAGTAGACTTTTCTAAGTCCTGATAAATTGAGGTTATTTTTGTTTCCCAAAATTTTTCCAATTTCAGGGTTTTTGATAATTTGTGATAGTTTTTTGGCGAAGAGTTTTTTAACACTATTATTTAACTTTGAAAGATCTTTTTCTGCTTCTTCGTAAAACTTAAAGTCATACATCTAATGATAATCCATGCTTTTTTAAGACATCATTACCATCAATAAGTTCTTTGTTCGACTTTATTCTATCTCGAATTTCTTCATATATACCCATATCTTCAAGTAATTCCATTGCCTCTGACATTTTTTCATACTCTTCTACAGAGAGTATTACAGCATTTAATTTATTGTTTTTTAAGACACCAATTTTGTCAACAAGACCATTTTTTACTTTAGAGATATATTCTCCAAATTGTTTAGATATTTCTGTTGCAGACGCTAACTCATTTTGTGTATATGCCACCATAATATTATCCTAGTAATTATACGGACTATTATAACATTTTTTTAATATATACTCAAACTGCTAGTTTTAATGATAGACTTCTAGCAGAAGAGAAGTTGTTAAGACTATTTTACCCTTTAACTTCTATTATATCCTTCTAATAACTCTTTCAAATTCATCTATTATTTTGCTTCTGTCCATGCCCTCTTCGTACTCTATGATATGGATAAAAAGCATATTATCTTCTATGTCCAAGGTTAGCGTTCCGGGGGTGAGGGTGATTGAGTTTGCCAAAAGGAGTTTTTGCCAGTCACTTTTGAGGGTGGTGGGGATGGCTATAATAGCAGGAGAGAGAGTAAGGTCTTTTCTCATAAGTATCTTTGTAAGATAGATATTGGCTATTATAATATTTTTAATCAAAACAAAACCATAGGCTAGAAGCCAAACAGGACGGACAAAATCAAAATCTTCTTTAGGATATAAGAGTATATAGATAAGAGCAATTACTCCACTTATACCCATACCTACCAATACAGAAGCAAACTCCACAGAGTCACTTAGCACTAGCCACATCACCAAAAGCATACTAAACCAAAATAAAAATCGCATACTCTCTCCTACTTATTTTTGGGCATATAGATAAAGTCACTGGCATGTTTTGAGACTCCTATATACTCTTCGTCTAATTTAAGACTATCAGGTGGACAGACATCTGTACACAAAGAACACCAACAGCATCGTCCATAATCAATACGGGGAATACACTGTGAGGCATTTTTTTTATTATACTCTTGGTCACTTTTTATCATATCTATTGCATCATTCATACAAACATCTTGACAGTTTGCACAGCCTATACAGTCAGCTAAAACATTGGTATGAAACCCTCTATAGCCTGTGGCGGTTGTTTTTTTGATGGTAGGGTAGGCTATTGTATTTGGCTTTTGAAAAAATGCACCAAGTATAGCCAAAGGACTTAGCGTTCCTTCTATATCTATTTGCCATTTCATTTTGGACTCCTTATCGTTCTATCTCAGGAGGACAGATACCAAGAGAGTTCATAATCAATGCTACATCACTTAGTTCTGCACCCACTAACAGCTTTTCCAAAAGTGTATACGCATGTACCAAAGAGGGACCTCTTACTTGCATTCTTCGTATTTTTTCACTGCCATCACCTGCCATATAGTAGGCAAACTCTCCTCTAGCACTCTCTACTTTGACCCAAGTATCATCCTTTGGAAGTTTAAACTTTCTATGTGTTGGCATTTTGAGCATTATATCCCCTTGGGGCATCTGCTCTATTACTTGGTGTAGGATATGAATACTTTGATCCATCTCTGCTCTTCGTACTAATGCTCGTGCATAGACATCACCTGCTTGTTGTGTTGGTATCTCAAACTCTAACTTATCATAAATAAGATAAGGAGCATCTTTGCGGACATCTGCTTTGATGCCACAGCCTCGTAATACTTGCCCCACAAATCCCTGCTTTAAAGCATTTGAGGCATCAATTATCCCTACACCTATGGCTCTATTTTTGAAACTTGCATTATTGATAAATATATCATCATAGAGTTTGAGTCTTTTTTTGAGATATACCATTAGCTTACTTACTCTTTGCAAAAAGCCTTCAGGTAAATCTCTACGAACGCCTCCTGGGTAGATATACATATGATAGACCCTAGCCCCTGTTAGCTCTTCAAAGAGGTCAAGTATTAAGTCTCTATCTGCTATTGCCCACTGTCCTACAGCATAGAGTCCAATAGAGCCACTCTGTCCTGCCATCCACAAAAATTGTGCAGCAAGTCGCGAAAGTTCTAGTACAAGCACACGAATATATTGGGCTCTTACAGGCACTTCCATTTTGGCTAACTCCTCTACAGCTAGAGCAAAATTTGCCTCATTTGGGTCAGGTTCGGGGACACAGATACGGCAAACTATAGTAAAGGCTTGGATAACTGTTCGTCGTTCTATCAGCTTTTCAAAACCTCTATGTAGATACCCTACATGTGTTGTTGCCTTTTGGATAGTCTCTCCCATTAGGTCTAGTTCTACACTCATATTTCCTGTAATACCAGGGTGTTGTGGTCCGTGAAAAATAGTAATATGTTTAGGTGTTTGCATCTTGTGCCTTTTTTTGAGCTTTTTTGATGGCTCGTAGTCGTTTGGCTTCTGCTTTGGTATCCACATTATCATCACGACCCTCACGAAAAGTTAAATTTTCATTAACAAATTGTAGCGTATCAAATTCACGGCGAAGAGGAGGTGTATGTATCCAGTTTTCTAAACTTAGCTCTCTAAGGTTTGGATGCCCTACAAAATCAATCCCATACATCTCATGCAAATCTCTCTCCATAATATTAGCCTGAGGAAACTCCAAAGAGAGTGTATCTATGGTAGCACTCTTTCGCCCTATCATAGTTTGTATCATAAGGGTATGTTTTCTATCAAGAGTACTCATTATATAAGTAAGAGCAAAATGCTCTTCTTCTATCCAGTCACAGCAAGTTATGGCATTGAGTATTTTATACTCATACTCCTTACCCACAAATGCTATAAGTTTAAAGAGTCTCTCTTTTGAAATAATTACTTTAGAAAGATCTGTTCGTTTGATTTCTATATCTGCTGAAGCAAATTTATTTTTGATTGTTTGGTTCATTATGCTCTCTTCCATTCGCAACTCAACCCAACACTACAGTTATCTAAAATATCGGGTTTAAGTATTTTGAGTTTGAGTTGATTAATAGTAGGATAGCTCATAATAAGAGTATGCTCTAAGCCCTGAAGTGCTTCTTCAAGAAGTTCATATTTTTGAGTTTGGAGGTTTTTTTCTATAAGTTGTGCAACTGTTGCATAATTAATAAACTCTCCGTCTTTATAAAGATATTCTGCTTCTAGGTCTATAATCACTCTTTGCGGTGTTGTTCTCTCAAAATCTAGCAGACCAATAATAGTATTAATATGCAAAGATTCTATATGGATTGTCATACCACTGCACTCTCTTCTTTTTTAAAGAGTCGTATGATATTTGGTGTATGCTTGTAACATATAATAATAGCAATAACCCAAATAGGTGCATGTGAGCCTATACCTTCGACTTCTGGATAGATAATATAACTAGCAATAATAAAAGCTACCAAACCTATTAATGAAGACAAAGAAGATATTTTTAATCCTTTACTAGCAACTCCCCATACTACAATAGCAATCAATGCAGGAATAGGCATCATCACAAATAAAACACCAAATCCAGTAGCTACACCTTTGCCACCTTCAAAAAACAAAAAGAGTGAAAAACAGTGTCCTATCACAGCTAAGACTGCAATAGTCCAAAGCACAGATTCACTCGCACCCATCATCTGTGCAACCAAAATAACAACTACTCCTTTAAGAGCATCCAAAAGCAGAGTTATAGCTCCTAGTTTAGTAGCTAATTTTGGGTCTTTCTCTTTGACAACTCGAAGTACATTTGTAGCCCCAATATTATTACTTCCAGCATTTTTAATATCTACCCCTGCAAACTGTTTTGCTAAAAGGTATCCAAAAGGTATCCCTGAGATAAGATAAACTGCTAGATAGAAGAGTATATTAATATTCATAAAGTCCATAAAAGTTCCATTAGTTTTGATTTATTATTGCCATTTTATCGCAATTTGAATAAAAGTATCTATTGCTCTTTCAAAGGGGTGATACTTGTGAGTTAATTACCCAAATTAGGATATGATTTGATAGCAACAATAGCAAGGAGAAACTTATGATAAATAGAGTTTTTGGTGATTTGATTTGGATATATTAAACAAAAATAAAAATTTTAATATTTTACTTGCTGGTATTCTTAGTATTATTATTGGTGTAGGTGTGGCTCGGTTTGCATTCACTTCTCTTTTGCCTGCTATGCTTGATGACTTTTTAAGTCTAAGAAGTGCTGGACTTTTTGCTTCATTTAATTTTGTTGGGTATTTAAGTGGTGCTCTTTTGAGTATATTTATCAAAGATATCAATACCAAAGTAAAACTTTTTAGGTTAGGAATACTCCTAAGTATCCTAACTACCGTATTACTAGCTACTACAACTGATGAGACGCTATGGTTTATCTCTAGGGTTATGGCTGGATTTGGAAGTGCAATGGTATTAATAGTTGGAAGTGCTATTACTATGGTAAAGCTCAACTACGAGGACAAAACCAAAGCTATGGGTATACATTTTACTGGTATAGGATTTGCTATAGCTATTAGTGAGCTTATTAGCCAATATGTCTTATACCATGGCACTTGGGCAGATGCGTGGATGGTACTGGCTATTTTTGCTTTTATTCTCTCTTTTTATTCTATGTATATTCTCTCATTTGATAAAGAAATCAAAAAAGATGCACCCAAACATAAACTCTCATTTTCTATATTTACTCCTTATGTAATTTTGTTGATACTCGCTTATTTTACTGAAGGGGTAGGATTTGTAGTTCAGGGGACATTTTTGCCCGATATTATCAACTCTCTTGAGGGCTTAGATGGATATGGGAGTTTGGGTTGGCTTATTGTAGGTATTGCAGGAATACCTTCATCTATTATTTGGATGCGACTAGCACATAGGCATGGTAGTATCAATATTATTATAATAGCTATGATACTACAAGTCATAGGTATACTTATTCCTGCATTTACAAATAATATCTACTTCAACCTCTTTATTGGAGTGCTCTATGGGAGTACATTTATAGGATTAGTTGCTCTATTTATGAATCTAGGTGGACAACTTGCAGGTAAAAACCCTGTAGTACTTATGGGAGCTATGACCGCAGCCTATGGTATAGGTCAGGTAGGTGCGCCTCTTTATAGTGTAGTATTGATAGAATACTTTGGCAATTATAACAGTACACTCTATCTCACTGCAGGTATTGTTTGTATTGGGGTTTTATTTTTATTTTGGGCAAGGAAGTTACAAAATATGATTACAAGAGCCAAAACAAATAGATAATTTATACTATGAACAAGCTCATTTTTGATAGAATCCACTATAACTAACCATAAGGAAGACCAATGCAAATATGGCAATACACAGAAGACAAAGAGTCATATATCTTAGTAAAACTCTATAAAGAAGATCATGGTGAAGGTAACTTTTTGGGGAATTTAGATGATGAGAGTATCAAAAAAATAATTTTAAATATAAAGCCTGATATAAATATTAACCAAGCTTTTGGTACTTTGACCTATTTTGGTTTATTACCTATTTTAGTGATAAAATAACTTTTGAGTGACAGATGAAGAGATACTATCATAATACTATTATGGTATCTCTTCCTGAATCTTTGGCCATATAGAGTGCCTTATCTGCTCGTTCAAAGAGTGTTTTATATGTATCATGATCTTGCTGTTGCGTAATACCTATACTTATAGTAATTTTTCCTATATTCATAAATAATGTTTCTGTTATGCTATTTTTTATTCTACTAGCAAACTTCATTTCATCTTCTTGCTTTGTTTGGCTAGAAAGTATTGCAAACTCCTCTCCACCGATTCTATAAAACTTATCATTTTTTCTAATGTTTTGAGAAATTCTATTGCATAATTCTACCAAAACCATATCACCCATAGAGTGACCATATTTATCATTAACTTCTTTAAAGTGGTCTATATCAATAATCATCAAAGAGTTCTTTAAATCATTTGTTGCATCTATTAAATCTTCCATATCTTTGTTAAAAACATGTCTATTAAGTATCTTTGTAAGAGCATCTTTATTGGCTTTTGCTATAAGAATTTTATCTTTATTATCCAGTTTTTTGATAAAATAATATATCAATATATAAACAATTATAAATACGATAAAAAGTAAAATTGTAAATATCTTAAACAAAGCATACATCTTTTTAAGTTCCACATCTAGGGGCATTGTAACAGATATAAATGCTCTAATATCACCTATATTTTCATAAAATCCAGCACTATCCCCATAAGAGTCTAGTAAACTTTTTGGAGCATCTTTGGGGTCACCGTGGCAACGCATACAAGAGAGTACATTTTTTGTGACAGGCATAGCGTACAAGATATAATCTTTTTTATTTTTTTTAAAATGCTTATGATACTTTTTTAGTGTACCATTATTAAATTTTTTTAAAATCTCACGCTCTTGCTCTGTAGCTTGATTAAGAGGATTTCTAGGATTATTAGATGTTAGTTTGTACTGTATTTCTTCTATATTATTGCTAACTCTTTGCTTGTTATATTCATACATAATATTTCGAGACATAAAAGTAAAAGATAATACAGTTGGGTCAAAAAAATCTTTTTGTAGTTGTTTTTGCTCTTTAAGTTTATAAAAAACAGGTTTTAATTTACCTTCTACATAAGTATGAAGAGCCTTATTGTGCATAAGTAAATCTTGTAGCTTTGCTTCATTCTCTTCAATAGCATAACTTCTAAATGTTGAATGGGTGATAATAAGTATTATCACATATATACCAAGTAATAGAAAAAATATTTTGACTAAAATGCTTTTATTTATCTTGCTCATCTTAACACCTTATAAAACTATTATATTCCAAATATAATTAAAATCACAACTACTTACTCCAAATCATCATATCTACACCTTTATTATTCACATGTAAAAAACTTAATTCTCTGTTGATACTATACCCAAGAGGATTTGTAGAGAGCTTTGGAGTTTGATAGGTAAGATACCAATCTATTTTTGTCTGCATGGTGTTGAGCATTCCCTCTCCTCCTTCTATTATTATAAAAGATGGTTTTTCTAAAAAGTCTAAATTACTACTTACTTCTACTTCTCTATTTTGGATTTGAAAGAGAGGTATCTCTTGGTCAAAACTCTTTTGTTGTGAATAGATAAGTATATTTGGAGCTTTGCCTTTGCTAAAACGACAATCTAGCGTGGGTCTATCGTGTCGTACTGTTGCCCCACCAATGACTAACCTATCACATACTTCTCGCATTTGATGTACATGAGTTAGTGACTCTTGTGAACTCAAATACCCTCCACCAATGCGTCCATTTGTTGTTTGAGCTAATTTAAAAAGCACAAAGGCTCTCTTTTGCCATATCAAAAAAGGTTCTAATAGCTCTTGTGCCTCCTTTTGCATAACGCCTACTTCTACCTCAACCCCTGCTTTTTGGAGTCTTTGGATACCTCCACTATGCCCATCAATAGGGTCTTTGAGTGCAATAACAACCTTTTTGAGTTGAAGCAGTTCTAGGAGTGAGGCACATGAGGGTGTTTTGCCTACATGACTACAAGGTTCTAGGGTTATATAGATACTACACTCTGCAAAAAAACCTTTTGGAAGATTTTGTAAAAAATGATGAGCTTTATGAGCATCAAACCTATCAAAATCAATAGTCTGAGCTGAGAGAGTCTCAAATGCTTCAATCAGTGCTAAAACCTCTGCATGAGAAGTTCCTGCTTTTTGGTGAGCTTGTAGAGCAATAACCCTATCTTGATAGATAATAACCGCACCCACTGCTGGATTAGGATAGGTAAGACCTTGGTACTGCCATGCTTTGTTGATAGCTAACTGCATAATATGCTCTCTCATTTATTACCCTTTTTTAAAAATTTATATTTTATCTACTAGGATGCTTCTTGTTCTTGAAACAATCTTTTTTGAATACTCTCAATAATATAATATGCACCACTATGTGTGAGGTGACTTGCGTCAAAAGCTATGGGTATACCCTCTGGGGTGGTGGTAGTACAGCCATTTTCATCACATAGAAGTTTTAATATAGAGATATACTCTATGCTTTGGGCTTTAAGGTAGGTTTTCATAGAGTAGTCTATAGAGGCTACTTCTTTGTATTTTCCTGCATTTTTATAGATAGAACGGGTATCTTGGGTGGGGTCTAGGTTGGCAATAAGACGGGGCAAAGACTGGAGGTACTCCATATTAGGTCCAAAAACTACTACTCTTTTGGTATATTTTTGTAATAGATTAATTGTATTGAGGAGTTGCTCTTTATCTGAATGTGTCCAGTGAGCAGAGAGGATGATAGTATCAAACTTTTTTTCTCTTATAAGCTCTTCATAAGCCCATTGCATCAGGTCAGAGCATCTTTTTGTCCCATTATAAGGGAGCGTAGGATGACAGCCTGAAGCAGTAACTTGGGTGATGGTAATATTATTTTTTTTGGCTTGATTTAAGGCACTATAAAAATGAGCTGCATGGCTATCGCCTATAAGGAGATAGTTTTTTTTACCTTGGGTATGTATGATACATTTGTCCTTATCAAAAAATTTAATACTATCATAATCACTTGTCAAAAAGCACTCTCCTGAACGAAATTTTGAAGTATTATAATCAAGATAAGAGGAAGCAATATTTTTTTGTTTTGAACTAAGAGTATTAAATATATAATATGACCCCAAGGATATAATAAATGTAAGGCTAAGTACACTAAACAAAAGTTTAGAAGGCTCAATTGTATAGTTTTTGGCTCTTGTAGACTTTTCTATATATCTCCAACTTAGATAGCCCAAACCAAGTGAAGCTAGTAATAAAAAAACTTGTTCCCTATTACTAAGAGATGGGCTTACTTGGAGTTTATAAAAGACAATAAGTGACCAGTGCCATAGATAGATAGAATAAGAGCTATTGCCGATAACTCTAAAGAGTCTATTCGAGAGAAATGCACTTATAAAATTTGGATTTTGACCTGCAAAAAGGACTAGGGCAGTGGCTAGAGTAGGTACGAGGGCATGTATTCCAGGGAAGAGAGTCTTTGCATCATACAAAAATAGAGATAGTATAATTATTACTAAACCTATAACAGAAAAAGAGCTATTAAATACTTTTGAGAAACTATTTTTTTGAAAGGATATAGCTACAACTCCACCTATAATAAATTGAAAAAATCGTGTAGGTGAAGCAAAAAAGGCAAAAGATTTATCATAAGAGATAAGGATTTGACTGAGTATCAAAGATACAAAGGATAGAAAGAGTAAAAGTTTGAAAATATCTTTTTTTGCTTTGCTAAAGAGTAGCATAAGCAGAAGTGGAAAGAGAAGATAAAACTGCTCTTCTACACTAAGTGACCAAGTATGAAGTAGTGGTGCAAACTCCATAGCATCATTAAAATAGTCAGCTTCTAAATAAAAATAAAAATTTGAGACATATAAAAGTGTGGCGATAAGACTAGAAGAAAACTTTAGGGCTTCATGTGGTAATAAGATAAAATAAGCAAAAATAGCACTAACTACAACCATAACAAGCAAAGCAGGAAAGAGTCTTTGGACTCTTTTGCTATAAAAGTGCATTAATGAAAAAGAGTGGTTATTTAAATCACGCCATATAAATCCCATAATTAAATAGCCAGATATAACAAAAAATATATCTACACCAATATATCCTCCTGATAATAACTGTGGATTGATATGAAAAATAACTACACTCATTACAGCAATAGCCCGAAGACCTTGTATATCCCATCTATATGCAGACACTATAGACTACTCATTTACTTGATAATGAAGCTTTAATCCTTCATCGGTCATCATAAATCCAGAGAGTACTATTTTGCCCTCATGTACCATATTATGATGCATCTTGCATAATGGAATAAGGTTGTATTTGTGATTTTTATGAAAGTGCTTTATATTGCCATTATCATCAGCCTCTTTTTGTTGATGGATATGGTGTATATCATCTACAGCCTCATTACATAATGCACACTTATTAACAAAGAGCTTTTTATTGTATCTACTTCGTTTCTGTTTTTGTAGTGTTGTTAATTCACTTGTTTGAGAGACAAGAGCATCTCGTATGGTTTGGGCAGTAGAGAGAAACTGGCTATCAATATGCAAAGACTTTGCAAACTCTAATCCATAGAGGCTATCACCCATCCCTAGTTGCAGTACACGATTATAAATAAGTCTATCACTTTGTTCATCATACTTAATACCTAAATGCAAAAATATAATTTCTTTAAGATTTTGAAGTTGTGGAATATATTTGAGCTGATGGAGGTGAGTAGCAAAGATAAAGGTACTCTTAAGCGAAATCAGACGCAAAATAGCACTCGATACTATAGCCAAAGCTGATGTGGTCTCTGTGCCTTGGCTAATCTCATCACCCAAAATAAGCGACCGCTCATCAGCACGGTTAAAGATATTTTTAAGCTCCATCATCTCTACACTAAAAGTAGAGAGTCCTTTATACAGATTATCTTTGGAGACTATACGCGTAAAGAGTTTATTGTATAACCCAAAGCGTAATTCTATAGCAGGAACAAAAAAACCAGCCTGTGCCATAATAACACAGAGTCCTATACTCTTCATCAAAGAGGATTTTCCAGAAGAGTTAATGCCATATAAAAGTATACCGTTGACTCCCTCTCCATTACTAGCATTGAGTGTAATATGGTTGTGTTTGGTACTGATGTGTGAGCCTAGGTATATATCGTTGGGTATATAGATACCACTCTCATCATTTGCCTCTATAATAGGGTGACGCAGACCTATAACCTCCAAAAAGTTCTCATTTTCTATAATAGGTCGAGAGAGATTAAGGTCTTTGGAGATTTTGGCATTAGAGATAGCTACATCAATATTAGCAACAAACTCAATAAGCTTATCAAAAAGCAGAGAAAAAGCATTTTCTATCATATCTAAGCTCTGTATATATCTCTCTTTGACAAGGCTAATAAGCTTGACTTGATTGGTTTCATAGTTTTGTGTTATTGTATCAAATAAAACAGAATGGATTTTGACTCTATTTTTGAGGTGTTTATAACTAAAGTCTTTGAAAAAGTAATGCGTATTATCAATAGTTATAAATGAGTCTAAAAGAGCTTTTTCTATCAGTGTAAATCTGTTTTTTGTAAGCGTAATAGAGTAGCCCTCACTCTCCATATATCCTATTATCGCATAGTTTGTAGCAGTCTCTTTCTCTTTTGAAAAAAGGTTTTCTATATGCGTAGCTACCATTTGCATTTTTTGTAACTCTTGCGTATTTTTTTCTACTATAGTATCAATATTAGGATAGACTCCAGCTATAAAAATATTTTCATTAATCTGATCCATACGAAACTTAGCACAAATATCAAGATTAAAAGTACGCTTGAGCATAAGTTGCATCTCTTTTGTCTCATCAAGAAGCTTTCTATCTATCTCTAATCCTTTCTCCTGAGCTTTTGTGATAAGGCTTACAATTGAATCCAAAGACATAGCAATATAACTTAACTCTACAGGGTGGAGCTTACGCAACTTAACTCTTCTTAGTATTCGCTCTAGGTCATATATCTGTTTAAGATAGGTTTCAAACTCATTCACAAAAGGCAAAAGCATATCAGTAAGAGTATAACGAGCCTCCAAAATACTTTTATCACAAATGGGATTGAGCAATCGTTCTTTGAGCAATCGCTTCCCAAATGCTGTAGAAGTTTTGTCTATAAGTTTGAGTAGAGTCATTTCTGAAGGGTCACGAGAGAGTACAGAGAGCTGTTCTGAGGCATTATTACCAATATACATATAACGATTATTCCCCAAAAACTGTGGTCGGTTGATTTTGGCAATAATACTCTGGTCGTGTTCTATAATAAAATCAATGAGTAACGCTAGAGCCTCTGTAGTATAGGGGTAGCGTTCAAGATCTAAATATTCTATAGGCGACAAAAAAGAGTTAATCTCAAAAATGCGTTTAAAAAGCTCATTCTGAAAAGGTATTTTTAATCTTTTTTGATTGATGCTATAGTGCAGAGAACTAAGTTCAAGATAATGCAGAACCCACTCTTTATCTATACTATTATTATCAAAAGTCACAAGTACTTCAGAGGTATTATAGCTTTGCAACAGAGTAAAAGTCTCATCAAGTGCATAGCTTTTATCATCTCTGCTAGAGTGTATCTCGTTGCAAATACTCTTACCAGTAGAAATATCTATAGCACAATAACCCACAGAATAAATCCCTTGATTCTCATCTATTATGAAAGAAGCAATATTATTCTCACTCGCCTCATTAAGATACTCAAAGTTTGTACCAGGAGAGATAATATTGGCAACATACCGCTTGATATGAGGTGGTTCGCCTTTTTGTTTGATAAGGACTATAGTATACTTTTTGGTATCAATAAGACGAGCCAAATAGCGTTCTATAGAAACAGAAGGCACACCTGCAAGAAGAGGATTATGTATAGAGTTTTCTCGTATAGATTTATTTTTGCGTGTAAGTTGGATATTAAGTAGCTGTGCAATCTCTTTGGCTTTCCCAATTTTGAGCGTATCGTTATTAACTTCATAGAGTTCAAAAAAAGAGCCAATCTCCATAAGTATAATAGTATCAGCCCCATACTTCTTTTCAAAATACTCCTGAAGATCAAAATATATCTCTGTAAGAAGTTTCCCCTTTGTTGCTAATATCTTACTAACTTCATCCACGCTTGGCTAACCTTTATTATAATTCAAAGAATAATATCATAAAGTTTGTTTAGGATAGGGTTTAGAGTTATTGTAGAGTGGAGTAAAGAGAGATTAATTGAAAGGTTTGTTTTACTATCTAAAGTCTGATGTGCATTCTATAGCTCGAAAGCATCAAATATTTTAGCTATTTTACTTTTATCATAAGGAATAATATCAACATTCCAACTTAAATTATAGATTGAAGAGTGTATTTTTACCTTATATTTATTATCCTCTTCATCTTCAAACTCCTCAGACCAATCAACTTGATTATCACTTTTCTTTCAGATAATAAATTAGGCGATTGAGTGACTCTCACCCCTCCAACCACTGCCCAAGCAACACATTTACCACACTCTCTGTTCGTAAGATTCTCTCTCCTAAACTCACGGCTTTACACCCATGGAGGCAGAGTAAATCAACTTCATACTCTATCCAGCCACCTTCTGCTCCTATGCAGAGGATTTTTGGCATGGTATTTGTATCAAGATAGCTTTTCCAAGACTGTGAGGCATAGGGATGAGCAATCACTGCATCGCCTAATAGAGCAGGAAACTCATCTTCTACAAATGGCTTAAAATATTTTTTAAACTCAATCACTGGTGGTACGGTATCTATGGCTTGTTGTAAGCCCTCAAAAACAAACTCATCTATACGCTCTAGGAGTGGGCTTTGCCAATAGCTTTTTTGACTACGGTAACTGTTTACAATAATAAGTCTATTAATACCAAGAGATGTCATATCCATAATCAATCTCCGTAGCACTTTTGGACGAGGCAGAGCAAGAACAACTGTTACATCAAGTTTGGCAGGAGGTTTTTTACCTAGTATAATATCTTTTAGAAGTACTTCATTACTATTGATTTGAGCAATAGTAGCCTTGCCTATATTGCCACCTATCTCACCAATAGTCAAACTATCACCTACTTTGGATTTGAGTATCTCTTTAATATGTGTTATTTGTTTTGGGTCACAAATGCTTTTGGCATTTTTTGCTAATAAAATACAGTTCATCTTACTTACTCCTCTTAATAACCTCATCAATAGCAGGTTTTGATAGTTTTAACATTAATACTATCCTACTTCCCCCGCAAATACCCCATAGCAGTAGCGATCAGATCATCGTCATCTTTACTCGGTGATTTTATAACCACTCTCTCTCTGCCCTCTTCTATAAACTCTATAAATACATTCTGCTCATAGCTTGATACTTTACTTATGCCTTGCTCTTTGGCTAAGACTTTCATCACTATGACATCTATAAACTGTCTCGTGATAGTATCTAGCTTGCCAAATCTATCGGCTATTTCTGTTTCTATTTCGTAGACTTCTCCTACACTTTCGCAGAGGGATAATCGGCGGTAGAGTTCTAGTCTTAATCTATCTTCGCTAATAAGGTCTTCGTTGAGGTAGGCATCTATGCTTAATTTCATATCTACGCTTTTTTCTTGGGCTTGTTGTTTGCCACTGAGTTCTCGGATGGTATCTTCTAGCATTCGTAAGTAGAGGGAATAGCCTATCTGTTTGATATGACCGCTTTGGGCTTCTCCTATGATGTTTCCACCTCCACGGATTTCTAGGTCGTGAAAGGCTAATACTGCTCCACTTCCTAGCTGTGAGTGTGATTCTAGGGCTAATAATCGGCGTTTGGCATTGTCGGTGAGTTGCTCTTTGTCTTCTACTATAAAGTAGCCATAACCCTCTTTGCCTCCTCTGCCTACGCGTCCACGCAATTGGTGTAAGTCTGCTATACCAAAGTTATCTGCTCCATCAACTATCATTGTATTAGCATGAGGCATATGTATACCTGATTCCACTATGGAAGTAGACAAGAGCAAATCATACTCACCAGCCTCAAAGAGCATCATCTCATTTTCGGTTTGTACGGCAGATATTTGTGAATGCAAAACAGCTATACGAAGCTTTGGCAAGATGACAAGTAGCTCTTTTCTTTTTTCTTCTATTCCTGCAATGGAGTTGTAGACATAAAATATTTGCCCTCCTCTACGAATCTCTCTGCTTATGGCTTCTTTGATAACTTTCTCATCATAACTCTTGACAAAAGTCCGTACTCCTTGGCGTTCGGTTGGTGGAGTGAGTATTTCAGAAAAGGTCTTTATCTGTGAAAGAGCAAGGTTGAGGCTTCTTGGTATTGGTGTGGCACTCATACTTAGCAGATGCGTATCTACAGAAATCTCTTTGAGCGTCTCTTTTTGTTTGACCCCAAATTTATGCTCTTCATCAATAATAACAAAAGCTAATTTATCAAATTTGGCTTTGAGTAAAGTGTGTGTGCCAACTACCATATCTATTGAGCCATCAGCCAAACCTGCTAAAGTAATTCTCTTCTCTTTGGCAGAGCTAAATCTATCAAGCTTGGCTATAGTCATCTCATATTTATCAAATCGTTCTTTTAGACTCTTGAAATGTTGAGAACTCAAAAGTGTAGTTGGAGCTATCATCATCGCTTGGTAGCCGTTTTTGACAGCGACCCACATCCCATTCATCGCTACCTCTGTCTTGCCAAAGCCCACATCCGCAGAAAGTAACCTATCCATCATCCGCCCACTACTCATATCCGCTAACATATCTGTGATGGCTAATTCTTGGTCTTCGGTGTGTAAGAACCCTGCCTCACTCATAAAGATGGCGTGTTCTTCTTGTGGGAGTGTAAACTTGATACCCTTTTGGAGGTGTCGCTGTGCAGAGAGGTTAATGATTTGCGATGCGATAGCAAAGAGCTTCTCGCGAACCTTGCCTTTGAGCCGTTTGAAACTTGCTTTGCCTAGCTTGTCGAGTGCTGGTAATGCTCCACCCTCTGCCACATATCTATCTATCACTTCAAGGTTTTCCACAGGTACAAGCAAAGAGTCTTCGTTTTGGTAATTGATAACCACAAACTCTCTCGTAGAGCCTAGTATCTCTCTTTTTTCTATCGCCCTGAAGAGTCCTACACCGTGGTTCTCATGCACTACGAAATCCCCCGGTTTAAGCTCATCCAATATGATAGAGGCTTTTTTGACTCGCTTCTTTTTGATTGGTTTGTTGAGGGAGATGATAAGCCTATCAGAGCCTAAAATATTAACTATTCCTTCTTGATAAACAAACTCCAAGCCCTCAAAAAAGTCTAGTTCACTCCCTCTAACAATACTCTCATTTCTAGCAATAATAGTAATCTTTTTGTCTTTGTGCGATGCCAAAAGAGCATTAGGTTTGATGACTTCTAAATCTCTATATTTTGTAGCAGGAGAAATAACTTTTGAGGGGAGCGTATCTCTTGGCACAAGAGGCGTATCAAGGCTATATATCTCTTCTATCTCTTCATCAAGATTAGATGCTAATGCTGTCTCAAAAAGAGGAAAATAAGGCGTAGAAAGTTCCTCTAAATGCCACAAACCCAAACTATCTATATCTTTGGTAAAAGAGTCATGATGGCTCATTTGTGTTCGTAGTTTCCATGCCTCATATTGCTTGGATTCAAGAGCCAAATAAGTAGGAATAATATGCAACTCTTCAAGTTCTTCAGGAAAACTTTTTTGAGTATTCTCATCATAATTACGAATACTCTCTACCTCTTCATCAAAAAGACTGATTCTATAAGGCTTTTCACAATTTATAGGAAAAATATCAATAATATCCCCACGAAACGAAACCTCACCCTTTTGTGAAGCAATATCCACAAAATGATAGCCCCAATGATATAACTCATCTTTAAAAATTCCAAGCTTTATTGTATCCCCAAACTCTACTCTTTGACTCTGAAAAAATTCAACTTTGGGCAAAGGCAATAACATAGTCCGCAAAGGAGCAACAAGCAGAGTTTTTTCTGAACTTTTATAATATTCTCCAAGCGTAGAAAGCAGAGCATAAATCTCTTCTTGATACGCCCTCAAATCCTCCCCTACACTCACGCGAATATCTGGCAAGGTATAGACATTATACGCAAGTAGCGATGCCACATCACGCACAGACATAGCCTCTTTGTCATCTTTGGCTAGTATAAGCAGTGGTTTATCTGCTTGGGGTTTATCTAGTAGGTATTCGTATATATTACTTTGGTACATTTGGTTTCTTTTTATATGAATGATTTAACATGAGACTTAAAATTATTTTTTTCCTACTTTTAATACATACTCAAAATCTTCCATAGAATATAAATTTGGAAATTTTTGAATAGATTGATACTTTGCATCAAGGCATATTTCTTGATACTCTCTATCAATAATTCTAGTATTATTGTTAGGATGTGCTTTTGTAAAATGTTGTGTAGCCGTTAAAAGAATTAAGTTCTCTAAATAAGAATCAATACTAGGAAATTCTGACTGCATAAATATATGATGAATTTGTGTTGCCTCACCATAAGAAAATTCATCTTGAACTTCACTATCTGGAGAATGATATTTTTTTATTAGTTTTTTTGCTTTTTGAAGAGAATATTTTTGAAGAGCAACAACTTTACTATCTGTTTGACTCTCATAAAACTCTTTTCTTGTTTCACCTTTAGATTTATCTACATCTCTCCAATTAACCCTATTATAAAATAACTCATCAAGTGTAATAGGTGTTTTAGAGAAATAACCTTTTCGTGTACCACATTTTTTATACTTAAATGCCAGTGGATTTAATATTTTTGTAAATATTCTTCTTACTTCTGTAGCACCATTTATTGCTGTATTATCAATAATAAACTCAGTATATTGTTGTTTAAGAATATTAAAACTTTTTTTTGTTTGTAAATCAAAAAAATCATTAAATAGATACAAAATACCACTATCACTAAGAACTTTTTCTAAATATATTTGCAAAAAGACTAAAGCATTTCTTTCTCTAATAGCTATATATTCTAATATCTCTCTATTTTTAACACTAAAAAATATTTTATTACCTACTTTATATTCAGATAATATTTGGGCATAAGCTAAAGCTTTTAAGGGTTGTTGAAATATTTTATCATACTCATTTTGTGCTTTTGAATCAAAGACATCAGGCTTATTAAAAATCTCTTTAATGTTTTCATTTGAGTATTCAAAGTTCCAAATATCTTTAGAGGTAAACTCAGTTTGTCTTATTTGCTCTAAAAACTCAATAACACAATCAGAAATAATAGCTAAAATATCAGGTGTGACTTTTTGGTCTATAAATCTTGCATTGTTAGTTTTTATAATATCAAAATCAAATTGAACTAAGTAATTCTCTATTTTATGTCGCATATTCTTCCTTTAATAGCCCAAAAAATTGAACCGAGTTATTATCTATATTTAATGAGCGTGTTCCTCTATTTCTTGCTATCTTATAATACTCTGTAAACTCTTCGCTACTATAATACTCTAAATGATTAGAGATAATATCTATATTATCTTTAGGTTTTAGTAGTGCCACAGAACCATCTACTATACTATCTTTAGGTAAAAATGTAGCCCTTGGATAGTATGTCAAATTTGGTATAAGTATTATATCTTTTTGATTTAAATATTTAGATACGACAAAATTATCAATATCATTGATAAAACAATCATACCCCTCTATATCCTTTATACTATTATTAGCTATATTTCTTGATTTCAATACTCTAATATTACCACTATCTTTTGTATGTTTTTTAGTAATCTGTCTATCTCTAAAGCTCTCAAAAATATCAAGCTCCATCTTAGCTACAACACTATCAAAAAAACTATTTCTATAGATCAGCCAATACGGAAATTCTTTTGAAAAAATATAATCTTTATTTTGATATACTATATCATTTGTAATATAACTCTCTACTCTGATTTTTTCAAACTTTTCTTTTTTATAAGTATCTAATAAAAAACTAATTGTCTCTATTTTAACACCTTTAAAAGCTTTTTCACCATAGTCTGTTATGGAGTGTAAGTTATTGTTTTCTAATATCTCTCTTGTTTTGTTAAATTCAGGTGAGTTAATTAAACTTTTTGGAACTATCAACGATATATATTTAGATATTTTTATAGACTTTTCAATAAAAAATGAGAATAGATTATTTGTATTTTTATTATCACAACTTGATTTATATCTATCTAGTAAAGTCTTATTATTTATCACTTTACCATAAGGTGGGTTTCCTACTATTAAATCATATTGATATCGGTTTTCCCATAGTAAAAAGTCTGCATTGATGAAATTTATAGTAAAGTTTTTTGGTACTTTAGTTTTATCTAATAATATTTGTAATGTATTTAGAGAGTTATTATCTATATCAACAATATCTAATATCACATTTTTTATATCTTGATACTCTTTAAATATTTGAGGTAAGAAATTTCCTATTCCAACTGAGGGTTCTAAAATTTTAATTACCTTTTTACCTTTAAACGATGGTAATTTACTTATAGCATTAAAAACTATATCTTCTCTTGTAAAATATGCTTTTGTTTGTTTTCTTTTTATATTTGCAAGTTCGGCGATATTGTAAAGAGTATTTAGACTATATTTATCTTCATTATTTTTTATAAAGTTTCTTAAAGTATCTATCTCTTCAAGATTATATTTTTCTATAATTTTAGTTATTTCATTAATAGATAAAACTTTATGAGATAAAACTTTTTTTATATTGTGAGAAATAGTATCAAATATCTTTGTTGGAACTGCTTCACCAATGCAGTGTCTTATATTTAACTCTTCTTGCTTTAGATACTTTTTTTTCTCTTCATTAGATAAACTATTGAGTATTTTAAAATCAATATTTGACCATTTGAAAGTATGAGGAATACTCATCATTTTCATTAACTCTCTAATAGAAAAAACTCTATTATCGCAGGGGTGTATGGTACTTTGACTAGCTAAAATATCATTTCTTGTATGAATACAAGGAGCAACTCTATCCCAATACCATCTTGAGTATTTATCCCCATTTTTATTTTTATTAAATACTACTTTTCCATCTTTTATCTGATGTGGTATTCTAAAATCTTCTATATTGTCAAATGCCGATTGTCCCTCTTTAATATTTTCTATCCAAGGTAGCATTTTGGTATCAAACTTTCTATAAGAGTGATAAATATCATCTTTATCTATCTCTCCCATAGTTTCTAATGATGGTAAATTACCAATAAGAGTTCTTAAAGTTTTAGGTTTTTGTTGTGATGGAAAAAGTGTATAGGGGCTTATGTTTAGCAAATCTTTTCTCACTCCAATAACTAAGGTTCTTGTCCTACTTGATTCTGCACCATACTCTTTAAAGTTTATCACTCGTGATAATATATTATATTTACCACCTAAATTTAAATCTATAGCCTCACCAATTGTTTTATCTACATTATCAATATCTGTACAAATAGTATTAAGAAAAGCTCTTACATTTTCAAAAATAAAAAATTTTGGGCTAATATTTGCAACCATTTTAATAGACTCAACAACTAAAGAATTTCTCTTTATTTCATGATTGGTTTTTTTATGGTTAGCTACAGACATTCCTTGACAAGGTGGAGTAGCAATTAATACATCTAAATCTGTAATTTTATTAATTTCTAACTCTTTATAAATTTTATCTTGAACACCTTTTTGTGATAAATCACCTTGGATATATCCACTCTCTAATCTACATTTGTTATTATATTGTTGTATTCTAATTCTTTTCTCTAAATACTCATTGGTAGCAATACATCTAAAGCCTTGTTGTTTAAATCCATAACAACCAACTCCAGCACTACTAAAAAGCGAAATATATGTTAATTGTTTTATACTCTTCCCTTTTGATTTAGAAAGTGTTTCGTCTTTATACTCAAATAGACTAGGTGTATGCATATCATCTCTCTTTATATTTAAAATTATAACTTTTAAAATTTGTGTAAGTTGATTAATATTTCATTTTGCCATATTATAGCTAAGCCACATAAAATATTTATAGTTTTAAAACTAGATTTGAAATCTCAACAGATGACTACCATACTCTTCATCATAAACATCAATTAGGTATCCGTCATGATTATTTCTAACCCAAACTAATTCTTGGATAGATAGAAAATAGCCATACCAATATTTGTTTCCATTTAGCAACTTTAATCTCTTGTTATCTATGGCTTTTTTTATCTTTTGTTCTAACTTGATGATATTCATTTTAATAGCTTTTTTGAGAAGTATTTGCTGTGTCTTTTTTAGGGGTAAATCCTAAATAAGTGATAAAGTTTTTCATTAGTAATTCACCCTAATTTTTAGTTATATTTTAGCTAAAAAACACAAAAGATACTCTTTATTTTTTCATTATTCTAGCTTTTTGTTCCATACGATATAATATCATTTATAAGATGATAGGAGTTATGAAAATAATGGATAATACTACAATAGAAAATCAGAAAATAAAACAGGATAAAATCGTTACGATGTTTGATGATATTGCATCAACTTATGATTTAGCAAATCGTGTGCTTAGTTTTGGGATAGATAAGCAGTGGCGTAAAAAGGGGTGTCATAAGGCGTATGATATTTTGGATAGTAAAGAGCTAACGCAGGTGACGGATGTGGCTACAGGTACTGGGGATTTACTGCTCTATTGGAGAGATATTGCTCTGCAACGAGGTATTGGTATTGATAAGTTTGTGGGGGTTGACCCCTCTGTGGGGATGCTAGATGTGGCTAAGACCAAAGTGGATTTTGCAGAGTTTATAGAGGGCAAAGCTCAAGAGCTTCCTATAGAGGATGCAAGTACTGATATTATCTCTATCTCTTATGGTATTCGTAATGTGGTAGATAGAGTCCAAGCCCTAGAGGAGTTTCATAGAGCCTTAAAATCAGGTGGAATAGTGGTAATATTAGAATTTACCAAACAAGATAGAAGTGGTGTGGTAGATAAGGTAGTGGATTTTGGGATGAAAAAGGTACTCCCTAGAGTGGGTGGTATCATCTCTAAAAATTATGAAGCCTATAAGTATCTTCCTGACTCTATTGAGGAGTTTTTAACTACAGAGATGCTCTCTAAGGAGCTTGAAGAGGCAGGGTTTGAGATGAAGTATACCAAGTCATTTTCTATGGGTATCTCTACGCTTCTTGTGGCTCAAAAAAAGTAGTTAATCTATTATGAGTAGTGCTATGATGAGTGTAAACTCCCTAAATATCAAAATTAAGTCTCTGCTAGAGGCTACCTTTATGCATATTAGAGTCCAAGGAGAGATAGCCTCTGTGACTTACCATCAGGCGAGTGGACATCTCTATTTTTCTATCAAAGATGATAAGAGTTCTATCAAGTGTGTGATGTTTCGCTCGAATGCTCAAAGATTGAAGTTCAAACTCCAAAAAGGGACACAGATTGTGGTAGAAGGTTCTGTGGGGGTCTATACTCCACGAGGTGAGTATCAATTTTATGCGGTGCATATAGAACCCTTTGGAGTAGGGGCATTGGCATTAGCCTATCAACAGCTCAAAGAGAAGCTTGATGCCAAAGGATATTTTTTACAAGAGAACAAAAAAATTATTCCCAAAAATATCCAAAAATTAGCCCTTGTTACTGCCAAAAATAGTGCAGGACTCCATGATATGATTACGATTATTCAAAAAAGATACCCTCTTGTAGAGGTGACTATTGTAGATACTCTTGTCCAAGGAAATTTAGCACCCAATCAGATAGCCCAAGCACTCTATTATGCAGACAGGCTACATGTTGATGCTATTATTGTAGGTCGAGGTGGAGGGAGTGTGGAGGATTTGTGGGCATTTAATGAAGAGGTGGTAGCAGATGCTATTTTTGCTCTACACACACCAGTAGTAAGTGCGGTAGGGCATGAGATAGATACGCTTATTTCAGATTTTGTAGCAGACCTAAGGGCTCCTACTCCTAGTTCGGCTATAGAGATGATTTTGCCTGATAAACAAGAGATACTTTATGGATTAGGAGAGTTAGAGTCACGATACAAAGCACAGATACAAACTATACTCTATCACAAAACTCAAGCCTTACAGTACAATAGTCTCTCTTTGAGGAGATTTTCAATTAAGAATCGTTTGGAAGATATAAGCGTGACATTTAAGCGTATGAGTGAAGAGTATCAACGGATAATGCGTTACAAAATGATACAGTTTAGTACATATCTTCCTCTAATCCATAGAGATTTCAAACAATCCATAGATACTTCACTTAAACAAAAAATAATAAAACAAAATACTCTTTTAGAGCAATATAAGCAGAGTAATCCTAGAAATCAGCTCAAAGATGGATGGGCAAAGGTATCTGTGGATGCTAAAAATATAAGTTTAAAATCTATAATGATAGAGGATAAGTTTATATTAGAAGATGCAAATACAAAAATTGAAGCTATTTGTTTGCATAAAAGTACTATTTAGCCTCTGTGGTGGTGCTTTCTTAACTTTAAGATAGGTATAATGAAAGTCTACATTTTTAAAGGTGGACGAATAATGCTCTCTTCTACAGTACTAACTATGGTATTAATAATATTAATACTAATATTAATTATATTTTATATAAGATCAAGAAAACTCAGTCAAAAAATAAAATTACTGATTGAAGCATCTAATAATTCTAAAGAGGGATTTTTTATTCTCTCACCTTCGAAAAAGATTATAGCATCTAATTTGATTGCTAAAAACATGTTTGGTTCAAGTCAAAAAGAGTTAGAAAATGCAAAAATCATTCAAGAGGCACATCGAGATTTAGAGACTATTTTTGATTTAATTAATTATCACAAAAAGCATCTTAAAAGTCTTAAGTCTTTTACACTTCAAGCTTCATTAATACAGAAATCAGCAGATATACCTATTCAGGTTACACTTCATTCCTATCATGGAAATATGATTGTTCTTATTCGTGATATATCTCAAGAGCTTATAGCATCTAAATGTAGTCATAGAGATATACTTACGAATCTACCAAATCAAACACAGGCTATGATTGATATTGGTATGTTTATTAGCAAAACACACTCGACTCATAATACTTTTGGACTAATTCTTTTGTCTATTGACCACTTTTATGGTCTTAGAGCTATTCTTGGGTATCGTGCTACTGATATGTTGATTGGTAAAATTGTAGAGTCTTTAAAATATTTTTCAAGAGAAATTGATAGTACAGTTTATCAGATGACTCGGAGTAACTTCTTGCTTCTTGTACCCAATATTAGTACACAAAATGATGTTTTAAAACTTATAGAAATTATACAAAAGGATTTACAAAAACTTGTAAATTTAGATGCTCAGTATATTGATTTAACTTTTTCATCTGGTGTGAGTTTTTATCCTAAGGGAGGTAATGGGGTAGATATATTAATTGATAATGTTTATAAAGCATTAGCACAAGCCCAAGAGAAAGGGAATGCTCAGGTAGTAATTGATCGAGATATTGAGCCAAGTGAAGATATAAGCTATGAACTTGGTCTTTTTAGTGAGATGACACTAGGACTTAAGAGTAATCAGTTTGAACTCTATTACCAACCATTTATTGATATAAAAACAGGAGATATTAAAGGAGCAGAGGCTCTTATTCGTTGGAGACACCCACAAAAAGGGCTTATCTCACCATCACAATTTATACCACTAGCAGAGAAGACTGGATTTATTGTAGAGTTAGGAAAATTTGTTATCTTAGAAGCTGTCAAGCAACAAAAAAAGTGGGAGCTTTTTGAGTTTAATAAACTTCCTATTGCTATTAATCTTACACTTCGTGAGATAGAAGAGGGGGATATGGTAGAGTTTGTAGGAGAGATTTTGGATAAATACCAAATTGATCCTTCACTCTTGGAATTTGAGATTAGAGAAAATATTGCCATTATCAATGCAGATATAGCAAAAAAAGAGTTTGTAGCACTTAAAGAGCTAGGTGTCTCTTTGGCTCTTGATGATTTTGGTACAGGATATTCGTCATTTTTTTATCTACGAGATTTTCCTCTTGATACCCTAAAGATAGATTTATCTTTTGTCAAGAATATAGTTAATAATAAGGAGCATCAAAAAATTGTAAAAGCAATGATTGATTTGGGGCATAACTTTGAGCTAAAAGTAGTAGCAGAGGGAGTAGAAGATGATGATACTTATCAACTTTTGAAATCTTATAACTGTGATGAAGCTCAAGGATATTATTTTTCAAAACCACTACCCGCTTTTGAATTTCAAGAGCTAATAAGAAAAGAAATTATAGATAATTAAGTATACGGAGGAGTTCCCTGATGGATTTAATAGTAATAGGTGTAGTAGTAGTAATTTCAATAGTAGCTATGGTCATAATAACCAGATACCTTAAGAAAAAAGTGAGTAGGCATAAAGGTGAAGTAAAGCTTTATAAAAGTGCTAATGAGTATCAAACAGATGCAATGGCTGTTTTTTCTGAGAAAGAGGAGGTGATGTTCTCAAATAAGGCTGGACGAAAACTTCTTGATTTAGAAATTCATTATGAAAACCAAAAAGTCCCTTATGAAATTTTAGTCCAATCAGGAAATAATGAACCGCAAAATATTTTTGATCTTATTAAACAGCAAGAAAATATGAATCAAGGAATGATCTATTTAGAAAAAATTATACTCTCTATAGATGAGCAAAAACATCGTATTAATCTCTATATTGACCACTCTAAATGGAATATGGAAAACTCTATTATCTGTGTTTTTCAAGATGCCAATAGTGATTTTAAAGAAAAAGAGAATATTAAAAAATTAGCAGAGACAGATTTTTTGACAGGGTTACCAAGTCAGTTTAGAGCCTCACTTGACATTAATAATCTAGCTGTAGAGGCACAAAAAAGATCAGAAAGATTTGCCGTATGTCTTTTTGATATTAATAATTTTAAACAGATGCGTGTAGCACTAGGGCATGCCTATGCGAATACCCTCCTCAAAAAGTTTTCACAATTTTTAGAAGAACTTAAACAAAAAGATATGTATGTGTATCGTTTAGGCTGTAATAACTTTATTTTAGTTATTGATAATTTTAAACGAGAAAAAGTTCTTTTGGAGACAATAGAAGAGATCTCTGAAGAGATTTCTCGACTCTTCTCTTTAGAGTATCAGGATGCTCATATTGTTTCTTCTTTAGGAGTAGTGTTATTTCCAGAACATGGAAAAAATGCTAACAAACTTATTGATCGTGCATATATGGCACTTGATAATGCAAATAAAAAAGGTAGTGGCTCTATTGTAATGTATGAAGAGTCTCATCAAAAAGATCAAGAAGACGAGATAAAAATTAGCCAAGAGATACGCCTTGGTCTTCAACGAAAAGAGTTTTCAGTAGTATATGAGCCTATCTATACAATAGAAACAAATATAGTCTCAGGAGCTAATGTAGTTGTTCAGTGGAATCATCCTCGTTTGGGAGTTGTTGGTATAGATAAGTTTAGAGAAGTTGCAGAGAGTACAGGACAGAGTATTGATATTGATAACTTTATACTTGATGAAGTTGTACGACAAAGAAAACTTTGGAATAATTTTAATTTTAAAAATATTCATCTCTTTATGACTATTTCTCCTAGTCAATTACATTTAGATAGCTTTATTCCTGATCTTGCATCACTTTTTGAAGAAAATGATATAGAAGCTAATGACTTTATTTTTGATGTCTCTTCTAGTGTGGCAAAAGATGGAATGAAGGGCTGTCATGATCAATTTATGAAATTGAAAAAGATGGGTGTGTTATTGGCTTTAGAAAATTTAGATGTAGGCGCTTCTACAATAGAAGAGTTAGATAAAAAAATAATTCATACACTTAAAGTAAATAGTTCGCTTCTTAAAACTACTCAAAGCCAAGAGGTACTTAAGTCTGTTATTTCTTTAGCACATGCTTTAGATATTGAAGTATTTGCAGAAAATATCAAAAGCAAAAAAGAAGCATCTATAATTCATAAATTTGAATGTGATAAAGCCCAAGGCGAACACTACTCCAAACCTCTAGCACCATTTGAACTCCAAGAGTTCTTACGCTAAAAACCCTTTTACCAAGGGTTAACTTCTTCTCCTTTTTTCCCCTCTTTCCCTTGGCTTGCTTTATACATCATAGTTGGCATTTTATCTTGATTTAGTTTTTTAAGTAATCTTTTGAGTTCTTTTTGATTCATCTGCTCTTCTTTGGTCATTTGTGCTTTTTTTTGTTCTTCTCCTGAGGTAGAGCCTTTCTCTTTTTTATTCTCTTCTTGTTTTTTATCAGATGGTTTTTTATCTTTTTCTCCCTCTTTATTTTTTTTATCTTGTTTGTCTTTGTCACCTTTTTTATCATTTTTATCGTTATTTTTTTTATCTTGGTCTTTTTTGTTTTCTTTATCTTTTTTATCTTCACTCTTTTTTTGGTCTTTCTTTTTCTTCTGCTCTTCTTGTTTTTTCTTCTCTTGCTCTTTTTTTATTTTTTTGGCTAACTCTAGGTTAAATCGTGTATCGTTATCTTCACCTAGTTTTAGAGCCTCTTGATAGGATTTGATAGCCTCATCTAATTTTTGTTTTTGAAAGTGTGTATTACCAATATTATGGAGTCTCTGCTGTTCATTGACCCCTTGTGCTTTGTCGTACTCTTTGAGAGCTTTGTCATACTCTTTGGCTTTATAATAAGCATTGCCTTTGTCATACGCTAACTGAGGAGAGTTCTTCTGAAGTTGCTCAAAGAGCTGGATACTCCTGTTATAATCTAAAGCACTATAGGCATCATTTGCCTCTTTAATAATCTTAAAATCTGTAAGACCTGCAAAAAGAGAGAGAGGTAAAAGTAGAAGAGTGAAAGCTTTGTTGCTCATAATATATCCCTTGTGTGTAAAAACTAAATCTTAGCATGTGAATTGTTAAAGTTTAAGTAAATTAGCTATAATCATCTTAATTTAATTATGCTGGAGAAATGATGAGTTATAGTCCTAGTGAGATAGAAAAAAAGTGGCAAGCAGTATGGGAAGAGGAGAGAGCGTATGAGCCTGATGAGGGGTTAGAGAGAGAAAAAAAATATATCTTAAGTATGTTTCCTTTTCCCTCTGGGCGATTGCATATGGGGCATGTGAGAAACTATGCTATTGGTGATGCGTTGGCAAGGTATTACCGTAAACAGAACTTTAATGTTCTGCACCCTATTGGATGGGATGCTTTTGGTATGCCAGCAGAGAATGCCGCAATTAAACATGGAAGACATCCAAAAGAGTGGACCTACTCTAATATAGACTATATGCGTCAAGAGCTCAGCTCTTTAGGTTTTTCATTCTCTAAGACGCGTGAGTTTGCTACTTGTGACCCTTTGTATACTAAGTGGGAGCAGGAGTTTATTATCAAGATGTTCCAACAAAAACTTCTCTACCGTGAATCTACTACTGTTAATTGGTGCCAAGAGTGCCATACGGTTTTGGCCAATGAGCAGGTAGAAGAGGGGTGCTGTTGGCGATGTGATAATGAGGTACAACTCAAAGAGATGCCAGGGTACTATTTGGATATTATCAAATATGCAGATGAGCTTTTAGCAGACCTTGACCAACTAGAAGATAAGTGGCCTTCTCAGGTACTTACTATGCAAAAAAACTGGATTGGAAAATCGCAAGGTTTGGAGTTTAGCTTTGAACTAACTGATGCAAGTAAGAAGAAGCTTGGTGGAAACTTTGAGCGATTCCAAGTCTTTACAACGCGTCCTGATACTATCTATGGGGTCACCTATAGTGCTTTAGCACCCGAACACCCTATTACTAAGTATCTCATAGAGAATAATCTTATGGACTCTCAGACGACACAACGGATTGTAGATATATCCAATATGACCGAAATCGAAAGAGCCAAAGAGGGGAAAGAGGGATATGATTTGGGTATTGAGGTGATACACCCTCTAACAGGTGAGCATACTCCTGTATGGACAGCCAACTTTGTCCTCGCTTCCTATGGTGGTGGTGCTGTTATGGCAGTTCCTGCCCATGATGAGCGAGATTTTGAGTTTGCATCTCAATATAATCTTCCTATCAAACGGGTGATTAGTGGAGGAGAGTTACCCTATACAGATGAGGGCTTACTTCAAAACTCTGATATATTTACAAATGAGCAAAACAGGAGTGCCAAAGCCTCTATTATCAAACTCTTTGAAGAGAAAAATCTAGGTCAAGGCACAACAAATTTTAAGCTAAGAAATTGGGGTGTGAGTCGTCAACGCTACTGGGGTGCACCTATCCCTTTTGTACACTGTAAAAAGTGTGGATTAGTCCCTGAAAAGATAGAAAATCTCCCTATTGCTCTTCCTGATGATGTAGCTATTACAGGAGAGGGTAACCCACTAGAGAACCACCCTACTTGGAAAAACTGTAGCTGTCCTCAGTGTGGAGCAGATGCTATTAGAGAGACCGATACACTTGATACCTTTGTGCAGTCTAGCTGGTACCAGTTGCGATACGCTACCAATCCACAAAAATGGAACACAGAGGGTATCAACAAAGAAGAGGCGGACTATTGGCTAGGGGTAGACCAATATATTGGTGGAATAGAACATGCCATACTGCACCTTTTGTATGCTAGATTTTTTACAAAAGTCCTAAGAGATTTGGACTACTGTAGTGTAGATGAGCCTTTTGAGAGACTCCTTACCCAAGGTATGGTACTTAAAAATGGTGCAAAGATGAGTAAATCCAAAGGCAACACTGTAGACCCAGACCAACTTATTGCAGAGTATGGGGCAGATACTGCTCGACTCTTTGTACTCTTTGCTGCACCGCCACAAAAAGAGCTAGAGTGGAATGATTCGGCTGTAGAGGGGGCATTTAGGTTTCTTAAAAAGCTCTATGACCGCAAAGACAAAGTGAGCCATAGCTCTTTGCCTAGTATAGACCAAAGCTCTCTAGGTAGCAAATCCAAAGAGGCAAGAGCCAAAGTCTATGAGGCACTCAAAAAATCAACCGATGTCTATACCAAAACATTTGCCTTTAATACATTGATTGCTGCATGTATGGAGGCTCTTAATGCTCTTGACAAACAAGAGGACAAAGCTGTATGGAGTGAGGGACTCTATATTATCTTGCATCTTTTAGAGCCTATTGCTCCACATATCACTACAGAGCTTAGCCAAGAGTTATTTCAAAGAGCGAACCTCAAAGAGAGTATTGTGATGCAAGAAGAGGTCTTTGTGCAAGATAGTATTACACTTGCTATTACTATCAATGGCAAAAAACGGACACAAGTAGAAGTTTCACCTACCGCTTCCAAAGAGGAGATTTTGGTAGTAGCAAAAGAGGCAGGAGCAAAATGGCTAGAGGGTATGGATATAATCAAAGAGATTGTAGTTCCTAATAAATTAGTAAACTTAGTTGTAAAGCCAAGTGCATAAAAAAGGAGATAGAAGTATGCAAAAATATAAGAGTATGATAATCATGGGGTTTGTATTACTGCTTCTTGTGGGGTGTGGGTATAAACCTTCTGCACAATATATTCAACATATAATGAAAGGTTCTGTTTATGTAGAGGTACAAGTAGACCCTAAAGAGCCAGAGAATGCTTCGTATGTTAAAGATGCACTGCATCAGATGATACTTACAAGATTTAAAGGTTCTCTTGCACCTAAAAACCAAGCTACTAATTTTATTGTAGCCTCTTATGAGGGGACTTCTTTTAATCCTGTAAGTTATAGTAATGGATATATTACTAGGTACCGTGCAGATATTCAAATGGAGTTTGAACTAAGAACACCAGATAGAGTATTTAAACGCTCTATCAAATCAGAGGTAGAAGAGAATATTAGTGCAAGTTCAAGACTCTCTTCAGCCCTAAGAATTGAAGCAATACGACGAGGAATGGCAAAAGCCCTTGACCAGTTTTTAGCGTATGCTAGTACACAAGGTCTCCTCACAGAAGAGTTCCATAAAGCTCAAATGATACAACAGCAACAACAGCAGTAGTAGTTGTGTCTTTTTCTCAATTTTTAGAGGCAAAACCACTCTATTATGACACTATAGACCATCAGCGTATCCATGATGCCTATAGAGTCCTCTATCCCTATATCAAAGAGCCAAAAAAGGTGCATATAGTAGGAACCAATGGCAAAGGCTCTACAGGACGGATAGTAGCTCATTTAGCCCATACAAGTGGTCTATCTGTGGGGCATTTTTCATCACCTCATATTCTAAAATTTAATGAGAGAATATGGATAGATGGAGAGGATAGTAGTGATGATATGCTAGAACTAGCCCACCAAAAGCTCTATAGAGTATTAGGCAAAGAGAGAAGTGATGCTTTGAGCTATTTTGAATATACCACACTTTTAGCTCTTGTAGTCTTTGAAGATGTAGACCTTGTCGTACTAGAAGCAGGGTTAGGTGGAGAGTTTGATGCTACAAATATTTGTGACAAAGAGCTAACCATTATTACCCCTATTGGTATAGACCATCAAGCATTTTTGGGTGCAACGATAGAAGAGATAGCCTCTACAAAAATACGAAGTATCCAAAAACAAGCCCTCCTTGCACCACAAATATATCAAGAGGTAGACAAAGTAGCCAAAGAAATTGCCCTAGAGAAAAAAGCAATACTCCACACTCTCTCAATATCAGCCCAAACAGAGGCTAAACTCAAAGAGATAGCCAAACATAACAAGTGGGGTGAATATCTTGTACAAAATGCCTCTACAGCTCTCTATGCCCTTGATATACTTGCAATAGACTACACTATAGAGACTCTTAAAGAGTTAGAGTTATTTGGACGATTTTATCCCTTTAGAGAGAATATTCGCATAGATGTAGGGCATAATCCCTTAGCCGCCAAAGCGATACTCCAAGCCCTTGAGAGACCCATTGTACTTATTTATAATAGTTTAGATGATAAAGAGTATGAAGAGGTTCTAAGAGTACTCAAACCCAAAATCAAAAGAGTAGAGCTGATAGCTATCTCCTCTCAAAGAGCAGTTACTCTCTCTTCTATAGAAGAGGCACTCAAAAAAGTAGAGTTAGAGTATACTTTTTTTAATAATAATATAGATCCAAAAGAAGAGTATTTGGTCTTTGGCTCTTTTTATGTGGTTGAAGAGTTTCTTAAAATTGTGAAAAAGTAGATTTTGTGTACCAAGAGATTAAAACTCCCTAGACTATAAACTTATTTAGGTATAATCGCGAAAACAGATCTATTAAGACAAATAATTAGGAATTTTCTATGCAAAAAATTAAAAATATCGCGGTAATCGCGCATGTTGACCACGGTAAAACAACTCTTGTTGATGAACTTCTCCAGCAAAGCGGAACATTTTCTGCTCATCAAGATGTTGCAGAGAGAGTTATGGATAGTAATGATATTGAAAAAGAGAGAGGGATTACTATTCTTTCTAAAAACACTGCTATTACTTATGGTGATTATAAAATCAATATTATTGATACTCCAGGTCACGCCGATTTTGGTGGTGAAGTAGAGCGAGTTCTCAAAATGGTAGATGGTGTTTTATTGCTTGTAGATGCTCAAGAGGGTGTTATGCCTCAAACAAAATTTGTTTTGAAAAAAGCAATAGAGCTAGGGCTTATTCCTGTAGTTGTTATCAACAAAATAGATAAAGATGCAGCTGAGCCAGATAGAGTTATGGATGAAGTTTTTGACCTTTTGGTAGCTCTTGATGCAAATGAAGATCAACTTGATTTTCCTGTGCTATATGCAGCAGCTAGAGATGGTTATGCTAAATGGGATATGGAAGATGAAAACAAAAACATGATTCCACTTTTTGATGCAATCTTAGAGCAGGTTCCTAGCCCAGAGGGTTCTGCGGATAATGATACGCAAGCACAGGTATTTACACTTGACAATGATAACTTTGTAGGTCGTATAGGTATTACTCGTATCTTTAACGGAAAAGTAAAAAAAGGTGATGAGTATCTATTGGTAAAAGCCTGTGGTGCAAAATCAAAAAGCCGTATCTCTAAGCTTATTGGATTTAAAGGTCTTGATAGAATTGATATAGAAGAAGCTGAAGCTGGTGATATTGTTGCTATTGCTGGTTTTTCTGATATTGATGTAGGTGATAGTGTGTGTGATGCAGTTAATCCTGTAGCATTAGACCCTATGCATGTTGAAGAGCCTACACTTTCTGTTATTTTTTCTGTTAATGATGGACCACTAGCAGGTACTGAAGGTAAACATGTAACTTCTAATAAGATTCAAGAGAGACTTGCTAAAGAGATGGAGACAAATATCGCTATGCGTATGGAGCCACTCGGTGATGCATCATTTAAGGTATCTGGTCGTGGAGAGCTTCAAATTGGTATTCTTGCAGAAAACATGAGAAGAGAAGGTTTTGAATTCCTTCTTGCTCGTCCTGAGGTTGTTATCAGAATAGAAGAGGGTATTAAAATGGAGCCATTTGAGCATTTAGTTGTAGATGTTCCTTCTGATTTTCAAGGTGTAGCTATTGAAAAGTTAGGTAAAAGAAAAGCAGAAATGACTTCACTTGTTCCTATGCCTGATGGAACTGTAAGAATAGAATTTGAGATTCCTGCAAGAGGTTTGATTGGATTTAGAAATGAATTTCTTACAGATACAAAAGGTGAGGGTATTATGAATCACTCATACTTAGATTATCGTCCATACTCTGGTGTAGTTGAGAGTAGAACACCGGGTGCATTGGTCTCTATGGATAATGGTGAAGCAGTAGCATTTTCTATCTTTAACCTGCAAGCTAGAGGAACTATGTTTATCTCTCCACAGGATAAAGTATATAGTGGTATGGTTATTGGTGAGTCTGCAAGACCTGGTGATTTGGATGTAAATCCACTCAAAGGAAAAGCACTTACAAATATGAGAACATCAGGAGCTGATGATGCAATTAAGCTAGTACCACCTAGACCTGTTACTTTAGAGTCTGCTATGGAGTGGATTGAAGATGATGAGCTTGTAGAGATTACACCTATTTCTATTAGAATTCGTAAAAGATCACTTGATCCAGTATTAAGAAAAAGAGAAGCTAGAGATAAAAAGAATGCTCAAAAATAATATTAAAGTGGGACTTTCCCACTTTGGTTACTATTTGAGTAAAAAATAGTATAGGTTTAGGCTTTAGACTCAGCCAATACTTGATAAAGATTTTCTTCTTCATAATTTATTCTACTTACTACAACTTTTACTAAGCCCTTAAATGAAGTGATAAAAGTTTCATCTCCCATCTTTATCACTAAGCACCCCACAAGACCCCATAATAAGGGCAATAGTTAAAAAAAATTGTTCAGATTTTCACTACAAAGAGAATTTTGCATA
>JADGDQ010000080.1 GCA_016744805.1 Sulfurovaceae bacterium
GTTAAGTACTGACAACTGCCTTTTAATGACTAAGGCACTTATCAATACTTTAAGGGACGCAATACTATCACAAAATTTATAAATTTTTTCTTATTTTATAGTTAATTGCTTTTTTATTAAAATTTTAATCTCTTTCGTTTCAACTATTTTTAAAGTTTAGAGTGTTATAGTTACAAAATGATAATAGTTATCATATTCATTAAAGGATTTTATTATGAAAAAAACAATATTACTCTCTACACTGATAAGCTCTATACTCTTTGCTACTCCTCCACAAAATGAAATTAAAAGTGTAAGAGGGATACTTGGAGAGTTTGATCAAATAGAACATACCAAACTTCAAATTCGTGCAGGCTATATAAATCTTGATAGTAACAAAGAGATAAATACAAATGCTTTTTCTATTGGTGGACATGCACACTTTAATACTAAAAGATGGCAAGGGATAAAACTAGGGACATCTCTGTATACAGTTCAAGACTTAGGGCTTCAAAATAGTGACCCACTTAGAGTTAACCCAGACTTTTTTGATATAGATAAAGAGAGCTTTTCTCTTTTGGCAGAAGCCTATATTGATGCAAAATGGCACAAGAGTAAAATAAAACTAGGAAGACAGATATTAGACTCTCCTCATGCTGATAGTGATGATATTCGTATGATACCAAACTACTTTAATGCCTACCGTATTCGTAATAATGATATTGAAAATCTTACACTCCATGCTGGGCTTATAGACAAAATGGCTGGCTGGGAAAATGGTATAGATAGCTCTAAGTTTGTAGATATATCACAAGTTTTAGGTCTTGAAGAGGATACTGATGGTGTTTATTTTATAGCTGGTGTGTATGAAGGGGTAGAGAATTTATCTTTGAGCTTATGGCACTACTATTATGATGAGATTGCAACTGTATCCTATGCAGAGGCTGGATATAATTATAATATAAACCAGAGTCTTACTTTGGGGCTTGGATTGCAGTATAATACCTCTACACAAGGTGGCAAAGAGTTATTAGGAGAGCAAAACTCTAATACTTTTGGTCTAAGTGTAGAACTTGACTTTAAAGAGCTTGGAGTTACTACGCTTATGGCATATAACTATGAAGATGATGAAAGTGGAGCAACTACCTTAAGCCTAGGTGGAGGGAGTTTTTTTACTTCTATGGAAGATCAAACACTTGATACTATGGAGTCAAGTGGAACTGCATGGATTTTAGGAGTAGCCTATAATTTTGAAAAACTAGATATAAATAATTTACTTTTTGGTATTGCCTATGGATCATTTGAAGCTAAAGATTCTAGTTTATATCATACTACAGAAGTTGATGCTGTTGTGGAATATAGTATAAGTGACAAACTATCACTAAGTGTAGCCTATGCCTCTATTGATGATAAAACACAAAATAATAATGATTATAATCAATTTAGAATAGTTACAAACTACAACTTTACATCTTTTTAAAACATATCAAGATCATTAAAAAGAGCCTCTTGCCTTTTTGGTCTTTGATATGATCTTGGCTTTGGTCTTGGTTTTTGTCTATATATTTTTACCTTTTTTACTCTGGCTTTTTTATATATAGGCTTTTTCTTTTCATAATATTTTATTTTTGGTTTCTTATAAGGCTGTAAACTTTTAGAAACTTTTTTACTTATATCCTCTCTCTTATTCGCCTCTTTTTTATACATTTCCAAAGCTTTTTGAGCTTCTAGTTCTGCTTCTGCCTCTTTTTTTGCATCTTCAGCTAACTCTTGAGCAGAGAGAACAGGCTTGAGATAATTATACTCAACTAATGCATGCGTTATCTGTTTGAATGTAGGCACAGCAGATAGTGAGGCAAAATATTTAAAAGGTTTTGTTGCTTTAATAACAAGTACCCCTATAGTATATTTACTTCCTGCCTTATCATTAGCAAAACCAAAGAAACTACTATGGTAGAGATTACTATAGCCTTTTGAAGTAGCAATATGTGCTGTACCTGTTTTACCTCCTACTTCTAAGCCTCTATACTGACCTGCCACACCTGTTCCCCGCTTGACAACTTCTATTAAAATATCATGAATTTGTTGTGCTGTTTTGGGAGTAGTCGCTTGTCTATCTGCTTGGGGTGGGGGAAGCCTATAATAATTTCCCTTATTATCACTAAAATAATCTATAAGTCGAGGGGTCATCGCCTTCCCCTCATTATTAAAGGCACTGTATGCTTTAAGCAGTTGAGCAAAAGTCGCATGCATACCATACCCATAAGATTGATTTGCTCTATGCATTTTATTTTTGAGTAGTTTAAGTGGTTTTACTCTGCCTGGAAGATCGCGAGAAAGATCAATTCCAGAAGGTTGAGAGAGTCCAAAATCAAGCAATCCCTTACGAAACTCCTCACCAGAGAGTCTCCATGATATCTGAGATATTCCTACATTAGAAGAGTGTACAATAATATCTGTAGCAGTAAGTGCTTTAAATTTTTCATCATCAGTAATTGTTTGTCTTTTACCTATTTTCATTTTGCCATCAAAAGTATCAATCCAAGTATATGGTTCAATCCGTTGATGATCAAGAGCAATAGCTAGTGTCAAAGGCTTAATCACAGAACCAGCTTCATAGGGATACTCTGCAAACTTTGGATTAAGTGCAGTTACATCATTTTGAGTAATATGAGAGGGATTATATCTATTAGAGCTTGTCATTGCTATGACTTTTCCTGTTTTGCTCTCCATAACTGCACCCAATATCTCTTGGGCACCTGTTTCTATTTTCATCTCATCTACTATAGACTCTACACTCTGTTGGATAGGCAATGGTATATTAAGATGTAAATTAAGCCCATCTATACGATTAACCTTATGGCTTTCACCGTTACGAATAACTGAACCAATAACATCTCGTTGTCCCTCAAAAAGTCCATCTTTTCGTGTAATAAGGTGCTTTTGTGCATACCGCTCCAAACCTTTCATACCGTTAGAGAGTTTATATCTATCAACAAGTTCATCTTTAACATACCCTATCACGGGGGTCATACTCTTAAGCAATGGATAGCGACGAGCTTCACCACTCTCTACAATATCCAAACCATAAATAACCCTTACATTTTGGCTATTTTTAATAGATTGAAATACACCTAGTTTACTTAGCTTCCTAGCCAATGATTTAAGTCCAACAGCATCTCTTTCATCAATATCATCAGCCAAAGTAACATAAGATCTTTTTAGTTGTCCACTCTTTGTATAAAAACTTTTTCGTAATGTCTCTTCATCTATTTTGCTATAAATACTAAATAGTTTAATAAAAAGTTCTTTTTTATTAGGTCGAATACTCTGAGAATGTACCTCTGCACGATAAAACTTATAACTACTGCTAATAATATAATTGTCTTTAGAAATAATATCTCCACGAAGTGATCTATTTTTCATAATAGCTGTTTTAGGAGGAATCCGTCGATCTGAATGCATTGTACGATAGACAGAGAATAAAAATGTAGCAATCATTAAAATAAGTAAAAGAAAAAGCACCAGAAGCTTAGTGCTTCGTCTTCGCTTGACCTCTTTGGATGTTTGTGGCATATACTCTCTTTCTTCTATAATTATAAATCTGCTACTATTTTAGTAAAATCTATCTTCAATTTGACTATTGATTAGATAAAATATGATATATCTTAGCCCAAAGAGGATTTAAATGATTGATAAACCCCTCTATATTAGTGTGATGCTTCTATTGACCCTCTCATTAATTATGAGTTATTCTCTATCGACTTATACCATAATACTCTATCATTACAGTGATTTTCATTTCTTTTTACGACAATTAGGAGCAGTATTTATAGGTCTTATTCTTATGATTTTTTTGAGTAAACTAGATCCAGACAAGTGGTTTAACCGCATAGGATTTATGCTTTTTATCACATTTTTTATACTTATGATTGTTATGCAATTTATGCCATCAAGCATGGTAAGAGCTATTGGTGGAGCCAAACGATGGATTCACCTAGGACCTGCATCTATTGCTCCTGTAGAGTTTTTTAAAATTGGATTTGTTTTCTTTTTATCATGGAGTTTTTCTCGTAAACTACAAAACAAAGGAAAAGCTACTATTAAAGAAGAGTTCAAAATGTTTATGCCTTATCTTTTTATCTTTGCAATTGTTGTTGTTTTAATTGCCATATTACAAAAAGATTTAGGTCAAACTGTTGTTTTGGCAGGAACACTTGCTATTTTATTTGTACTTGCAGGACGAAGTATGAAATTTTTTATGATTCTAATAGGATTAGGATTTACCTCTTTTATAGGGTTAATTCTAATGGCACCACATAGAATGCAAAGAATATTGAGTTGGTGGTCCACAGTCCAAGATACAATCTTATCATTCTTCCCTTTTGAAGTTGTTAAAGTACTTCAAGTAGAAGCAGGAAAAGAGCCTTATCAAATCTCAAACTCTCTTAATGCAATCCAAAATGGAGGTCTTTGGGGACAAGGATTAGGAAATGGTCAGTTTAAGCTAGGCTATGTTTCTGAAGTTCATACAGACTTTGTACTTGCTGGACTTACAGAAGAGTTAGGGTTTATAGGCTTGTGCCTTGTTATACTAACATTTTTATTTTTGATATTTAGACTCAAAAAAATTGCAGGAGATGTAGATGAGCCTCACTACTACCTTTTTACTGTTGGTATCTCTTTGCTTATATCCTTGGCACTTATTATTAATAGTTATGGAATTAGTGGAATTACCCCTATCAAAGGGATAGCCGTACCGCTTCTTAGCTATGGAGGCTCACAAGTTGTTGCCAACTCTATAGCTATAGGTATGGTACTTATGATTTCAAAAAAAAGACGCAAATGGCAGTATCAAAAAACAAACTCTAAGGAGAATACATGAGTATTATAATGACAGGTGGAGGCACAGGTGGACACTTGGCTATCATCAAAGCTGTTAAAGAAAAGATACAAAACAAAACCCTCATATATATCGGTTCTCAAAAAGGACAAGACCAACAATGGTTTAAAGATGATAATGATTTTAAAAAGAGCTATTTCTTGAATACACGAGGCGTTGTAAATCAAGGTTTTTTAGGCAAAATAAAATCTCTCTTTTTACTTGCAAAAGCAACGCTACAATCTATAAAAATTCTAAAAGAACACAAAGCTACTGTTGTCTTTTGTGTGGGTGGTTTCTCTTCTGCTCCAACTGCTTTTGCAGCCAAAATAACAGGAATACCATTAGTTATCCATGAGCAAAATGCTGCACTAGGTTCACTAAATCGTATACTTAAACCATACTCTCATACTTTTATCTCATCCTACCTCCAAGAGAGTCCTATACAAGCATACCCTATCAAAGAAGATTTTTTTACACTTGCTCATATACGCACAAAAGTTAAAAATATTATTTTTTTAGGTGGTTCACAAGGTGCTGTAGCTATCAATAAACTAGCATTACGATTAGCTCCAACCCTGCAACAAAAAGGTATCAAAATCATTCATCAAGCTGGAGAGAGGAATATAGAAGAGATACAAAAAGCATACAAAAATCTAGGTATTACCGCTGAAGTCTTTGGGTTTACAACTACTCTAGCTTCTTATATGAATAGAGCCGATTTTGCAGTAGCAAGAGCTGGTGCATCTACACTATGGGAACTCTCTGCTATGGGTATTCCTAGCCTCTATATCCCCTACCCTTATGCCTCTAGCGACCATCAGTATCATAATGCCAACTACTTTGCCAAAAAAAATCTAGCCTCTATTATGAGAGAAGATGCCATAGATGATATAGAAATTCTCTCTTTTTTAGAACAAGACTTTTCACAACAAAGCCAAGGACTAATTTCTTTGGTAGAAAAAAATGGTAGTCAAAAAATTGCTACTATTTTAGTAGACTTTGACAAAAAATAACCTCATCAACTATAATACCTTAATACAATTTCTACCCATAGACTTGGCATTATACATAGCCCTGTCTGCTCTTGCTATTGAGCTATTGAGTGTATCACCTATAAGAACTTTAGTCATTCCGAAACTAGCTGTTAGCTTAGGAAGTATAGAGTCTTGTATATTTTTGATGGCTATTCGTATCTCTTCTGCTACAAGATACCCCTCTTGCAAATTAGTTGATGGCAACAGTATCACAAACTCTTCTCCACCCCAACGACAAGATATATCTATAGTTCGCAATAATTTTTGAAATATTTTTGAAACTTCAATCAGAACTTGATCACCTATATTGTGTCCATAATTATCATTGATTTTTTTAAAATAGTCTAAGTCTATAAGCATCATAACCATATCATTATCTCTTTGTGTCATAATGGTATACTCTGATATATAAAGCTCCATAAACTTCATTCTATTATACAAACCTGTCAAAGAATCAATAGATGCTAACTTTTCATATTGTGTATTCTTTTGCTTAAGAATCATATTAATATCATTTAACTCTTTATGATGCTGTTTCATAATAGTAATCCAACGGCTATAACTTATAGATATAAGATTTTTTTGTGTAATAGCTGCAAAAAAATTACCCTTGCTATCGATAGTGACTATCTGCTTAAAGTGTCGCTCTTTGATATAGTTTA
>JADGDQ010000081.1 GCA_016744805.1 Sulfurovaceae bacterium
ATCAATACAAGTACAAAAAATTATAAAAGGGTTTAATCTGACAAAGTCACTATTAGTCTCTTCTATATTAATAGGAGATGCCCATATAGGGAAAAAGAGTTTAATTAGACATCTTTTTCCTAAGCTAGTGAGTGTTGATGGGGCTAATCAAGAAAAAGTTGAAGAGTATTTATCAAATTATGATGAGTTAATTATTACTAATTTTGAAAAATTAACGAATATAGAAAATCTTGATTTTACAAATAAGAGAATTATTGCTATTGCCAACTATATGGGTAATGAAAAGATTATAGATAATCTCTTTGCTTTTATCTATTATATGCCCCCTTTCAAGGAACGCTTAGAAGATGTAGCACTGCTTACACAAATCTTTACAAAAGAGGTAAAGTCAAATTTAGTTATTACAGAAGAACTTAATATTGATACAAGTCGTTTAGATATATCTAACAATAGTAAATCACTCAAAAAGTCAATCTATCAAGAGGTTTTTATTCGTAGTTGTGGCACTAAAGAGATAGAAGAGATACTTTATCATTACCTTTTAGATAATATGAGTGGTAATAATGACTATAAAGAGTATTTAACACTCTATGAAAAACCACTTATTGAAGCAGGTTTAGCCAAGTATGGTTCACAGCTAAAACTATCTAATATTCTTGGAATTAATCGAAATACACTTAGAAAGAAAATATATGAACTCAATCTTGACTAATTTTAAATTTTTTGTTGAAAGTGATATTAATCCATTTATTATATTTGATAATAATGGTAAAATAATATATCTTAATTCTGCTTCAGAGGTACTACTAGGGTATGTGAGTAGGCAAGAGTTATATGATATTACTCTCTCGTATGCACCCAAAGATTTTGGTTTTAAAACAACACGATTAGATTTGCAATATGACTCATTTATTTTTTATGCCTTTAGAGTGGCATATCAAAATGAAGATGAGATAGCCTTGCATCTCTACCATAAATCGCGTATAGAGACAAAAAATACTATTGAAATGGATAGATATAATACAACAGATATTAATAATCTTTTAGAAGCCAATATTTCTTTATTTAAACTACAAAATGATAATGAACTTACACTTCTTGTAGACCAAGATCTACCTACCTTTAAATTAGATCAAAATCAATTTTCCAAACTCTTACGAAAGGTATTAGATAGTTTTAGATCTTCAGACTCTATAGCCATTACCTTAAAATTACTTATAGGTGAATATATTATCATTGCAGATAAAAAAGAGCATCTAGTAGAGTTAACTGTAAAAGCAAATGGAAGATATAGTGAATCTGATGAGATGATTAAAGAGATAGCAACGGCTAATCATATAATCTCTATCTTCAAAGAACACACTATCCGTCTACAGATACCTTTTATCCGTTAGTTTACGATAACCGACCCTTAAAGTCTTGATAGCTAAACTCTTTGATTATTTGTAGAGTTCCATCCTCTTTGAGTGTGCAGATAGAGGGTAGGGCTATGCCGTTAAATGTTGTTGCTTTGACCATAGTGTAGTGTATTTGGTCTTCAAAGATAACTCTATCTCCAATTTGAAGAGGTCTGTCAAAGCTGTAATCACCCATACTATCTCCTGCAAGACAAGTATTGCCACTAAGACGGTAGAGGTAGGGTTTCTCATTGGCCTCTCCTGCTCCACGCACATCTACACGGTAGGGCATTATAATACTATCTGGCATGTGGGCTTCGGCTGATGTGTCAAGAATAGCAATATCTAAACCATTATGGACTATATCTAGGACTGTAGCCACAAGTGTCCCCGTCTGCCACCCTATAGCTTCACCAGGTTCGAGGTATATCTGTACGCTATATTTATCTCTAAATCTTATAATAAGCTTTATAAGCTTTTCTATATCATAGCCCTCTTTGGTAATATGATGCCCTCCACCAAAGTTTATCCATTTGAGCTTATGTAAATATGGCTTAAATTTTTCTTCTATACTCTGAAGTACTTCTTCTAGTGCTTTGCTATCTTGTTGGCAGAGAGCATGAAAATGGAATCCATCACACATATCCATAAGAGTTGCATCAAAGTTATCAATCGTTGTCCCAAGCCTAGAGTAGAGACCACAGGGGTTATAGAGCTCTGTTGAGGCTTGGGAGTATTCAGGATTGATACGCAGTCCCAAAGAGATATTAGGGTTTATCTCTTTGGCTTGTTTGGCAAATTTGTGAAACTGTGCAGGGGAGTTAAAGACAATATGGTGAGAGAGAGAGGCTATCTCTGCTATCTCCTCTTGTTTAAATGCAGGAGAGTAGGTATGTACCTCTCCATCAAACTCCTCTGCACCTAATTTAGCCTCCCACAAGCCACTTGCACAACACCCTTGGAGTTTTTTGCTAAGCAGACCAAAGGAGTTCCAAAAGCTATACCCTTTGAGTGCCACGAGTACTTTTGCACCACTTCTTTGTTGTACTTCATCAAGTAGTTGCATATTCTCTCTAAGCAGATGCTCCTCTAGTACCCATGCAGGAGAGGGGAGAGAGTCGATAACTGTCTCTAATTGTGATAATTTTTTCATAGTAGCATTATACCTATTTGTTATCTTAAATTGGTATAATAATTTGCAAACTTACTATTAAGGCTATCAATGTTTAAAAATTTTTTAGTGCTATTCTCTCTTTTTCTCTCTTTTTTTTATTTTACTGGTTGTGTTGGAGAACCAAAAATTCCTGATAAAAAAATTAAACAAGAACATGACAATAGTAATTTATGGGCAGAAAAGACAAATATTGATAAAGATGTAGATAGTGTAGATATATCTGATTTAGATAAAAATATTTCTAGTGGAGTGAATGAGACTGTTATTGTAGATGCTACTATAGTCCAAAGAATCCCTTTTCCTATAGCTGAATATCAATCATTGCAAAGAACTGGCAAAGGAACGATTAATGGATATATTTTTGTAGAAGATAGTTATGGTAAAAAGATTTATGGTAAAAATAGTAAACTTTATTTAAATCCAATTACTAGTTACTCTAAACAGTGGTATCAAGAGAGTTACATCAAAGGGAAAAAGATGAGCAAGGCTGATGCTAAGCTCTTTAATTATGTAAAATTTACAGCTTCAGGAGAAGATGGTAGATTTGCCTTTTATGGAGTGCCTACAGGAGGGTACTATATTACAGGAAGTGTAGTGTGTGGATTTGAGTGTGGATATGATACCCCTAAAAATATTCGTATTGCCACAGAAGTATTTCTCCATGGCAATGAGATAGTTAATCAAGATATTAACAAGAGGGTTCAATAGTTTGGATATGCCTCTTTAAGAGCATCATATAGTTTCTTAGGAGTAATATCCTGAGTGCTAGAGAGTATTCGTTGCATCACTACATTATCCTCTTCTCCTTGCCATATTTTAATATAAGAGCCATCTTTGTATCCATGGTCTTGTCTAAATTTATTAAGTATATTTTTACCAATATAGAGTTGGTAGAGGCTCTCTCTATTAAGTCCTGATTGCATGGCTACTTCTATAAAAGATGCAATCAACAGCTCTATAGGCTCTTTAGAGAAGAGTATACGCATTAAATTCTCTACAACTTCAATCTGTTCATAGTAGGTACGCTCTGTTGCTTGGAGTGGCTGGGTAAAGCTATAGTAGTTATCAAGAGACTCTATTGCAAGTGTCAACTGCTCAATATCCCCTAAACCATTTTGTTTATACTCTTGGAGTGCCTGACTCATAATAAAATGCCAAATATCTACAGCTTCTATTTTGATATTATCATAATCAGGTGAAGCATCTATATTCTTCCAATGTTTCCATGGATAGGATTCAATAAGTTCTGCACACTCTAGGTAAGTGCATCTTTTCCAGTCTATTATTTTGCCATTTTTTGTATGTCCCTCTTCCCATCCTAAGCCATTGGTCTCATCATTGAGTTGCTGTTGGAGCTTTAACATTTGGGTGATTTTATTCATAGTTTTCTCTCTTTATTATCAGGTATTTAGTACTTTTTATCTATAATATAGCATATTATACTACATATTTAATTTAAAGGAATTCTCGAAATGTCAAAGCCATTGGAAAATATTGAAGAGGTGCTAAAGTCACATAAGTTATCTCTAGCAGATTATGATCATATCAAAGAGATATTAGACGGAAGAGAACCAAATTTAGTCGAGATTGGAATCTTCTCGGCTATGTGGTCGGAGCATTGTTCGTATAAGTCAAGTAAAAAATATTTGAATGGCTTTCCTACCAAAGCACCATGGGTCATTCAAGGACCTGGCGAAAATGCAGGAGTTATTGATATTGGGGATGGTATGGCAGCGGTTTTTAAGATGGAGAGTCATAACCACCCTAGTTTTATCGAACCATTTCAAGGAGCTGCAACTGGTGTAGGTGGAATACTTAGAGATGTCTTTACTATGGGTGCAAGACCTGTGGCAAACTTGAATGCTTTGCGTTTTGGTGATGTTCAGGCTAATAGTGATATAGGACGCTATCAACGCCATTTAGTTAGAGGTGTGGTAGATGGAATTGGTAGTTATGGTAACTGCATGGGTGTTCCTACTATTGGTGGAGAGATGAGCTTTGATGAGAGTTATAATGGGAATATCTTAGTAAATGCTTTCTCTTTGGGGTTAGTTAAATCTGATGAAATCTTCTTGGGGATTGCTGAGGGTATTGGTAACTCTGTGATGTATGTAGGATCAAAGACAGGTAGAGATGGTCTTGGTGGAGCTGTTATGAGTAGTGATAGCTTCACGGAAGAGAGTAAATCACTGCGACCTACAGTACAGGTGGGTGACCCTTTTACCGAAAAACTTTTGCTTGAAGCCTGTTTAGAACTCTTTAAAACTAAAGGTGTTGTAGTTGGTATTCAAGATATGGGTGCAGCAGGACTTACATCATCAGCATTTGAGATGGCAGGAAAGAGTGGCTCAGGGATGATTATGAACCTAGACCAAGTGCCAGCTCGTGAAGAGGGGATGACACCGTATGACTTTATGCTTTCTGAATCTCAGGAGAGAATGCTTATTTGTGCCAAAAAAGGGAAAGAGCAAGAGATTATTGATATTTTTGAAAAATGGGACTTGGATGTGGCTGTTATTGGTGAGGTAACTGATAGTGGAAACATGGAACTCTTTTGGCATGGAGATAAAGTGTGTGATATGCCTATTGCACCTGTAAGTGAAGAAGCTCCTATTTTGGATAGACCTATAAGTAGACCAGAGTATTTAGATAAAATAAATACTAAAAGAGTTGAAGATTATCCTGCGGTAGATGATCAAGAAGCATATAAAAAATTACTAAGTTCATTGGAAGTTGTAGATAAATCATGGGTCTATAATCAATATGACTCAATGGTACAAACGAATACAGCACAAGGACCAGGATCTTTAGATGCGAGTACAATTCGTGTCAAAGAGAATGGTAAAGCTTTGGCTATGAGTTCTGATTGTAATCCACGATACTGTTATATTGATCCATTTAAAGGTGCAGCCCTAGCAGTTATAGAGAGTGGTAGAAATGTGGCTATGAGTGGAGCACAACCATTAGCTATCACAGATTGTCTTAATTTTGGTAATCCTGAAAATCCTGAAGTGATGTGGCAATTTGCAAAAGCATGTGAGGGAATTAAAGAGGCTTGTGCAGAGCTTGATACGCCTGTTGTAAGTGGAAATGTATCTTTATATAATGAGACGAATGGAGTGAGTGTTTTTCCTACACCAGCTATTGCTATGGTAGGTGTGAATGATGATGAAGATAATGTTTTATCAAGTACTTTTCAAGAAGAGGGTAATGCTCTTCTTCTTATAGGTACAACAACAGGAGAGTTTGGTGGAAGCCTTTATCTTAAAGAACTTTTTAATGAAACTGTAGGTTCTCTTAATGATATAGATTACACTATGGAGCTACGATTATGGCAACTTGTTATTGATGCCAATAAAGAGGGCTTACTAAAGAGTGCTAAAGATATAAATGTAGGTGGTATAGCTATGGCTCTTTCTAAAATGTCAGCCTTGTCAAATATGGGTGTTATGGTAGAAGTAGCATTAGATAAATCAAATTATATCTTTGATGAGAGTCAAGGAAGAGCTGTAGTTGAAGTAGCCAAGAGTAATGTTCAAGATGTAGCAAAGATGGCTATGGATCTAGGTTTAAGTGTAGAACAAGTTGGGACTATTGGTGGGGATAAAGTAAAAATAAATAGTATTGAAATGTCAGTAGATTCTTTAAGAGAAACTTATTTCTCAAAGTTTGCTGAAACAATCGAGCAAGATTTATAAAATAAAATAATTTATTTTATTAATATCAGTAAATATAAACTTTTATGTGTAATAATATGAAAAATAGTTTAAAATCGGAGAAGACAATGAAAACAGGTCAAAGATTAATATCATCATTGGCAGTAGCATCAACAATTGCGTATGCAGGTGGAGTTGCAC
>JADGDQ010000082.1 GCA_016744805.1 Sulfurovaceae bacterium
CCCATATTTTTTATTAACTCTTTGATAAGTTTTATATAGACAAATCTATTTTCACTTCTTGTATAGATTGTAAGTAAAAGCTCCTCTTTAGGCTCTCTTTTATCAAATATATGTCTTTTTATATACTCTCTTGTATTCTCTAAATACTGATTATTATCTAACTCTACTTGTTTTGAATCTAAAAAATCTATAGTAGCAAGTCTGTTTTTTAATATAGTAGGTATATCTATTCGGGAAGTTATGAGTATAAATATATTTTCAGGGAGTGTCGTAGCAGATGGGATACTATCTAGTATTCCTTTTTCTGTCAAATTTGGTATCTCATCGACTCCATCTATAACAAAGAGTAGCTTCTCTTGCGTATATATGTTTTTATAGTACTCTAAAATATCTGCAAAATCTTTTGATAGAGTTTTAGAATTTAAGCGTAAATTATCAGGATAGCCCTGCTTTAGAAGTGGTTTCATATCTGTTTGTCTTATATTTAAGATACTATGAATAAGTGAGTCAGAGAAATGGCTGAGTGTATTGCTGTAGGTATCATTGATATAAAAGGCTCTTACCGCTAGAGTATCTAGTGTAATTTGTGATGAAAGAGAGAGTTCATCCAAGGCTCTTACAAACATACTTTTACCCATACCTCTTTGCATCTGAAGTAAGAGTACTCCTTTGGAGTTTGTTTCTATAGTATCCTTTACCCAGTTTGTTAAATATTCAGGCTTATTATAATCATCTACTCTTTGAAGATTTTCTAGTATCTCTGTAGATGCGTTAAAGATTATTGTATCTTCTGCTGATTGTTCTAACTTATTTATGCCTTCTGTGATATGTAACATTTCAGATAGATTTATAAATTCCTGTTCAACTCTTTTTTGTAAATTGCCTTGTATATAATCTAATCGTGAGGTTTTTTTATTTCTAATATTAAAACTATCAAAAAAGTATAAATATTTCTCTATATTTTCAAAGAATATACTATCAAGATACTCATCTGTTTTTAAAGAAGATTCTAAATTCTCTCTATTTCTATCAAAAAAATATTTAAATGATTGAAGCTTCTTTTCTATATCATTTTGGAACTCCTTGGTCTCATCTAAACCTAATGCTCCATGCCCTATCTCTTCGTTTCTCCAAGCAAGTATATTATTTTTATTAAAAGTAGCCAATATATTTTTTAGCCACATTTTCAAATTTTTATCATTTGTTATATTGTGTGCTTGTCTTGCTAAATTACTCCAATCTCCAAGTGAAAGTTGTTTTTCTAACATAGTAGTTAAAAATTGAGTTTCATTAGCATTAGCTTGATTGTAATCTATCTTTGAGACTACTAGAAGTATTGGAAATTTAATAAGTACTTCAAATATATCTTTTATCTCCAAAAACATTCCATAACTCTGCTTCTCTTTACAAAGAGTATAAAGTCTCTTATATTCATTAGAGATAATTGGTAGATTTAAATCAAATATCTCTTTAGCCCATAAATTATTATCTTCTAAAATATTGATAAGCCAATGTTGATTTTGTTTTTTTAGTTTTACTTTACTGATTCTATATCCACAATTTTCATCATCTGGACACTCCATAAAATTACCATTCTCTTGTAAGTCTAATGTACAATGTGGACATTTTATATTTTTCATCTATTTTTCCTTTATGCTAAAGATAGTTTTCTAAAAAAGCTCTTTATTATAAAGATGATTCAGCGTCACCACAAATGCTAAAGCATCTTTTTCTAGCTCTTTGTCATGGGTTGTTGCTACTAGTTTTTTCTCTTGATAGAGGAAGGTTTGGGCTGGTTGGTTAGGCTCAATAATTGCTACTTTTTCGCCTACTCGTAGAGCATAGTTTTCATTAAATTGCATTAGGTTTATCTCTTGTTTGGCATCGCTCCATATAGAATGCCCTAGTATTGGCACAGAAAAATCCTTACCCAAATAGTCTAAGGCTGTGGCTAATATATCAGGTTGAGATGCGAGTTTGTTGTAGACTTTGGCCTCTATACCCTCTCCTATGATAAATGCAGGAATATGAAACATATCAATAGGCACGGCATCATCTCCATAGACACGCACATTATGGTCTGCTACTACCACAAAGATAGTATCTTTATAATAATCTAATTTTTTGGCATCTTCAAAAAACTTTCCAATTGCATAATCGGCATATTTTATAGCATTTTTTAGACTATATTTTGCCTCTCCTTCAACTGGCTCAATGCGTCCATCAGGATACTCAAAAGGGCTATGGTTAGAAGAGCTAAACATCATTACAGCAAAAGGAGTTCCCTCTTTGTGAAGTTCTGAAAATCTTTGATTGGCTTTGTCTACCAAATCCTCATCACTCACCCCCCAAGTGGCTACAAATTTGGGATTTGTATAATCTTTTTGTTCTATAATCTCATCAAAGCCATTGCCTAGAAACCAAGAACGCATATTATCAAACCGTGATTCTCCTCCATAATAGAAACCTGTATGGTAACCTTTGGGATTGAGCAAAGAGGCAAAAGAGAAAAAGTTATGTTGTGATTTGTTTCTTTTGACAACACCTTTGCCAGGGATAGCCAAAATTCCAGAAGCGACCCCTGCAATCCCTCGTACACTTCGCGTTCCATTAGAGTAGAGTTGGTCAAACCATAGACTCTCTTTTTTGAGCTTTAAGAGTTCAGGCGTTAACTCTGAAGAGATAAATTGATAGCCTAAACTCTCTTGCAAAAATATCACAAGATTCTTTTTTTTGCTCGATGGAAAATGTGTCTTGTTTGCTCGTAAAAATGGTGATTGTGAGGAGTTTATATCATTTTTACTTATACCAAGTCTACTACTAACGCGTAGCATAGCCTCGTCTATATCAATCTCGCCATACCTTTTTACAGCCTTTGTAGCATAACTTTTGTTTGCATAGATAGCATAAGCAATACTATAAAAAGAGTTTTTTGTAACCTCATTTACAATACGACTCGAAGAGTACAAAGCATCAGAGATATTAGCAGGTCTATGCCCAAATGAGGAGCGAATACCAATAAATAATAGTATCCCTATAGGCAAAAATAGCAAAGCTCTCTTCCACCATATAAGCTCAAAAACTGCTAGAAAGCTCTCTTTGCTTCTTTTCCAATAGAGGAGGCTAAAGAGTCCAATCATCACAAAAGCAACAACTAAAGCCAACTTATAATCAGCCAAAATCATTCCAAAGACCTCTTTAGGGTACTCTAAATACTCCACAAATTTATAATTAGGTCGTACATCATACTGTGCAAAAAAAGGTATTGTGGCGTTTTCTATATAGATAATAATCCCAAATACAACAAGAAAATAGACCCGTAAAAAGCCATCTACAAGCGTTGCCATAATTTTAGGAGCAAAACTTAGCAACAAAAGAGGAATCACAAGCAGAGCCGAAGCCAACATAGTATCCATCTTTAGACCATACAAGAAGCTAAGATAATAGTTTACATCACTCGCAAGAATACGGTCAAGATAGAGAGTAAATAAGACAACTCTCCCAACAAAAAAGAGAGCAATCATAAGAAGGTAGTAGGTAAGAAGTTTTTTGAAAATAGTCATTTTAGCTCTTCTCTAATTTTTTTAATACTAAACACATGGGATTCTCTCTTTTTGATAATTATAGCATAGATAGAGATTATGAACATAATAATTAATACTTTAATTTTAATATATTCTCATCTCTTTATAATATTTAAGTTGACGCAAATGTTCTTCTTTTGTTGGATGATTCACATTACGAGTAGTAGAACTATTTGCTAAGTTGACACTTTGATACCAAGGTATATCTGTTGTCATTAATCTTGAAGTACCTACATCATTATCAAAGAAATAATCCCAATTTACATTTGGTAGTATATAACTAGATATAAGCTTTGCTCTATGCTTCACCCTATCAGATGCAATGGAGTTAATCTCTCCCCATCCTAAAATATAATCATTAGCAGTTGGATTAGTAGTTGTTGGATTAGTTACAAACCCTATATATACATCCATCCCATAATGGTATTTCATCATAGTAGCCTCAAATAGCATTGCTAAATCTTCTTTAGAATTACGATAAGAATAGATATTATTTGCTCCGTCTTGAGCAAAAATATCTCCCACTTGTATGGGTGTATAAGATAACTCTAGTTCTGTAGCTTCTATACCATTATTTAAGACTTTTGCTAAGTTAGTAAGTTCTATAGAAGATAATGGATAGTAATATGTAAGAAAAGTTGACCAGCAGTCAAAATCTTTATCATAAATAGCATTATAAATTGTTCGTTCAGGATAAAAAAAACTAGGTATCATATCTTGTCTAACAAGATCATTTGCATGGGTTAATTCATGATAGAAAAGTTTTGCTAGATTATATTTTATTTTATGAGGATCTCTAACTATGTTATCATCTAATGAATAATAATCTATAGCATATTGACCATTTTTAATATAATAAGTAAGGTCTAAAAACTGTAATTTATTTCCATACTCACTACGATAATCATCTTGTTTTGTAATTGTATCAGCTTCATCAGGAGTAATCCAAAAGTATCTAGGATCAAGATATATTGCTCCTGTTAATGGATAGTAGTATGAAGGTCTTATATCATCATCTATAACTATAGCTGTGACAGAACCTAAAAGTATTTTTATATCATCAGGTAATATATCAAGCATTTGACTAAACCGCTCTCCCATCCATTGATGCGAAACAACTAATCGTTTCATAATCATATCTTTTGTGGGAGGAGATGATTCTTGTGCTAATAGTGGTAATTCAGAGAGAAGACAAGAGTTTACTATCTTTTGAACCCCTATACATTTTCTAAGTACTGTTGTATAAGGGCTATCTTTTCTATAAACAAAAGTATCTCTTAAAGTCTCTTTTGCTATTTCAGTAGTATTATCTAATACAGCTAATATTCCATATTCACGACATAAATTATCAAACTCCAAAGAGTATAAAAATCCATTTAAAATATCATATCTTGATATACCGCTATTTAATTGACCTATCCAAGTCTCAAAACCTTCACTATCAGCTTCTCTATTAAAAAATGCTCTATATAAAATATTTACGAACTCATTATTATTAATATTTCTAGTGATAAATTCAGAACTAAAAATAAAGCCTCTAGCAATATCAGCACCTGCTCTTCTACTAGATATAAGCTCTTCAGTCCAATAGTTAAGTCCCTCACTGTCAGAACTTCTCTCTAAAACAGTACTGTAAAATCTCTCTACAAACTGCTCTACTTGTACTCTATCGGCTACAAGAGAACTTATAAATATAATAATCAAAATTATAAGTTTTAATAATTTCATTATTTAGCTCTTTTAGTTAGATATTTTATCCTAAGGAGAAGATTATTACAGTCATATCTTTTGGTTACAAACTGTTGTTACCAAAAGATAGATAAATTAAATTTTACAGCTCTGACATCTCTTTAGACATACCTTGTGCAGTCTTTTCGATAATCATTTTGGCAAGTGCTACATTTCCATCATCTCTAAAGATAGCAAATACATTAAGCTTTGAGAAGTTATCACCTGTTTGGTCTCCTGCACTGTTGATAAGGAATACATGCCCGTCATGTGTTTTGGTCTCAACAAAAGAAGCATCAGAAAAGCCAACATCAAGTGAAGATTCTGAAATCATTCTAAATGCATCATTAAATATACTTGCTGAATATGCAATATCTACACCTGTATTTTCTGCATCCATATAGAGTGTCTCACCTGAAAAATTTAGTACGGCAGAACCCAAGTAACCACTAACAGACCGAAGTCTTTTCATAGATTGTTCAAAATTTATCATTATTTATCCTTAAATTAACTATTTTGTAATTTTGTCATAACATCATTAAATGTTGATAACGATGCACCATTAGAAGCTAAAAAATCTTCTAATACTTTGAGTGACTCATCCATGCCTCCGCTCTCTTCGGCTACAATAAGTTTAGCATAGAGAGGTTCAATTACAGCTCTTGCTGTTGAACTCATAGTTTTTCTTGTAGAGACATAGTTTCTAAATGACCCATCAGGATTTTTAGCTACTCTTACATGTGCATGAATCCAATAAAAACTACCATCTTTAGAGAGATTTTTTACAAAAGTATATACATCTTTCCCCTCTTGAAGAGAGTCCCAAAAATATTTAAAGATAATTTTTGGCATATCAGGATGACGAATAATAGAGTGTGGTTTCTCTAAAAGTTCACTTTGTGTATACCCTGCTAATTTAAAAAAAATTGGGTTAGCATAGGTTATATCCCCTGCTTCGTTTCCTTTTGAAACAATAATATCAACGCTTCGTACTTCTTGTTCTACATCTGTTGGCGTAATTCCCATAATATTTCCTTTGATATGTGATAATTAAAATTGTAAGGTATATAAAATATAAAAAATCATATCT
>JADGDQ010000025.1 GCA_016744805.1 Sulfurovaceae bacterium
GTAGACCTACTACCATCTTCTTTATAGCATAGCTATATGCAATCCTCCTAATTTACATTAGTTGTTACGCCTTCTTGGCACACCACGGTACTTAAGTTTTACACCATATCAAAGTTTAGGAGATAAATCTGTCCGTCTTAAAGACGGAGGTTTTAACCTTTTTGGGGACTAATAAATTAAACAAAGGAAAAAGATGAAAAAAGATAACGCCCTCATAACCCAAGAATCCACAGAAGTGGTTTTAAGAAAAGCAACCAATATCATCAACAGAACTAATAAAATCTTGAAAAATTCTAAAAGAGAGTTAGTAACTAATCCTGATGTGATGATGATAAATGGTTTGATGTGGCAAAAAGAGACAGTAGAAGAAGCGATGAATTGGGATGATGCGATGGAGTATGCTAAAAATCTTAGGCTTGGTGGGTATGATGATTGGAGATTGCCGACTATTGAGGAATTCAAAGAGGTTGTTACTTCTTGTGGAGGAGTTCCTACTATTTATGGGGAGGATGATTGTTATAGTATAAGTGATAAGAATATGAATAATAATGATTATCAAGATTGTCATCAAGAAAAAGGTTTTAGCTCTTACTATTATTGGTCTTCTACTACCTATGAGAGCAATAGTAACGATACTTCGATTGTGGATTTCTACAATGGCAATGTCAGCAGCAGCTACGACTACTCTAAGTACTCTTACCATTACGTTCGTTGTGTGAGAGCAGGAGAGTGATTTGATTTTTGCTCTTTTACTCCGTAGGGTCGCGATAAATTTTTGATGGAGAAATAATGAAAAAAATACTAAAACGCCTAGAGCTTATCTCTTCGGCGATAGATTTAGAAGAGAATGAGATGATAGCAGAACAGGTGGCGAAGCTTAGAGAGTTGTCTATAGACAGTGATGTAGAAAAAATATTGGAGATGATAGAAGATAGACGCTATGAGTTCGTTATCTCTTCTATCGCTACTTATGTACATCGTTTTACTGGTGTATCTATCTATACTGACCCACAGATACAAGGGTTAAAAGTAGAACTTAGCATCTTGGAAAAAGAATTAAACAGGCTTTCTGAAACTCAAAATGAGTATTTGGCTGAGATTAATGCTTTTACTTCTGATTATTATCGACATTTAGGGGCGATACTAGAAGAGATTTTGAGACTTCAAGAAAAGATAGCTCAAAAGTCTTATGACAAAGGTAAGATAGATGAAGAGGAGTTAAAGGCATCTAAAGATGAATATAAATCATTTTATGAAGAGGCTATGAGTCAATCTAAAGAACAAACTCTTTCACTAAGTCCAGAAGAAGAGAAAGAGCTTAAAAAACTTTATAGAAAAGCCAGTAGATTAACACATCCTGATATTATGGCAGAAGTATTTAAAGAGGAAGCTAGTAAAATATTTATTACTCTAAATAGTGAGTATAAAAGAAAAGATTTAGCAAAAGTAAAAGAGATACTTAAAAGACTAGAGAGTGGAGAGAGTTTTGCTTATGGTTCAGATGAGATAAATAATAAAGAACTTTTGAGAAAGAAATCAGAAACTTTGAGAGAGAAGATAAGAGTTATAAATGAAGAGATAGAGATATTGCTTCAAAGTGAAACTTATGTTATTATCAAAGAGACAGATGATTTGGATGCTTATTTTAATGAATTAAAAGAGAGTTTGATTCTTGAGAAAGAGGCATTGATTTTGGAGTTGTTGAAGATGTAGTTCATTTACTCTTAAATTAGAATTTGATGTAAGGAAAATAGCAACTTATATTCTGTTAATACTATGGTTCAATTTTTACTTTTTTAAAAAAGCACAATATTTATCATATATTTGAAATAAATTATCTTCTTTAATATGAGCTATCTTTCTATCTAATAAATGTGGAGAAATAGTACAAGTTTTATCAATAATTAGATAACTCTCTTTCTTGAATTCACCATTTTTTAAAAAGTTATTACTAAATTTTATATTATTAATATTATTTGAATTGGTAGTAAATGGTATATAGATATAATCACCAAATGAGTTCTTTTTTATAATTAAAATAGGTCTTAGTTTATAATTATTACCATCAGTAAAATATATTTTTGCTAAATAGATACTGCCTACCATTTGCTATAATCCTCATCATCTTCAAGAGGTGTTGATAAATCAACTTTAGCTATATGCTCCAAATCCTTATCACTCCATAATTCATAATCTTGTTGGATTTTTATCTCTGTATTATCTTTTATATTCACTTCATAGTGAAATTTTGTAATTTGTGGTGGTTGAATATCCAATTCATTAATAATTAAAAAACTAAACATCTTCTACTCTCCTTACATAAGTAATTAATACAATAAATACATAAAATAAAATATCATTATACTTTTTATTTAAAAAACTCATCCCCTCACCATGTAAAAGAGAGTTTCTTATATTTAATCCAAACTTATATGAAAATAGATTTTCTAATAAATAATAGAAATCTTCACCATAAATTTGTTCTAATATTTCTTTATTACTATCTAATAATTTACCTAAAGTTTTATCCTCTTCTTTATCACTCTTATAAGGAGATATATTATTTAATTTTAATATCTCTTTTAATAAGTATTCAAACATTGGACTGAATATATAGTTAAAACCTATAATATCTTCATTTTTATGCCTATCTATCAAATCAAGAATAATAAGACTTTTAGCCTTATCAAAGATTTTACTTTCTTGATAAATATCAATAATCATATCATAAATATCAATTTTACCCTTGCTATGTTCTAGTAATTGACTAAAAATATGACTATATATATTTAATGAAACTTGATAATCTTGAAACTCTAAATATCGTTTTTTATCCTCATCACTTGTAAATGTAATTTTTGTTCCATCTCCTATAGATATAATATCTCCTAAAAGTAAAAACACTGATTGATTATTTATTGTATTTGAAATAGTTGTATTCTTTTTAGGTAAACTAATATCTGAAAATACTATACTAAAGGCATCTTCTCTTTTATCTTGAGATATTTTTATATTAATTTCTTGCTTTAACTTATTAATATACATTTCAAATTTTTGAATTTTTTCTTTAGACAAAGTTATAGTATGTTCTTTTAAATTAAATGGTATATCATTCTTTATTAATTTTATTCTATCTATTTCTTCTTTTTTATTGTATTTACTATATATTTCTATGGCTAATTCATAAAAATGAATTGCTTTCATATCTTTTGCATTAGAAGCTATTCGCTCTAACTTTTTGGCATAATTTAAATATAATATTTCACTATCTATCTTTTTACAATTTGATTTTAACAAATCTAAAAAATCTTTTTCATGTTGCCAAGTTAAATATGATAAAATATGACTTATCAAATTATTATCACACAATCCTCTTTTAATTAAAATTTCTCCAAGCCATATTAAATTTAAACTATCTTCAATTGTATAGATAATCTTTTCATATTCTGTGATCCATTTCTCAATATCAAGATTATAGCTTTTAGAAAAGATAAATAACATTTTGATAATATAAGCGAAATTATTTATCAAATCAATATCATTTTGTTTAAAATATTTTAAACTACTTTCAAAACATTTATCAAAATCTTCTTGCTCTCTCTCTTGTGCTGTTTTTATCAAAAAATATATTATTTTAGAAAGAGGAGTATTATGTTCTAATTCTGATAATTTTATTTTGTTATATGCAGGGATTGATGTGTTATCATTCCCTATTAATTCAGACAATTCAACATTAGTAGTTTCATATAAATCTTCAAACTTTTCTATATCTTTAAATAACATTTTTTAATCTCCTTTAATACTCTCACCATTTTGGTTTTCTAAATGCAATTTATAATTCTTCTTAGCAATCTCTTTAGAACTATTTGCATAACAATAATTACACTCATGTGGACAAGTATTATACTATTATTTATTGTACCTTTTTTTCTTAATTCATTGGCATTGGGGTTAGTAAACCCACTCAATATTACTTTATATTATATCAGGAGCATCTACCTCATCACCTAAAAATGCATAGCTTCTTCCTATTCTTGCTATCGCTAAAGGCTAAAGGGATCTGGTGATGTATTATGCGTTTTTATAACTATCAATAACTCTTTATCTGATATATTTGCTAAGTCACATTTTTTTAGAAGGAAGCATTATTTTTAAATTTCAAGGGCAACCACAAGAGATTGTCCCAATGCCAATGAAATAAGGCTTATCGGAAGTGGTGCTTTAGCTCCACCTAATGGCTGAGGCTAAAGCCACAGTTCCGATGAGACTCTACTTTTTGCTTAATTCATTGGTATTAGGGATTGTCCCTACAGATTAAATAAACCTATATCGTCTCCCCACTATCTGCATGACGCAATCGTAACATGCCTTCCATGCTAAGGTAGCTGTTTAATGCTCCTATGTAGGCTCTTGCACTTGCCATCATGGTATCTGGGCTAAGTCCGTGTCCAATCATGGCTGGTTGGTTATCATTGAAGGTGACTTTGGTTGTGACATTAGCTAAGGCATCTTTGCCTTTGGAGACAGAGGTTACTTTGTACTCTATAAGTCGTCCTTGGTAGCCTGTAATTCTATCTATGGTCTTAAAGATAGCATCCATAGTTCCATCTCCTATTCCTGCGTCTGTGGTCTCTATGCCATCATGTCTAATCGTTACAGCAGAGCTTGGTACACCATTACTACAATCCATCAACTGTAAAGAGACCAACTCATACGCCTTTGCTACTCTGGTCATTTGGCTTGTCATTAAGGCTCTAATATCATCATCATAGATCTCTTTTTTCTTATCTGCAAACTCTTTAAATCGCTCAAAAGCAGTATTAAGAGCCTCTTCATCTACCTCAAAACCTAACTTACCTAACTTATCTTTAAAGGCTGCTCTTCCTGAGTGTTTGCCCAATACCAAAGTATCTTCCATATCAAGCCCAATATCAGCAGGAGAGATAATCTCATAAGTATCTTTGTTTTTTAACATTCCATCTTGGTGGATACCACTCTCGTGAGCAAAAGCATTTTTACCTACAATTGCTTTGTTGGGTTGTGGCTCTATGCCTGTGATATTGGCTATCAATCTACTTGCAGGATAAATCTCTTTGGTATTAATATTTGTTGTATAACCACCAAATATATCGCTACGAGTTTTTATAGCCATAACAATCTCTTCGAGGGCTGCATTTCCTGCTCTCTCACCCAAACCATTGATGGTACACTCTACTTGTCTTGCACCATTCATAACACTCTCCAAAGAGTTAGCCACAGCCAAACCTAAATCATTATGGTTATGTACAGAGATAATAGCACGGTTATGCGTATATTCGCTCATCTCTTTGACCATAGCACCAATCTCTGAAGGCAATCTATAGCCTACAGTATCTGGCAAATTAATAGTACTTGCTCCTGCCTCTATAACAGCATCTACTATCTCTTTCATAAAGCTTATATCAGAACGACCTGCATCTTCACAGCTAAACTCTACATCATCCACAAAAGTCCGTGCATACTCTACAGCTCGTACGGCTCGTTTAATCACCTCATCAGGAGTCATTTTGAGTTTATGCTCCATGTGGATAGAACTTGTAGCGATAAATGTATGGATTCGTCTCATTTTGGCTGCGGCTATAGCCTCTCCTGCTGCCTTGACATCAGAATCTTTTGCCCGTGCCAAGGAGCAGATTGTAGAGTTAGTTACTCGTTGAGCTATACGGCTAATAGCATCAAAGTCACCAGGACTTGCAGCGGCAAATCCTGACTCAATAATATCAACACCCAATCGCTCCAACTGTACAGCTATCTGTATCTTCTCTTCTGTATTCATAGAAGCACCAGGGCTTTGTTCGCCGTCTCTTAATGTGGTATCAAATATTTTTATAATTTCTTTGTTCATTGTATTGCCTTTATTAGGTTAATCATTTATATATTGTTAGGTTAGTAAAATAGGTGGAGGGGTTAATCAAAAATTGATTAAATTAGAGTGAGAGCAGAAGGAGAGTAAACACTTCTTTATGAAATTGTTTTTTTGATTGCTGTATAGTACAAAACATCACGCTCTCCTTAAATTTTTTGTATTATACTATTATTTTTCTTAAGTGCATAATAACTGCTATCATAAATTCTAAAGAAATTCTTGTTATAATCTTATTAATTTAAAAATGATGTATAGATTAATTCAAGGGTACAGGTATGAAGATTTCTGTTATTGGAACAGGTTATGTAGGGCTTGTGAGTGGGGCTTGTTTTGCACAGATGGGTAATAGTGTAAAGTGTGTAGATATTGATGAAGCAAAAATCGAGAATCTAAAAAATGGTATTTTACCTATATATGAACCAGGGCTAGAAGAGATGGTTATAGAAAATTATCGTAAAGGCTCTTTAGAGTTTACTACCGATATAGAGTCTGCTATTGCCTCTTCCTCCATAGCCTTTATTGCTGTGGGAACTCCTATGGGTGAAGATGGTTCTGCTGATTTGCAATATGTCTTAGCTGTAGCCAAAAGCATTGGGCAGTATATGCAAAATAGTATGATTATTGTAGATAAGTCTACAGTACCTGTGGGAACTGCGGATAAGGTCTATGATACGATACAACAAGAACTCCAGCAAAGAGGTCTTGATCTCTCTTTTGAAGTTGTCTCAAATCCAGAATTTCTCAAAGAGGGTGCTGCGATTCAAGACTTTATGCATCCTGACCGTGTTGTAATAGGTGCAAGTAGCGATAATGCTATGGAGACTATGCATTCATTGTATGCTCCTTTTATGAAAACTAGAGATAGATTTATAGGTATGGATATTAAATCAGCCGAAATGACAAAATATGCAGCCAATGCTATGCTTGCAACCAAGATTAGTTTTATGAATGAGATGTCTAATATCTGTGAGAGAGTAGGAGCAGATATAAACAAAGTGCGAAATGGTATTGGTTCTGATACGCGTATAGGGTATAGTTTTATCTATCCAGGGTGTGGATATGGAGGGAGTTGTTTTCCAAAAGATGTGCAGGCTCTAGCCAAAACAGCCAAAGATTATGGCTATACTCCAAGAATACTCGATGCTATTGAAGCGGTTAATAGAGACCAAAAGAGTGTAATGTCTACAAAAGTTATTAACTATTTTGGTGAGGATTTATCTGATAAAACATTTGCTGTATGGGGATTATCCTTTAAGCCAGAGACCGATGATATGCGAGAGGCTTCTTCTTTGGTGATTATTGATGCTCTTACCTCAAGAGGTGCCAAGATAGTCGCTTATGACCCAAAAGCACGAAAAGAGGCAGAAGAGTATTACCTAAAAGATAATAGCAATATTTCTTATGTAGAGAGCAAATATGAAGCACTCAAAGGTGCTGATGGAGTTATATTGATAACAGAGTGGCAAGAGTTTAGAAGTCCTGATTTTGATGAGATGAAAAAACTTCTCAAAACTCCACTCTTTTTTGATGGACGAAACCAATTTGACAAAGATAGAATGAAAAAATTAGGATTTGAATATTTCCAGATAGGGGTAAAATAGATGAAGCATACTATAGCAGTTGTAGGGTTAGGATATGTAGGACTCCCATTAGCTCATGCCTTTTCAAGCCAGTATAAAGTTGTTGGGTTTGATATAGCACAGTGGAGAATTGATGAGTTAACAAGTGGTTATGACCGTACTTTAGAGCTTGATAAAGAGCAGATGCAAGAGGCTCTCACTAATGGCATGGAGTTTACTACACAGTTAGAAGATATAGCCAAGTGTACTACCTATATAGTCACAGTACCAACGCCTATTGATAGCTCTAATAAGCCTGACTTAACACCACTTATCAAATCTTCTCAGAGTGTAGGAAAAGTACTCAAAAAGGGAGATATAGTAATCTATGAATCTACTGTCTACCCTGGAGTAACTGAAGAGGTATGTGTACCAGAATTAGAGAAAATATCTGGTCTTACATTTAATGAAGATTTCTATTGTGGATACTCTCCTGAGAGAATTAACCCAGGAGATAAAGAGCATACAGTTACCAAGATACTCAAAGTAACAGCAGGTTCTACACCCAAAATTGCTACTATTGTAGATGACCTCTATGCAAGTATTATCAAAGCAGGAACTTTTAAAGCCTCCTCTATCAAAGTAGCTGAAGCCTCTAAGGTGATAGAGAATACCCAAAGAGATGTTAATATTGCTCTTATTAATGAACTCGCACTTATCTTTGATACTATGAATATTGATACCAATGAGGTAATAAATGCGGCAGCTACAAAATGGAACTTTATCAAACTTACCCCTGGATTGGTTGGTGGTCACTGTATTGGTGTAGACCCCTACTATCTCACTCATAAAGCTCAAGAGCTAGGGTATACACCAAACTTAATTTTGGGTGCAAGACAGATAAATAATGGTATGAGTAAGTATATAGCCGAAAAGTGCATCAAGCAGATGATTGTTAATGATAAAAAAATCAAAGATGCCAAGATACTCATCCTAGGTCTTACCTTTAAAGAGGATTGCCCCGATACTCGCAACTCAAAGGTTTTTGATATTATTGATGAGTTGGTAGATTATGGCTGTAGCGTGGATAGCTATGACCCTTGGATAACAGATGCAGATATTACACAAAATAATTTTAACCTTATCAGTAATCCATTTGAAAATAGTAAAAAGTATGATGCAGTAATCATAGCAGTAGGACATAGAGAGTTCAAACTTTTAGCTCGAAGCGATTATGAAAATATTAGCACTAAAGAGCCTGTCTTGATAGATATAAAAGGCATAGTAGAAAACCCAAGCTGGAGATTATAACTCTCTAGCCTCTAGAAAGCTCTGTAGGATTTGTTGATACTCTGTTGTGTCACTAATACTATTATGTGTTGTATTAGGTATGATAACTACTTTGGGGTTTTTAGATGCTTCTACTAATGCTTGACTTCGTGCATAACTAATCATCGTATCATTTTGAGCAATAAGTATTAATGTAGCTGTGTTGATACTTTTGATAGAGCTTATAGAGTCATATTTATCTTTGATAATCAAAAAGACAGGATACAAAGAAAACCTCTCTTGAGCTACATTGGTAATACTGTCATAAGGCGTGACCAATACGAGCTTTTCTACCTCTCTTTGTGATGTAAGCCAAGTGGCTACTCCAGAGCCTAAACTACGCCCTATAATTGAAATACTCTTATATTCTGATTGAATCTCGTCATAAATAGCCAAAGCATCTGCATACAATCCCTCCTCTGTTGGCTCTCCTGAACTCCCACTATAACCTCTATATTTAACAAGATAACTTGTATGCTCTTTGAGTTTAGAAAACTGTTCTACATTATAATCTACAGTCCCAGCATTTCCTCCAAAATAGATAATAGCATGTTGCTTTTTGGGATTAATAATAGTGCTATGTATCTTCTCTCCATTGATAGAAAATATTTTTTGAAGATAATCCGTTTTGATAACTTCTGTGGGGAAATAGAGAAAATCTCTTTGCTTTATATACAGCAAAATTCCTATCAGAACATAGGCAATAAAAAGCATTGTAAAAACAGAAATTAAAAATGATTGAATACTTTGATATGTCATAACTCAATAAACTTTACTATTTTTTTGATTAACAATGGCTCAAAAACACTCTTATCATCCAACTCAATTACACTCAAACACTCTTTTCGTGCTAATTGCACAAACAAAGTAGCGGTTATCTTATCTCCATTAGCTAGCGTAGGGATAGGGTAAGTAAGAATTTTTACCTCTCTAGCCAAAAGATTATTGATTTTACTTTCTGTAGCAGTTGCTGGAATAATTATTTTTTGACCATCTTTAGTAAAACTACTTGTAAAATACCCTTGAGTATCTTCTTTAGGACTTTTTTGATAATTTTTCCATATAATATTCCCTTGTGACTCTATCTCTATTTTAAGATACTTTACTCTAGCTGCTTGTATAATCAGTGGATGATCCATTTTGTTAGTCAAAATAATCTTTAGTTGTTTTATTTGAGTACTAATATTTATATCCACTCCTGTAGCTCTAAATTTGGCATCTCTAATACCCAAAAATTTATGGCTAGCATGGTGTGAACGAGTCTTTTTATTCATCTTTTCTATACCACCAGCAATTTCAGGTAAATGACAAGTAATACAGCTTTGACTCTCTTGATTCGTTTGCATAGCTCTGAAGATAGTTACATTATTATCATTTAATTTATGTGAGTGACAGCCTGCACATACCTTTTTGGCATAAACTGGATTTTTAACAGAGGAGTGTTTATCGCTATCTTCAGCATCATCTAAAAGTCCATAGAGTGTGGGTTTAAAATTTTTGGCTTGCCGTGCTTTTATATTTACATTAAATTTATGTGATTGTTTAACATAGGCAATAGTATGACAAAAGTAACATGAAACACCATCAGTATGTGTCTTGTTATTTTTATCTGGTCTTGCGTTACCATTTAATAAGTCAGAAATATTATCAGCCATTGGCATATGACAAGTAGCACACTTATACTCTTTGTCACTTACCTTATCGGCTATCTTACGATGAAGTTCATTGCTAAAATAACTCCGTGAATGGCTAGAAGATTGATACTCTTTATATATCTTTTCATGACACTCCTGACAGGAGTAATTATCTAAATATTTTCTCTCTGTAGAGAATAAAGTACTACAAACCAATACAAGTAAAATTAAACGATACATACAAAATCCTTTTCATACTGTATCTTTATTTACTATAAAAACTATTGATACAAGTTAAATTATACTCTTCCTTCTAAAAATAACTAGAATAAAACTCTTTTAATCTCTTTTTACCTGTATTATCTATTAACTAGATATATTTAATCTACAATATGTCCTACAAATTTTGACATATTATCCAAAATTAATCCACCTTTTCTAAAGCCTAAACTGCATGATTCATATACATAAAATAGCCCTGCTTGATACGAAGCTCCTCTACTATCTGTTGAAAATGCTGTGTAGGCTTGATAAATCATTTTATGATTATCATAATCACCCTCTTCACTTGCAACAGTAGAACCATCACTATCTAAAATACAAACACTTCCTCCCTCTCGTCCAAAAATAGGTTTTTGTACCTGTTTTTTACCTACCAAAGGCTCATACGAAGTCTCTAGTAGTAGAGGGTGATGTGGATATAAATCCCATAATACTTTGAGTATAGCTTTACTTTGGAACATAAGTGTATAGGCTGGATTAAAGAGTATAGCTTTTTGATTTTGTACTATATTTCTTAAAATCATCGCTAGGTCAGACTCTTCTAAGGCTATATCTTCCCAAGGAATAAGCTTAAACCAAAGCTCATAGATTTCATCTTCATAGATAATACCCTCATCATCACTAAACTCTATATCGTCGATATAAGCAAACTCTGTCTCATATCCTGCTTCATCTGCAATATGTTGTAATAACCGTACGGTTTGTTCTTCTTCAGCATTATCTCTAATAGATGTAAATAAAAATTTCCATCCATCATATTTTTCTTCAAACTCTTCTACACTTTCATCCAAAGTAATAAGCCGTTGAAAGTTTTCTACAAGAGACTCATACAAAGAGTTAAATTGATGACTCTCTTCTAAGTCATTTTGTTTGAGCATAGCCCATTGTACTATTGCTGTCTCAAAAAGTGCGGTAGGTGTATCTGCATTAAACTCAATAAGTTTAATAGGATGACCATCTATTCCACCTGCTAAGTCAAATCTACTATAAAGATGCCAATGGACATCACTCTCCCATGACTCTTTAATAAGATCTACAAGATTAAAAGGAATACCTATCTCATGAAAAAGATTATTCTCTACTATATGATCTCCTGCAGCTACAAACATCTCATAAAGTTCATTCCCTGCTTCATAATAAGCTTCTGCTTCTGCTTCGCTTATCACAACTAACTCATCAGAGATATAAGGTGTTTCATCAGTATCTGTATGCCATACAAATCCTAACTCTTCTAAGTAATCTAAATCTAAGGGTTGGGTTTGCTGTAATTGTATCATCTCTTATCCACCATTTCTTGTGCTACTACTACTACTACTAGATGAAGAGCTTGACTGAGTATTTGATTTAGAGCCAAAAAATCCACTTTTAGCCTTAGAACCACTACTAGAAGTACCTGATTTACTACCAAAGCTTTTGTTACTTTTGGAGTAAGTAGATGGAGATTTATAACCTGCTTTTCTATTATTTTGATAGTTTTGATTACCAAAAAGTTTATTTCCTATCCATGCACCAAGCATAGCACCTGCAGCACTTGCCAAAATAGTCTCACCTAGACCCATTCCTTGATTTGCCACTTCTGCATTTTCTGAGTTATCTTTGGTAAGATTAGAAGTTCCGTCATCAATTTTGGCTGCCTCTTCCTTAACAAGAGCGTCCATCTCTTCTTGCGTTAAAACTTTTTCTGTTCCGTCTAGTTTTTTGAGTATAATACGAGTCTCTTCAGCTGGAAACTCATCTTTAATTTTATATTTTCCTACTGCTGTCTCTTCAATAATAACAAATGCTGCCTCTTTAGCTTTCTCTTGTGCTTTTGGTTCTTCTTTGGGTGCACTATCCTGACATCCTGCTAATCCTGTAACAAGTAATGCACCTAAGCCACCTACAGTAGCATAGTCAGAGAGTTTTTTGAGATATTTCATGGGGTATTTCCTTCTTAAAATTATATGTATAATAATAGCAGAAAAAAATATAAATTTATAATAGTAAAAATAAAATTGTGGAGAATTATTGGGGGAAGAACAGAGGGAGAGAAAACTCTCTAATCCATCTGTCTTCTAAGGAAGGTTGGAACATCTAACATATCTTCATGGCTATCAAAATCACTACCAACTATCTTTCTTGTCATAGGTGATTTCTTTGGCATACTAGGTGATGCTTGTCTACCTGAATTCATAGTAGATGCACTAGCAGTTTGAGCTGAAGCTGCCGCAGCAGCAGCTGCTACAGCTTCCATTTTTTCAAACCCTGTTGCAATAATAGTAATTTTAACTTCATCAATATTCATATCAAAGTTTGTTGTTGTACCAAAAATTACATTTGCATCTTCATCAGCATTCTCTTCTACTATATCCATAGCTGCAGAGATTTCCAAAATAGGATAATCAGGGTGAATATCAAAATGAACTAATACACCCATAGCTCCATCAATAGAAACATTATCAAGAAGTGGTGATTCAATAGCTGCTTTAGCTGCATCATACGCTGCATTTGTACCTTGGCTATAACCTACACCCATCAGTGCTAAACCTCTATGATTCATAATAGTTTTTACATCTGCAAAGTCAAGGTTAATATCATTTTCTCCATGAGATAAAATCACATTAGAGATACCACTTACTGCCTGAGAAAGAATATCATCAACAAGTTTGAAGCTCTCTTTGATACCAAGGTTTTTCTCTACGATAGCCAAAAGCTTTTCGTTTGGAACAACAATAATACAATCACTCTCTCTTTTGAGTTCCTCAAGACCTGCTTTTGCTAACTTAGCTCTTTTGCGTCCTTCAAATTTAAAAGGGCTTGTAACAATAGAGACAGTTAATGCACCTACTTCTTTGGCTGCTTGGGCTATAATTGGGGCTGCACCTGTACCAGTACCTCCACCAAGTCCAGCAGAGATAAATACTATATCAGACCCATCAAGCATAGCTTTAATCTCATCAAAACTCTCTAATGCAGCTTCTCGACCCTTTTCAGGTATCATACCAGCACCAAGTCCACGAGTGGCATTGATTCCTAGTTGCATCTTAAATGGAGCTAATGAAGTTTGCAGTGCCTGTGCATCTGTATTACTTACAATAAGGTCAATATTTTGAATACCACCATTAATCATATGATTAATCATGTTACCACCACCGCCACCAACACCTATAGCCTTGATCTTAGCACCTGTTACGCTAGATCTTGTTTCTATCACTTCTATCTCAAAATCTTCCATCTTCTCTCCCCCCTTATATAAGGTTTATTATACTCTACTAATGTCATCTAATTATCAATTATTCTATTTTTTAGAATAGTTGTCTTGCCCAATTTGCTAATTTATTAAATGGATTTCCATTTCCTGTTGGTATTTCTGGTAAATCTTCAATTGAAAAATCTGTTCTTCTTCTCTCTCTCTCTTCTTTTTTTCTCTCCATTGTATAGTCAACTTGTCTTTGTTGTAACTCCTTGACTGTACCTCCTAGTTCAATATCACCTAAATCAATTCTATCATTTTCTCTTATATCATCCTCTTTTGGAGGAGCTACAGGAATAGAAGATGCATCTTCACTTGGTGGTGAATATTGTGTATACAAAAGATCATTATTATTATTAATTTCATACTCTGTATGTTTACCTGCACTATGAAATACTAAACCAATGGCCGTAGAATAGATTGGGTCTTTTAGCTCATCAAATAGACCACCAATGTCATTTGGCTGTGCTATTCTTACAGGCATATCTTCAAATATCTCTTGTGCTAATTCACGAATACCTTTAAGCTTGGTCATTCCACCTGTAAGAATAATACCTGCACCTACTTGATCTAAAAGTGAACTTTTCTGAAGGGATCTTGCAAGAAGCATAAGAGTCTCTTCTACACGAGACATTATTACTGAATGAACAATCTCTAAAGAGACTTCATTTCTATTATCTTCATCACCTATAATTGGTAGTTCTATAAGATCATTAGAAGGTTCTGCTAAGTTTCCATGACGAATTTTAACATTCTCTGCAATTTTTAGGGGAGTATGCAGTGCCATAGAGAGATCATTTGTAATATGATTTGAACCTACACCTAAAAAGTCATTATATCTAACAGAGTTTCCTGCATGGACAATAATATTACTTGTCTGCCCACCCATATCAATAACTGCTACACCTAACTCTTTTTCATCTTCTGCCATAGTAGCTATTGCCGAAGCGTAACCATTGAGTACAATACCACTAATCTCTATACCTGCTGAACGAACTGCTTTTTTAAGATTATTAAGACTAGACTTTTGTGTAATAATAATATTAACATCTGCTTCCATACGGCTAGCATTCATATTTAATGGATTTTCAATAAAATCCTGATCATCAACTTTGAAGTTATATGGGAGTACATGGACTACTTCATACTCATTAGGAACATTTGCATTATATAAAGCTGCTTGGATAACACGATTAATCTCTTTGAGAGAAATATCTTTGTGTAGAATATTAACTATCCCTACAGAGTTAAGACTTCGTGCATACGCATTTGAAATAGATATTGTGGCAGAAGAGATAGGGCTACCTGCAATTCTTTTTGCATCAGAGACAGCTTTTTTGATTGCTTTTGAAGCTAATTCTATATTGGTAATAACACCCTTTTTTACCCCTTGGGATGAGGCAATACCATGTCCTGTAATACTAACTTTATCATATTTTATCTCGGCAATAATGGCACAAATTTTTGTGGATCCAATATCAATAGCTAAAATTGTTTTGCTCAACTTAGAGTCCTTCCACAAAGATTTGAGTTTTATATCGCTCATCTAAACTTTTTATAAGATTAGATTCAAAATCTCTCTTTTTTATTTGATTAGCTACAGCGTTAATTAAATCACTTGTTTGTTTATTCGTAATAATTTTTTGTTCTAAAATATTATATACAATAGATTTATTTGTAACCTCAATGATACCACTTTTTTCCTGAGATATAAATAATTGCTGTATAAACTCCCTACTCTCCTGAGGTGTGAGTGTTCCTATAGGCTGAACTCTATCAAGAGTTATAAAGTCTGAAACCTCACTACTATTATTATCAATATTTTTTAAACTTTCTTCAGATAATTTTAATAATTGTTCTTTTTGTTTTTCTGTTGTATACTTAGCTGTTACTTGAATTTTTGCTTCTTCAAAATTCATCTCTCTTGGTTTAACAATCTCTACTATTTTAATAGTTGCATAACGATTTTTTACTACTTTTGGTTTAAGAATACTTCCAACATCTTTTGTTTGAATCTCTTTCCAAATAGCTATTGGTAATTGTGTATCATTAAGTGCTAATTCTATAGATTCACTTTTTGTTACTTTATCTTTTTTAAATGCTATATACGCTTTTTGTGCAGATTTTTTAGATTTTTTCATCTTAAGATCAATAATTACGCGCTCTTTAGCCTCAGCAAGAAGTTGTTGTTTACCCTCTATATTTACATAATTAAAACTATTTTGTGCATAAAAGTCTGTTATCTCTTTTTCATCTACTGTAGTACTATTACTCTCTGTCCAGAGAACATCTAGTTTATAAAGTGTTTCTGTCATATAAGAGCTTTTTTGAGTTTCCCAATACTTTTTGAGATCATCTTCTACTATACTAATAGTAATATCATCCATATTCAAAACTTTAAATGCTATCTTGTCTGCAACGCTCATAGCATTATGGAGTATAGTTTTTTCATATTCTAAGGCATCTACTCCAATAAGAGCTAATAGTTTTTGGATTATAGTCTCATCACGAATAACTTCTTCAAAAGTCTTCGCTTTAAGTCGTTGGCTCGTAAGATAGGTTTTGTAGATAGCTTCACTAAAATTACCATCTTTTTGAAAAGCTGGGATTACTGATAATTTTTGAGCTAATTCATCATCTGATACAATAATACCAAACTCTTTTGCCAAATTTAAAAGCTGTGCTTGTACTACCAATGTATTTAATGCTTGCTTTGCAAGTCCCATTTCTTTGGCTTTTTTATCATCTAATTGACCTTGGAGCTTTTCATTGTATTGTTGATAAATATTACGGTAGCTCATATCAAGCTTGGCTTGAGTAATCTCTATATCACCTACTTGTGCAACGCTACCTGCTTTTGATCCATACTGATAACTTCCCCAACCTACAAATCCTGCACCAATAAATGCAATTGTAGCGATCCAAATCGTTACAATAAGATATTTATTATGTTTTTGCATCCAACTTATCATATTTTTTTGCCTTAAATTAAATTATTTTTTTGATTTACTAATGAATTCTATAATTTTAGTCAAGTTGTGGTTAAATGTTGTTGATAAATAGAGTAATAGAGTAGAGACTTTTTTTAATTTTAAGACAAAAGAGGAAATAATAATGAATCATTCACTTGTAGAAAAAGATTTGAATTACATTTGGCACCCATGTACGCAGATGAAAGACCATGAACAATTACCAATGATACCCATTAAGTCTGGTGAAGGAGTGTATCTTTTTGACTTTGAGGGAAATCGTTATATTGATGCAATTAGTAGCTGGTGGGTTAATATTTTTGGTCACTGTAACCCTAAAATTAATAGTAAAATAAAAGAGCAACTAGATACATTAGAACATGTAATATTAGCTGGTTTTTCACATGAACCTGCTATTTTACTGTCAGAAAAATTAGTTCATATAACCCCTAATGGCTTAAATAAAGTATTTTTTGCAGATAATGGATCAAGTGCCGTGGAGGTAACTCTAAAGATGAGTTATCATTATCATCTCAACCGTGGAGAAAATCGCTCTTTGTTTTTGTCATTGAGCAATAGTTACCATGGTGAAACTATCGGAGCATTAAGCGTAGGAGATGTGCAACTGTATAAAGAGACTTATAAGCCCCTACTCATATCTTGTATCCAAACACCTGTGCCAAAAGATCAAACTATCCAAAGTGCCAAAGAGGCATTGGAAGAACTTGCAGTTATTTTGGAAGAGCGAGGCAAAGAGATTGCTGCTTTGATTGTAGAACCACTGATACAAGGAGCAGGCGGTATGCATATGTACCATCCTCATTATCTTGTAGGTGCTAGAGAGCTAACGACTCAACATGGTATTCATCTTATTGCCGATGAGATCATGACTGGATTTGGAAGAACTGGTACTATGTTTGGTTGTAATCAAGCCAATATCACCCCTGATATGATGACACTCTCTAAAGGTTTAACAGGTGGTTACTTACCTCTTTCTGTAGTTATGACAACTGATGAGATATATAATGCTTTTTATTGTGATTATAATGAACATAAAGCATTTTTACACTCTCATAGCTACACAGGAAACCCTTTGGCATGTTCTGCTGCATTGGCTACTCTTGATATTTTTGAAAATGAAGATATATTAGGTGAAAATCATAAGAGAAGTACTTATATCTCCCAAAAACTAGAAGCATTCACTACATTAGAAAATGTCAAAGAGGTGAGACAAAGAGGTATGGTGACAGCTATAGAACTCAAAGGATATGACCCTAAAGAGCGAATAGGTTTACAAGTATACACTTATGCTCTCTCTCAAGGTGTTTTATTACGACCTCTAGGAGGAATTATATACTTTATGCCTCCGTATATTATATCCTATGAACAGATTGATAAAATGATGGAAGTAGCTTATAATGGAATTAAACGCTTAATCAAAGACTCTCTTTAATGCGTTGTTTCTCTTGCCACCGTTTAAGTATATCTGTTATTTGCCAAACATGTAAAGAGAGACTTTTTAGACCCACTATTAAAAAAAGAGAGATTGGGTTACTAGAGGTATATAGCTTCTATCCTTACTCTACTATAGAATCTCTACTTCTTCTCAAACACAAACCACAAGGGCATAGAGTATTTACCTACCTAGCCCAAATAACTTTCAAACCTTTTATTCAAGCATTTATGAGCCAAGACCCCCGAGATATTGCTATTATAGGTATAGATGAGAAGGTTAAAAAGGGTTATTCTCATGTTGCTTGCTTAAGTAAAGAGATGCAAACACCTTACTCTCATCCACAACATGCTTCCCTACTCTCTCAAAACAGTATAAAATATGCAGGAAAATCGCGTAAATATAGAGAAAATAATCCTAGAAATTTCTTGTATAGTGGCAAAGAGAATATTAGTGCTATATTAATAGATGACATTATTACTACAGGCTCAACCCTAAGCCAAGCCTACAAACTCCTACAAAAACATAATGTAGATGTAGACTTTGCATTGGTTTTGGCAGATGTAAGTGAATAATCTACTTTTTTTCTATAAAATCTAATGAAGCTGAATTGATGCAATATCTCTCTCCTGTAGGAGCAGGACCATCAGGAAAAAGATGCCCCAAATGAGAACCACAACTAGCACAACGAGCCTCTGTACGCGTCATCCCAAAAGAGCTATCAGTAATAAACTCTACGGCTCCCTTGCTAATAGGCTTAAAGTAGCTTGGCCAGCCTGTACCTGAATCAAATTTGGTTTGAGAATCAAAAAGTGGGCTATTACAGCATATACAGTTATAAACTCCCTCTTTTTTATTATCCCAATAGATATTTTGAAATGGTGGTTCTGTGCCATGATTGAGGCATACACTATACTGTAAAGGAGTTAACTCCGCTTCTAATTTCTTTTTATCTAATTGAATTTTATAAGACATAACTATCCTTTGAATCTAATCTATAATATAGCAGACATAATAGCAAACTTTTCTAAAATTAACTAAGCCCTTAGCTATATTTATCTATCATACGGTTATATTTTTTGGAGTAGATTATGACATTTTTTCAACTTATTCTTTTTGCACTTTCGGCATTTATTTTTTATATATTTTTTAAAAAACTTTTTAGTGAAGATTATCCTAAACGAGGTATAGATTTTGAGGCAAAAAAAGATAACGCACAAATAGGTGGTATCAATAGACCAGACAAAACTTTCTCTGAACCCACTGTAGAACCTACTAGACTAGAACAGCTTATTGCTATGACTGATGAGGCTGTAGGCAAAGGAGATTTACTAGAAGCAAAAAAAGCAATACAGAGTGCTTTGATTGTGGATAAAAAGAGTAGTGAGGTTATTAGTAGATATGCCTATATACTCAATGAGAGCAAAGAGTATGAAGAGGCAAAAGAGTATTATCAAAAAGCTATAGAGTTAAACCCTGAAGATGATATGCTCTATGCATCATGTGCTAATGTACTCCATAAACTAGGAGAAGAGACCAACGCCCTAGAGTACCACCAAAAATCTATTGAACTTGACGCAGAGTATGCACCACACTACTACAACTATGCAAATACACAGTATGACCAAAAAGAGCACACCCTAGCACTCGAACTCTACGAAAAAGCTCTTACAATAGACCCTGAGTTAGCAGTAGCACAAGAGATGATTAGCAAAATTAAAACGGAAAAATCACTATGAATGCACAATGTTTTGTAGACCAAGTAGCCACCAAAGATATTCTCCTAAGAGTCACTTCTGTCTGTGCAGAGTGTTATGATGGTCTTAAAGTAGGCGAACATATCTATTATGACTTACAAAATTATCGCTATTTATGCCATAACTGCTACGACAAGCAATCTACAGCAACAGAATATAATTCAGAAGAAGAAGAGGGAGGGCTTTTTGCCTAAGGCTCTTCTATCTTTTTCTTAGATTCATTCTCACCTCATCAAAACTCAACTCTTTGAGCAATCTACCATCTCTATAGATGGGTTGCAAGAGGTCTTCTCTCTGCTCTAACTCCTCGACTCTCACACTCTCATACCCTTGTGTCAATGCTAGTCGTCCTCTTTTGGATCGTTTATGGCTATCTGTGATGGGGTTCTTGTAGACATCTCTCCAGACTCCATCTACGCATATAGCCGATACTTTCATCGCGAAACTCATATCATCTCTATTGGGTTTCTGTAACAATCCACCACCCATACCAAAAGCGATATTTTCAGCAGAGTATCCATCTGCTTTGAGAGCTTCCAATATATCTGCTATAGCCTCTGCATCTACACCATCCCCTTGGATCACGCGTATAGAGTCGCTCAATACTTTGTAGCCCTTGGAGTTGATACTCCCTCCAAATAAGCGATAGAGGTCTTTGACAATAGTCAATATCACTGCTATAGGATCACCAGAGTCTGGACGGATAACGAGCGTTGCACCACTTTGCAGTATCTGCTCTTTGAGTTGCTTACCCCAAATAGTATTAACGGCATTGTAAATATTGTATGAGTCTGAGACGACAGCAAATATCTTGCCCTCCCCACCAAACTGCTTTATCATATTGGCGTAGGCATCTCTCTCACCTTCTTTTTCCCAACTTGTCATGGTAGAGTGTTCACTCGCAGGGATAGAAAAACCTGCCATATCAGCTCCATAATAGCGTCTTGCACCCACAATAGCAGAGAGTGTATCTGTCCCTTGGAAGTTGACTAAGTGAGCCATTCCACCTAGCATTGCAGACTCTTGGCTTGATGCACCTCTTGCTCCAAAATCGTGGAGTTTGAAACTCAAAGAGTCTCTATTGTCCGCTGTCTCTTCGAGATATGTTCTGATAATCGCCTTGATACTATAAGAGAGTGTCGCGACTGTAGTAGGGTACCATATCGCTCTCAGTAGCGCAGTCTCTATATAAGATACTAGCCATGGGACTTTGGGGTCTGTATTAACCACTTGTAACAAAGGAGAACGAATAGGAATAAGTCTCCCCTCCTCTACCGCAGAAATCTCTAATGGTAAATATCCATCATACTCTTCTAAGATATACTCCCACCCCTCATAGTTGAATGGCACTCCGTGAGCTTCTAGTATCGCTTTGGCTTCTTCTAAGTCGTCTCTCGTAAATGGCGTAAGTAGGTACTCTTTGATAAAGGCTTGGAGACCAAAAAAGAGCGTCTCTGGATAGACTCCACCTCTGGCTTCTATATACGAAGAGATATACTCACTCTTTGGGGGATACTGGAGATAGTGACTTGATTTGTAACTGTCTGTATTTAGTATTATGTTTTTCATAGAAAATCCTTCTATTTATATGTTTTTGGAGTCGTCTATCGACTCGCTGTTTTGTTTGCTGTAGGGTGGGAGTATCCCACCAATTAATGGTGGATTGCATCCACCCTACACTTATCCTACCATCGCTTGGATGATATGGAAATGGTCTTCAAACATCTGCTCTGGCTTGACATCTGCATACGCTACCCAAAAAGCCTGAGAGGCATCGTCGCCACCTTTGACTTTGGGGAGTTTGTCACCTGATAGCTCTATGAGGTAGGCGTGGGTGATAGTGCGTCCTCGTGCAGAGCGGTGTGGGTCATCGAAGACCTCTTTTGTGCTGATGCTCCCTGCGAGTACTGGTGCAGGGACTTTGATGCGTGTCTCTTCTCGTAGCTCACGGATAACTGCCTCTTGTAGATTCTCTGTAGGGTCAAGAAATCCACCAGGAAGTGCCATTAATCCTTTTCCTGGTTGTGCCTTTCGTTCTATAAGCAGTATATGCCCTGACTGCACCACTACAGCGTCAACGGTTACAAACATCGGCGTATAGGGAGATGCATCCCATGCTGATTTGTATTTGTTGATAAAGTGATACTCATCTGCTACTTGTTTATAGGCTTTGGTAGCCATAAATTTCTCTAGCTCTATAGCTACACTTGTAGTTACATCTTGACCAATCTCACCCAAAGCAAAATAACTCTCTCGAATATTAGTAGCGTGAATATCTTTATACTCTTCTACTTCTACGCGTTCCCACTGTGGAAACTCATCAAGATACTTACTTGTATGGTCTTTGGAATACCCTATCAGACCAATTAATGGTTTGGAGGCTATCTTGCTATGAACGAGTCCTGAGACAATAAGCTGTACTGACTTAATCCACAAGGTATTGTTGTAAGTATAATCTTGTAGAGGGGAAATAAGTATGCGTTTATTCTCTTCATCCGAAAAGTTACAACGAATCATCCGTTCTCGTTCATTAAAATCCCATGGATTACGAACTGTGCGTGGTTGATTAGCTGAACCAATCAGTACTATGACTTTGTGTGATTGTGCAAGTGCCTGCTCGATGACGGGCTTGTGACCTATGTGAAATGGCTGAAATCTGCCAATAAAAATAAGATAATCATATCTCATCACTAAACTCCTTAGTGTGAATTTTGAGTAATTATGGGTCTATCCCAATACTCTAGCATCAAAAAATCCTTTTGAGCTGTTTGGAGTATAGCATAATGGGAGGATTTATGCAAATGATTCTGATGTCAGCTACTTATTTTTTGACAAGAGATGATACAATACTTAAACGACAAATTTAGTCTAATAAAAATCACATGGATCAACATGCAAAACCTCCTCTTCATCTGTAGCCGAAACCAATGGCGTAGCCCTACTGCTGAGAAAATATATAGCAGAGACGAAAGAATCAATGCCCGATCCGCAGGCACAAGCCCAAGAGCTAGACGAACAGTCAATGCCAAAGATATAGAGTGGGCAAGTACTATCTTTGTGATGGAGTACAAACACAAAGATAGGCTAAAAGCTAATTATGCTAGATTGTTACAATACAAAAAAATAATTGTTTTGGATATACCTGATGATTATGGATATATGGATTCGGAACTGGTGGAGGTTTTGAGGGATTCTGTGGAGCAATACTTATGATGCAAAGTGATGAAATAAATAATGCATATATGAGTGTGGAATGAAGAAGATTAATTTAAAAAAATTAACAGTACCACAACTCATAAAAAAAGCCTATTATGAAGAAGATGAAGATATCTATACCGATTATATTTTTGAACTTCGCAAACGAGGAAATAGTGAAATACTTAATCTTATAAGAGATTTAGTTTATTCAAAAGATGCGATTTATAGAGAAATTGCTGGAGGAATCCTATCTCAATTTGCATATAAGACAAAATCTTTTAAAGGTGAACGCATATATCTGCTAGGTAGGCTTTTGGATGATAAAAACGAGGATGTAATCTCATCGGCTATATATGGTTTTGGTCATATAAAAGCTACACTCTATGGAGATAAATTAGCTTCATTTGCTACGAGTAAATCTCTAGATATTAAGCGAGCTTTAGCTTTTGCATTAGGTGGCTATGAAAATAAAAAAGCTATTGAAGCACTCATCTTGTTGATGAATGATGATGACTTTGATACACGAAATTGGGCTACATTTTCACTAGCTCAAATATGTGAGTCCGATACTCCTGCTATTCGAGATACACTCTATAAAAATCTCAATGATATAGAATCTGAAGTTAGAGGAGAAGCCCTTCTAGGTTTAGCAACAAGAAAAGATACAAGAGTTATAAATGCTATACTAGAAGATTTACAAAGTGATTTTTATGGCTCTTGGATTTTTTCCGCTATTGTAAAGATGCCCGATAAGAGATATCTACAATACTTTGATAAATATATTAATAGTCTGCATGAAGAAGATAGAAAAGCTTTTGACCTTGATATCAAAGAAGCAAGAGAGGCTCTAAGGGAGGTTGCTAAACGCATAGCGATTCCCTCAGTCATAGAGCATATCAAAAAGCTAAAAATAATCTCAAAATAATTTTGATGAAAAAACAATACTACCCACTACTATATCGTCTAAATAATAAAAATAGATATTTAATTTGGGAAATAACTGATGGCAGTGAAGATACATTTTTTATTGATTCAAAGAGAGATAAAGTACCTATTTTCTCAAAATTAAAATCATTGAAAAAGTATGCAGAGAAAAATAATATAAAGATAATTGATTACTCTGAACCACTTTTGCATGATTTGGATAGTGTTTTAATATGGCTCAACAATAACAGTAGAAGCGATATTGAGTGTGAAGATATATTAACAGCTTGGAATTTCTTTATCGATATGGCAAATAGTTTTGACCTTGATAATAAAGAGCTACAAGCATATCGTAGTAATGCACCAAAAGCTTATAAAATATATACAAAAGTCTTTTATGGGAATAACTTAGCAAATATAACTCCAGATGATAAACTCTATATGCCTAAATGGAAGAAAAAAGAGTTAAAGTTAATCAGAAAAGTACTGCTCTACGGTTTTACAGAGTTTAAACAGAGAAAAATAAAAATAAAATGAACCAAAAATCCTCAACGAGTTCATAGTCCCTACTAAATAACAGATTTCTCAATTGTGTGAGTAATTATGGGTCTATCCCAATACTCTAGCATCAAAAAATCCTTTTGAGCTGTTTGGAGTATAGCATAATTTCGTTATACTCTTTGAATTATTTAAATAAAAAGGAGTATATTTTATGTTTGGATTATTTGACAGCCATGATGATATAACTATCAAAACTTTTTTTGGCTCTTCAGAAGAGATTATGGATGAAACAGAGGAAAAATTTAGCCCTTATGATAATGCTTTGGTAACTATTGTACCAAAATGTACAGCTCAAGATGCCACAAGAGCTTTGAAAATAGCCCAAGAAAATACTAAAAGTGCATCACAAGTACCACTCTCACAAAGAATTTTATGGCTTGAAGATGTGGCTCATACACTCCAAGAGGAGAGAGAGGCTTTTGCTCTTGCTCTTGCTCAGGAGGTTGCCAAACCTATTGCTTTTGCTAGGATTGAGGTAGATAGATGTATAGAGACTATTCGCCTCACTGCATCAGAATTAGTCAATCTAAGCGGAGAGACTATCCCTACTGATGTTATGCCTAGTGGTAAGCAGACTTTGGCTTTTTATAGAAGAGAACCTGCTGGGGTGGTGGTCTGTATTACTCCTTTTAACTTTCCTCTTAATCTTGTAGCACACAAAATAGCTCCTGCATTAGGGGCTGGTAATTGTGTGGTACTCAAACCTACACCAGAGGCTACACGCACTTCGTATATGTTAGCCAAAGCATTTATCCACTCTCCTTATGCTACTAAAGATGCTTTGAGTGTAGTCTATGGAGATGTAGAGGTAGGCTCAACACTTGTCAAAAGCCCTATTCCTCGTGTTATTAGTTTTACTGGGTCTGTACCTGTGGGCAAGATTATCACTACACAAGCTGGTATCAAAAAAATAAGCCTAGAGCTTGGAGGCAATGCAGCTACTTATATAGATGAGAGTGCCAATCTTCCATTGGCTGCTGAACGCTGTGCTTTTGGTGCATTTGTTAATAGTGGTCAAGTCTGTATCTCCTTGCAGAGAATTTATGTACATAGAGATATCTATCAAGTGTTTACAGACCTTATGGCTACTGAAACACAAAAACTTAAAGTAGGTAGCCCCTATGATGATGATACCTTTATGAGTTCTCTTATCAACGAAGATGCTATAAGCCGTGCAAAAACTTGGATTGCTAATGCCAAAAATGAGGGGGCTAGGGTTATTGCGGGTGATAGTGATATAGATGGTATTTTCCCACCTACTGTTATGGCTGATGTTACAGATGATATGGAAATAGTCTGCGAAGAGGTTTTTGCTCCTATTGTAAGCTTGGTATCTGTGGACTCTTATGAAGAGGCTATAGAGAAGATGAATAACTCCCCTTATGGTTTGCAATTTAGTATTTTCACCAATGATCTCTCTTTGACGCGTCGTTTTATTGAGGATACACAATCAGGTGGTGTGGTTATCAATGATATTCCTACTTTGCGTTTTGATGTACAACCCTATGGTGGAAGCAAACTTTCAGGAGTAGGTAGAGAGGGACCAAAATGGGCTTTGGAGGAGTTTACAGAGATTAAATCTATTGTAATATGCTAAAGCAAAAAATATATAAAGAGATGAAAGGATTATTTTTTGTCTCTTATTTCTCTTTAGATGCCTGATTTTAATCAAAATCAATAAAGTTGAAACCTATTTTTGATATGATAAATTAAATTTTATTGATAAAGTGAGTAAAAAATAATAATGAATACTGACACAAACCCCTCAATCCTACTTCGTACTTCTATCTCTTTGGTACTGTTGAGTTCTTTTCTTCTATCTAATGAAGCATCCCAATTGCGTGAAGTTGATCTTAATGAAAAAAATCTTTTGACACTATTTGAAAAAGAAAACACTAAAACTAAAGAGGCTCAAAAGAAAAAAGAGGAAAAAAAAGAAAAAGCTGAGACTAATCAGTCTAAATAAGAGTCTATGCTCCCATCGACATACAACCATACTCCTGATTCTTTTAGAAAGCGACTCTTTTCTATAAGATCACCACTAGAGAGTTTGGCTCTAAAAGTTACAAATGCTTCTCTATTACCATCTATAAATTCTAATATCTCCAAACTAAAAAAGCTAGTCTGAGCAGTAAAAATTTCTATAGAGTCTCGCCACCCCTTTATATCATCTGTATAGTCACTATTATCAGGATGTGTTGTTTTGATAATATAAGCGCTGTGGTTCGTAGCAAAAGCACTATATCGCGACTTCATAAGTACTAATGCATTTTTAGGACGCATTCCTTTATGATAGAGACTACAACATTTTTTGTATTTATTGCCACTCCCACAAGGACAAGGAAGATTAGGTGAAAATTTCGCCATAAGAGAATACCTTTAGTATAAATTTGTATGCTTGGTACTATTAGCTTCTTGCACTATTGGCTTACTAATAAAACTCTCAGGTGAACCCGTAGCAATCTCTTTGGGTACTTCTTTTGGTTCTTTATTGGCAATCTCTTCTACTGTCATAGTCTCATCTACACCAATAAGCGGTCTATCAATATATATAGAGTTATTTTGTTCACTTAAAATTGGCTCTTCTATCTCTTCTACTTTTGCTATAGGCACAGGCTTCGGTGCTTTTGCCACTATTTTAAAAGGTTTTTTATACTGCTTTTGAGGGATTACTCGCTTACAGACAACCACTCGTTTTTTGTAATAAGCACTATTAAGACTTGTAGTAATAATGCGTTTTTTTCTACTGCTTGCATGTCTAAAGCGATTTTTACCAATATATATACCTACATGGTTTATTTTGCCTCTACTATATTTGCGTGTATCAAAAAAGATTAAATCACCATAACGAAGCTGACTCATTGGGATAGTTTTGCCGTATCTTGCTTGTTCTATAGCTCTACGAGGGAGCCATAAATTCATACTTCCATAATTATAATAAACAAAACCAGAGCAATCAAAAGAGTGAGGTCCCTCTTCTGCCCACCTATACCGCTTATTATTTGATTCACGGAGCATAGAAGAGAGAGCCTTTTTGCTAGGAGTCTGAAACTTTACCGTAGGTTTACGCAAGGTATAATCATACTGCGAGCATGCTCCAAAGAGAAGAAGCATCCCAAAAAATACTACTATTTGTCTAATATTACTCAATACACTCTCTCCTACCTTGGAATTTTCTTAGGAACAACCATTCCAGGTTGCCATGGGGTTGTGTGGGCTACTGTGGTAGTTTTGGCTCGATTTACTTTACCGTTACAAGTCATAAAAAGCTTTCTCTCATCTTCACTTAAATATCTTCTACATATTTTCATGCGTTTGAGATATATTGGCTCATCTTTAAAATTAGTATAAGTAACTTTTTTATCTTTACTACTAGCATGAGCAAACCATCCATCACTCAAATAGATACCTACATGATTGATATATTTACTTCTTTTATTCGTTGAACCAAAGAATATTAAATCACCATACTTAAGCCCATGTTTGGGTACATATTTTCCTACTTTTGCCTGTTCACGAGCCACACGAGGTATCTTTACACCCATTTGACCATAAATATTATAAGTCAAACCAGAACAATCAAAAGCATAAGGTCCCTCTTCTGCCCATACATAAGGTTTATCAAGATGCTCTTTAAGAAACTTCTCAATATTCTTTCTTTTGGGTTTGCATGTTACTTTGGGTGCAATAACATCATAATTAGGATAGCTATAGCCCTTAGCACACCCTGATAGAAAAAGCATTAGTAGTAGTGAAAATACAAGGTATAATTTAGTCATAATTTCCCCTTAGAGTAGATTAATAAAGTATACGAGTATAACACAGTACTGTTAACCCTTTACAAAATGATATATATACTCTTGATTTCCTGATTTACCAGCTACTTTTGATGCTTCTTGATACAATAAGTCCCATCCTAAATCTTGACAATGTAATTGAAATATCTCTTTTTTTCGTTCTATAGCATCAAGATCTATTACCACTCCTTTGCTATCTCGTCTTGTATCCTTGCCTACTTCAAACTGTGGTTTATAGAGTATAATAATATCTGTTCCACTCTTAGAGAGTCGCTGTATATCATCTATTATCTGCAAAATAGAGATAAACGACACATCACAACTTAGTAGCTCAAAAGGCTCATGGTTTTGATAATTACGAATATCCATCTCTTCAAGAAGTGTTACTTTTTTGTTGTTTCTTAATGAGATATGAAGTTGGTTTTTACCTACATCCACACACTCTAAGCTCCGAACACCATTTTCCAAAAGTATTTGAGCAAATCCACCTGTACTAGAACCAATATCTAAAGCTCTTTTACTCTGCATATCTATTGTATGACTAGCCAAAAATAGCTCTAATTTTCGTGCTGCTCTACTTACATAAAACTTTTCATCTTCTACAGCTAAGTCACTATGTGTTGTCATCTTGAATGACGCTTTGACTACTCTATTATCTACTTTAACTTTGCCTGCTTTAATAGCATCCAATGCACGGTTACGACTCTCAAAATAGCCATTTTCTACCAAATATTTATCTATTCTCACCAATTTCCTTTGTGTCCCATAAAACTGAAGGCTAATTGTACCACAAAGTAATTTTCTTAAGATTTGATTCCTCTATCTACTTTTTTGGATTTTGCTTGTGGCATTAGGAGTTTTGATAAAAATCCTATACATATAGACTCCATCCATTCTGCTATCATTAAAAAATATCCCTATTTTAGAGACTTACACAAAGAGTAAGAGACTCCCTAAAATAAGAATAAAAATCAAACTGATAAACTCTAAGTATTTTTTTAGCTTATCATTTGATTTTAGTACTTTTTTTCGTACAATAGTACTTAAAAGTGCTGAAATAAATATCACACTACTCATACCAAGACTCATAACTAAAGCAGAGATAAACCCAGCATAATAGAGTCCTGTAGAGAGTGCAAAAATAAATAGAGTTGTTGTCCCAGGACAAGGGATAATCCCTGCGGAGATAATCAGTGCTATGTCTGTAGAGTCTTTATCAACCTTACATGAAGAACAACCACAAGTAGAAAGATGTGCAGATGAAGTACTAAACTTAAAGGTAGATGCTCTATTCTCTTGTGCAATTTTTTTATAAAGCAAATATTTTGTATATATTAAATAAAGGGCAATAGCAATTATAATAAGTGCTGAAATTTTGCTTGTATAATATACCGTATCATCCAAAAATTGTGCCAAAAATGTATTCACAAAAAAATAAATTATAAGTGTTAATAAAAAAGCTGAAAATGTATGCACAACACCTATGGCTAGAGAGATAAAAAAAGCTTTGCTATAAGACTTATCATTAGAGAGAAAATAACTCGCTACTAGTGTCTTTCCATGTCCTGGTCCTAGGGCGTGAATAACTCCATATACAAAAGCAAAAAAGAGTAAAAAGAGATAAGTCATTGGATTCTTTTCATCTTTTATTGATACAAAAAGAGATTTTATTTTTTCCATACTTTTTATAAGAAAACTCTCTTGAATACTCTCTGTATTATCTATTGTATTGGATGAAATATTCTTTTCTACTTTTAGCTCTTTTACTGGCTGTGGGACTACAATCTCTAGGGCAGAAGATTTATCTTGAAAAAGTATAGAGGCGATAAAGAGATAAAGATTTTTTGTATATCTAAAATAATTCTCACTTATCTCAAGCTCTGTAACTCTAAAGGTAAAATAGGCTTCATCATCTTCAAATGCTATAGACAAACTAGCGTTATGAGAGAGTTCTTGTTGGAGCTTTCCATCATAAGTAAAAACCAAAATATCCTCTACTATATCAAGAGAAAAATTTTGATACCTTACATCAAGAGCTATAGCCTCTGAAGTATTCTCATCCGCATACTGAACAGTTGTAAGTATATTTTTGGGCGTAAGATAATCCATCATAGCTTGTTTTATATCTTTTAGTTCTTCCTTATCAAGATGATTATTACTATTTTTATCATACTGCTCTTTTAGTACATTTTGATAATCATCTGAAAAATTCCATACTATATCTACTTTATTAATATTTTTATCTTCTATAGTAAGAGCTACTTTCACCTCTACATCTGGAACCATCAATTGACAACTTGCACAAGCAAATGCAATATTAAAAGAGAGGCTCAACAGTAAAAAAAGTTTTAACATATTTTAGTATCCTTTATAAATAATGACCCATAGATCTTTTTTTAATCTCTAGGTAGCTTTTATTATATTTATTTATTACTGTAATTGAGGGTATAATTTGAACTAATTCAACCTCCAAACTTTCTATATATGCAATTTTTTTTGGATTATTTGTAATCAGCCTTATTTTATTTACTCCTAAATCTTTAAAGATAACATCAACAATACTATAGTCTCTCTCATCCTCTTTAAATCCTAGTGCTAAATTTGCCTCAATGGTATTAAGCCCTTGATCTTGGAGATGATAAGCATTGATTTTATTCACAAGTCCTATATTTCTACCTTCTTGACGATGATAAATAAGCATACCACCCTCTTTTTGGATAAGTTTTAACCCTATAGAGAGCTGATTCCCACAATCACACTTCAAACTCCCCAAAGCATCACCTGTTAAACACTCTGAATGAATTCTAACATAAGGAGTTGTAAGTGCAGAGAAATTTTCACTCATAATTACTAAATGTTCTTGTGTATCATCTTTATAAGCTTTTACTATAAAATTACCATATTTTGAAGGTAGTTTTGCTCTATTTGATTTTCTAATTTTATTCATATTTATTCCTTTCTTATACTTTTAATTATAAATGCACCTAAGGCAAATATTGAACCCATAAGAATAATCGAAGGACCAGAGCTTATATCATAGTTATAAGATACAATCAATCCTATAGTAGAAAAAAGTATAGATAGAAGTGTTGCATTTATCATCATAAAAAATAGGCTTTTTGAAAAAAAGCTTGCTATATACACAGGAATTGTTAGAAGAGCTATAACTAAAATAAGTCCTACTATTTTTATGGAAACGACTATAGTCAGACTAGATAATACTAAAATAAGTGTATAGAAAAATCGCGTTTTGACACCTCTTAGAGTTGCATATTCACTATCATAAGATACTGATAAAATTTCTCTATAAAAAGGAAAAACAATCCCAATGATAAACACTAAAAGTGTTGACATATAAATAATATCATTAGTAGTTACAGCCAAGAGTGAACCAAAGAGATAACTCATCAAATCCGCTTGATAGCCTGAGGTTAAGTCAACAAGTATAATACCTATAGACATGCCAATAGCCCAAGTAAGACCTATAAGAATATCTAAATGTTCTCTCTGTTTATAGCTTGCCAATGCGATTAAAATTGTCACAAAAATACAAAATAGAGAAGTTGAAAGAAGCATAGGCAATCCAAAATATATTGCTATTCCTATGCCTCCATAAGCACTATGAGCAATACCACCTGATAAAAATACCATCTTATTAACAACTACTAAACTACCAATAATACCTGTAATAATACTTACTAATACTACAGCAATAATTGCGTTTTGAATAAAAGTATAAGAGAGTGTCTCTAGCATTTATAATTTCCTAACATCTGTAAAAGTTCAACTTCACATAGATGATTATTATCTCTATTAAAATCTTTGTTGATAGTATCTAACTTATGATCAATTAGACTTTTATTAATATAAAATGCTCTTGTAGCTTGTTGTAGTATCAAAGAGATATCATGACTTACAACAATTACAGTGATCTCTTTATTTAACTCTTCTAGTGTTTTATAAATTTGTTCAGAACCATTAACATCAATACTTGAAGTTGGCTCATCAAGTAGTAAAATTTTGGGATTTGAAAAAAGTGCTCGTGCTATAAAAACCCTTTGTCTTTGACCACCAGAAAGCTCTGATATTGGGGTAGAAGAGAACTTACTCATATTTACTTTTTCTAATACTTGATATGCTTGATACTTCTCATCTTTTTTATAACCAAAAATTCTTTTTTTCAAACTATTTTGCCCCATCATCACAACTTCAAGTACACTTATTGGAAAATTAATATTAATATTTGTATTTTGTGGGACATATCCAATATGCTCTATTTGATCTAAATACTTCTGACCAAATACCTGTATTTCTCCCTCTTGTAAAGTATTTATACCTAGAATTAATTTTAATAATGTAGATTTTCCCCCACCATTTGGTCCAATAATAGCAAGAAAGTCTTTCTCTTTAACCGTAAAATTAATATCTTCTAATACTTTTTGTTTTGCATAAGAAAAATTAAGATTTAAAACTTCTATAATATTATTAGTTTTCATTTGCAATTGCAT
>JADGDQ010000026.1 GCA_016744805.1 Sulfurovaceae bacterium
TGATATTAGTACAAAAGAAAAACTACAGATTGCAAGTGCAAAAGCATTTTTTGAGGAGCTAAAAAAGCAAGGTGTAAATGTAGAGTATAGAACCAAACTAAATAGCCCTCAACTATCTCAAATGATAAGTGATATTTTGTAGATAAGTAAAGGTATCAACCCTTACCTTTCTTTTATTTAAATATTACAGAGCCTATGCGAACTAAGTTTGATCCACAGGCAATAGCAAGTTCATAATCTCCACTCATACCCATAGAGCAGATACTTGCTCCATCTTTTTGTAAGCTTTCATAAATTTTATGAGTTGCTTCAAAGCTCTCTTTTATAACTCTTTGATTGTTACTATGTGCACCAATACTCATAACACCTTTAAGCTGTAGATTTGGACATCTTTCTATAATCTCTTGATATATATCTTGTGCTTCTTGGGTAGATACTCCTGACTTACTCTCTTCATTTGCTGAATTAATTTGTAAAAGAGCATTAAGTTTAGTATTTTTTTTCTCTAGTTTTTCATTAAGAGCCAAAGCTAACTCTATAGAATCAATAGAGTGTACAAGTGATGGACGAATATCTATAAGTTTGTTAATTTTATTTTTTTGTAAAGAGCCTATAAAGTGCCATTCTAAGGGAATATGCTCCAAAAGATCACTTCGTTTTTCAAGTTGTTGTACTTGGTTTTCCCCAAAAGCTCTTTGTCCTAACTCATAGAGTGTAGAGATATTTTCTATATTTGTATATTTACCTACAGTGACTAGCTTAACAATATGATGTTCACTTATAGCTAGTCTTGCATCTTCTATTTTCCATATTACTTCATCTAAGTTTTTTCTTAGTTGTTCTTTGTCAATTATATTTTCTGTTGCCATAATTATCCTCCTATTAATCTATTAATATCATTATAAAGTCCCAAAAACATAAGCCCAAATAGCATAACCCATCCAGCTATAGTCATTTGATAGAGTGCTTTTTCTGTTGGTGCTTTCCCTCGAACAATCTCATAAAGGTTAAACATAATATGTCCACCATCAAGAGCAGGTATAGGCAAGAGGTTTAATACTCCTAAGTTCACAGAAATTAGTGCCGTAAAAAAGAGTAACGAGACAATACCCGCAGCACTTGCTTGTGAAGTAACATCAACTATGGTAATAATCCCACCAACTTTATCTGAACTTATAGCTCCTGTAATAAGCTTTTGAACACTTTGAAAGATTAAAACTGAGGCTTTTTTTGTCTCATCCCATGCATACGATACTCCATCAACAAGATCATAAGTTACCTGTACCACTTCACCCAAAGCAGAAATACCAATAATTCTTCTTTTGATTGATTCTTCAAAAATATTTTTATCATCAATAATTTTTGGTGTAAGAAGAAGGTTAATTCGTCTATTATCACGAATAATAACAAGGTCTACCCGAGAGTTATTAGATTTATTAATCTGCTTGCCTATCTCTTCCCAATAGTTAATTGTAACACCATTAACAGCTATAACTTTATCACCTTTTTGCATGCCAGCTACCAAAGCAGGAGTATTTTCTCCTACATTTCCAACTATGGGTAAAAGCTTAGGAATACCAATATTTGCAATAGCCAAATAGAGAAAAAAAGCAAGTAAAAAATTGGCAAAGGGACCAGCTAGAAGTATAATAATACGCTCCCATGGTTTTTTACTATTATATGAGTCATTATCATAGCTTACTTTCGTAGGATCACTATCATCTTGACCTTTCATTTTTACATAGCCACCTAGAGGAATAGCTGATATACTCCACTCTGTAGTTCCAATCATTTTAGAATAGATTTTTTTACCAAATCCAACACTAAATACATCCACTTGTACACCAAGCCTTCTAGCCGCAACAAAATGACCTAGTTCATGAAAAAAAACCAACAACGATAAAACAATTAGTGAAACTAAAATACCCATAAAAATCCTAATTTTGATATAATTTTGGATTATAGCATAAATTATTGATAGAAATCAAAGTTGATTTCACGAATATTATGTTATCATAAATGATAAGTGTTAATTAATCAAATAAGATAAGGGGATTTATAATGGAAAAACCTAATAGTGTCCAAGAGGAATTGGAGACAAAAGTAGAAGAGGTTGTTATAGCACAAGAAGAGGGTAGTGCTATACCAAAAGCAGATAATATACAGGAGCAATCTGTAGAATCTATAGCAGATGAAACTATTCAAGCAGAAGAAGAAGTAATTACCCAAGTAGCACCTATCGTAGCAAAAAAATCTGATGCTTTGATTCATGAAGCGCGTACCATAATAGAAAATTCAGATGTTACTACAAAAAGCTGTATGGAAATTTTGGAAGAGGATGTTGAAAAATATGAAAATGCAAAATCTATGCTTCTCAATGACTCTATTCATCCATCTGAAGCACTCCTTAAAAAGGTAGGTTTTGATTCATCTATAGAACAAGAGTTAGATGAAGAAGAAGCTATAAACTTTGAAGATATTAAGCAGATTGAACCTATTTATGTAAGAGAGTTATCTTCAGGAAAATTTGGAGCCTTGATACTCTCTTTATTAGCTGGTTTAGCTGTTATTGTAGGATGGATTTACATAGCTAGTAATGCACTTAATATAGTTGTAGATATTAGCAAAGCACCTACTCTAGAAGCACAAAACTCTATTTTATCATGGATTGGTGGAGGTATAACTGGTGGAGAGGGTAATGCTATGATAGGTATGATTATTATGGCTTTTTCAGCTATTATAGCTATTTGGGTAGTTTTTGCAATAAAAATATTTATGCGTGAATCAAAAAATTATCAAGTAGCACAAAAAGTAAAAGAAGAAGCAGAGTTCTACTGTACAAAAAAAGAAGAGTGTCAAAAAGAGATGGAAAAAATTAGCGTACATATCAATCAAGTTATTGATGCTATTGAGACATCTAAAATTTATATTAATGAACAAAATGCTACTATCCAAAGAATTATCCATATAGAGCCTAATGTAGAATTTGATGAATTACACCAAAAATCACAAGAAGAGGTTACTAATACAAATATTCTTGTAAATGGAATTAAGCAACTTATATCTACACCAATGGCATCAGAATATGGTTCATTAGCTGAAGATGCTAAAGTAATCCTAGCAAAAACTCAAAGAAGACAAGAGACTTATAGAGAAAAACTCTATTCATAAACTTTTGGGTATTGTCCTTTAGATAATACCCTCTAAATAGATCTCTTTTGATAAAATATATTATAGTAAGTTATAAAAGTTATAATTACAACACTATTTTAATATTTATTCAAAAGGTTCTTAATGCAAATAACAAAACTACCACTACTACTCTTATTACCAATTACTACTCTTGTAGCACATGAATCTGTCCACTCTAGTGCTATACTCTATTATGAAAATATAGATTTTTCAAACTCTTTTCAAAAGACAAATGGAAAGCTTATGGGGGTAGGTGGTGATATTCATAATAATGATTCAGAGTATAAATTTGTTTTTGAACATGCCAATACAGATACCAAACAACCACCACTCAAAGAGGATTTGACAACAAGTAAGGTTTTTTTACAATATGGGTATAGTTATGATAATGGTCTGCATCTAAGGCTCAATTATATTAATGTATTAGAGGATAATATTGCTCCAACAGTCCATGGTGCTGTCTATGGTGCTGGTTTAGAGTACACTATGGAAAAAATCTCTTTGGGCTTTGTACAGTATTATACAGATTACAAAGCGTTTGATGTCTATCAGAGTGATCTAAAAGTAGAGTATAAAACAAAAATATCAGATATAAGCATCAAGCTTACAGGTATTACAAAATATATTAAACTTAGTGATTATAAGAGTAATAGTTTTAGCAATAATGCACAAGGGGAGTATTTTACAACAGCCCTTAAGATTCATTCTCATTACCAAAGCTACCACCTTGGAGGAGCTCTTTATTTGGGAGAACGGGCTTTTTCTATTATGAATGATGGGTTTAAAATACAGCATCATGCTATGGAGTTTGATCAAACTTATGCCCTAGGAGTAGGGAAAAGTTTTTCCAATATGATACTTAGACTCCAATATATTCACCAAGAAGCTACAGAGTTACCTCTAAGCAATCAAGGTGTAGAGGTAGATAACTTACGACTCATCTTAAATTATAGATTCTAAGAGTCTCCTCAAAGGGGTAGTAGTATTTATGATACCACTATCTTACTCTAAAAGCTTCTAACTCTTGGAGTTTTCTCTTATACTCTAAACTTTTTTCTCTCTTATCTATCTGTTGGTAATAGTAAGCTAAGCCTGAAATAGTCTGCAAGTCACCAGTATGGAGTCTATATGACTTCTCTAATAACTCTATTGCTTTTATAGGATTACCCTCACCAATAGCCACTGCATAGACATAAACAAACCGACTATTATAAGGCTCTAACTCTACAGCTCTCTTTAGAGAGTTATAGGCTTTTTCTTTCTCTTGATTTCTAATATACCAAAGTCCCAATGAGTGATGGAGGATTCCTGCACTTGGGATTTGTATAATTCCCTCTTGAAGTACTTTGTATGCCTCTGCTTCTCTTTTTTGATTGCGTAAAAAGTTGCTATAGTTAATATAAGCAGGGACAAATTTAGTTTGTAGCCTAAGAGCCTCTTTATATGCCTCTTCTGCTCTATCAAACTTCCCTTTGCTTGTATTCAAAAGAGCCAAAGAGAGTTGAGACTCTGGACGATCTGCACTAAAGATTAGTACCTCTTCATACTCTTTTAAAGCTTTTTTTAGTAGTTCACGGTTTTGTGTATCTAATTGACCTAACGGAAAAGATGAAAGTTGTCTCGTTGCTTCCATTCGCACAGTTTTAAGAGGGTCATTGAGGAGCTTAAATGTCTCTTTTACACGCATCTTTGGTGGAAAAGCCTCTAATGCTTGTAATGCAGAACGGCGAATAGAGGCATCTTTGTTTCTGAGCATTTGCAGTGTAGTGGTATAGGTCTGTTTGGATGGGTAGTTGCCTAGGTAGGTAGTAACAGTCGCTTTGGCAATATTAGGAGCATCACTCATAAGTACACTATAGAGCGTTTGAGGAGCATTTGCACTATTTTTGCGTAGAGCTTCAAAAGAATGTGCAAAGTCCTGTTTCCCTTTTGGTATCTCACCATACCACTTTTTCATAGCATCACTTGCCCAAGAAGCATCTTTGTCTTTATGGCAGAGTGTACAGGCATCAGGTGTATCATTTTCCACCGCGAGGTCAGGACGAGGCACTCTAAAGCTATGGTCGTTACGGCTATCGACACCCATATAGGTGCGTGCAGGCATATGACAGCTCACACAACTCGCTCCCGTACTCCCCTCTAGGTGTTTATGGTGTGATGGAGCTTTATATTTGTTCATCTTATGACAGCGAAAACATATTTGGTCTCCCTCAGCTTTTCGCTCTAGGGTATGAGGGTTATGACAATCTGTGCAAGTAACTCCTGCTTCATGCATCTTACTTTGCAGAAAAGAGTTATAGACATAGACTTCATCTTTTATCTTTCCATCACTATAGTAGAGATTTTCATCAAGGAGAGTAGGCAGATAGTGATTATGGAACTTATCGCCTGTCTTGAACTTGTCATCTAGTTGTGTACGCCTAGAGTGGCACTTGGCACAGACCTCTATCTCACTATAACGAGAGGTTTTATTGGTATCGTGAAGCACTGGTTTGAGTGTTTTTGGGTCTATCTCCCATTTACGACCATTATGCAAAAGTGAAACCATAAAGCCACTATTGCTAAGAGTTGCATTCTTCTCTTTTGTCCATGCTATATGATTAGATGCTGGTCCATGACACGCTTCACAAGAGACATTGATAATATCCCAAGAGGTCGCATACTCTTTTGTTTGTGGGTTATAGTTTTTTTTGAGGTTAGTAGAGTGACAATCCGCACACATATAGTTCCAGTTGAGGTTGGGTCCAGTCCAGTGCAGAGGATCGCCTGCTGTGACATTATCATCAGGATGCAGATGATACCACCTCTGACCTCCCTCATCTTTGCTTCTGCTATCCCATGCTATATCGAGTACTTGTATCCGCCCTTTAGGAAACTTGACCATATATTGTTGCAACGGATAGACTCCAAAGGTATAGGCTATTTCAAAATCCCCAAGTTTCCCATCTGCACCATCAGTACGCACTATATACTTCCCATCTTTACGATAAAAGAGAGAGGTGATACCGTTGTAGCTAAAAGAGCTATCGTTAAAATCCCCCTTGACCGACTTCTCATCAGCCACCATCATAGCCTCATCATGATGCGACCCTAGCCACTCATGCGTCTCCTTGCTATGGCACTCCACACAGCTCTTGTCACCGACATAGTGAGCCTCTTGTGCATTGATAGCTATGGATAGAGCGAGGATTAGTAGTAGTTGTTTCATTATTTTGCCTTTATTTTGTTAGCTGTAGGGTGGGAGCATCCCACCATTATATTAATTTGAGTTAACTTCTAGGATTTATCCCATCCATCAGTCCACTCTCTTCATCTTCTCTACTACGGAGTAGCTCTTCTCGAAATCTTTGAACTTCTCTACAGAACTCACTACTCTCAAAGCCACGCTCCTCATCACTCAAAGCACCCTCTAGCTCTCTCAATGTATCTTTCATAGCAGGATACGCTTCACCTATACCAGTAAATCCAAGTCGGTAGAGTTCTGTATCAGCAGACTCCAACCAACTATAAAAGTCTCTATAGAGTTGTTTTGCATCAGCATCTTGACAGCTCTTTTGGAGAGTCTCAAAGAGTCCTGCTTCACTTTGATTATAGAGTTCTTTTTGTCTCTTTTGTCTTTTTTTTAGGAGTGGATAAGCTCGGTAGAGGAGTGTAATCAGTAGCAACATGATAGCAATATAACTCAAAAGCTTTTGACTATTTATACTCTGTGTATCTTCTTGTTGAGTCTTGACCTTTGGTTGGGCTATGATGGTGAAGTGGAGTTGTGGTATCTGCTCTTTGTGGAGTTTTTGCTCTTTTGTATCCCACCAGAGTAGCTCTTGGCTAGGGAGTGTGACATTGCCCTCTTTGATAGCTACAAAGGTAAACTTATCACTACGACTCACACTACTCACGCCTCTGTTTTCGCTACTTGTGAGTGTCGGTTCTGTAGTATATACCTTGAAGTACTCACTACTCTCAAACCTAATAGGTGTGAGCAGTATATCAGGCACACTCTGTGCCTCTTGGGTCACTAGCAGGGTAAAGGCATCTCCCTCTTTGAGACCATCGGTCGTTGGGTTTTGTGTCGTTTTGAGAGAGTAGTGCGGTGTAGAGAGGACGAACTTATCAGCACTCACCCCCTCATGTCCTGCTATATCTATACTCAAGCCCTCTGTACGAAGCTCAAAACTCTGACTCTCCTGCCCATACCCCATAGATGCCAAAAAAGATATAAGGATAGGAGGGATAGAGAGCTTACCTGCATGGAGGGGATAGAGTCTATACTCATAATGCACCACAGACCAATCCGTCCCATTGATATCTACAGTCTCTAGTGACGCAGCACTCTTGGGTGCAGAGACGACATACTCAGGACTATTCTCTAGTCCTATCTTGGACTGCGTCATACTATAGGCTGTACTTTTGATATCCACTTGTACGATGATCTCTTCGCTCACTGCATAGTGTTCTTTTGGCAGTACTTTTGCTGTTACTGCTCCTTCTATAGCGTGGAGACTTAGGGAGAGGAGGATAAGTAGGGTTGTGATTTTTTTCATTTTTTACCTTCTTATTTGTTGTCTTGTTGCATAGTTTGTAGGGTGGAAGTATCCCACCACAAAGTAGTTTTTGTATCAATGAGTCGCTGAGATATGACGGTGGATTGCATCCACCCTACAGTGGCTAAAAATTCCATGAATATTCATTTCCTTCGATTACTTTCTTTTCTATAAATATTTGTTTGATAGTTTTTATATCTTTATTACTTATGGGTAATAAATCTATATAGGATAAAGCTAATAATTGCCATCTTTTATTTTTCTTATATAGAAATAGTTGACCACCAAACAACCCTTTCCTTAGTCCAACTAGCATATTTTTGTAATATACTTCTACACCAATATACCTAAAACCAAGTATATTAAATTCAATCAATATTTTATCATCTTCAAAAATCAATGTATCAAATAGAGATAAGCTAATAAACATTGTAAATCCTGTAACAAAAAAAAGTGTTCCTATAACTATTGTAAATATATTACTAACTCCAAAAACAAGAAAAAATCCAAAATACATACCAAAAATCATAAGTAACTGAGCTAATATTCTTCCTAAAGCATTGTACTCAACTATTAGTAGTGGTGATGATGATGATTTCTGATTAGTATTTGTCATTTTTATTCCCTAAGTCGCCAAGCACCTCATAATAAGTACTCCTACCACTCCCAAGCTTCACAATCAAACTCTTATCTACCATCTGCTTCAATAGTTCCCTCGTTCTGCTTTCTTTAATCTTTAGTAGCTTTTCTATTTGTTTTGATTTGATAGATGAATGTTCAAAAATATACTTTAAAACTATTTTTTCTTGTTCCGTAGTATCCGACGGTATCCGACGGTTATCCGACGGTTTTTCAACGCTAATCGTTCGTAATCGTCCGTAATCGTCCGTTTCCGACGGTTTTCCGACGCTTATCGGTTCTAATCGGTCGCTTATATCTTGAGGACGATAGAACTCTACATCTACAAAATCGTTTTGCTCTTTTATCTGTGGCTCTTTCAGTCCAGCTTCTAGGCATTGTTTTTTTATACGGTTGATGCCACTGCCCCACTGCTCTATGAGTCCTAACTCCTTAAAGAGATTTGCTATGACTCTGTTTCTCGCTTCACTTCTGCCATTTGTTATATCATCCATAGTGATACTATGTGGGAAACTACCAGGTGAAACGATATTGACTATGTCATCATAGATACCTACCTTGATATCTCTGCCACCATTTATATAGTCACGATGTATGAGGGCATTTATGAGTGCTTCTCTGAGGGCAACTGTCGGTATCTCGTAGGTGTCGGTTCTGACGAGACCTTTTATCTCACCTCTGAGATTTATATGGTTTTGGATAAATGCCATAGAGTTTTCAAGAATAGTAAATATATCGCCACTATACTCTTTTTTGTCTATGAAAAGCTCCATTGTTGTACCCTTGAACTTTGCACATTTGACACTACAATGTAGAGGAGTACCCAGTAGTATCATCAAGGCATTAGTAGGGTAGAGTCTGTTGTGTTCCTCTTTGATAAGTTTGAGGTTTTTCAACTTTTCTATATTGAGTTGCTTGTTGAGAGATTCAAAACGCCTGTAGAGTATTGTCAAATCTAAACCTTTGAACTCTTTTTCATAACAGATCTCTTCATCATAGCTGATATTTCTCTTCTGCCTCTCTAGCTCTACTATATTTTCAAAACTTGCCTCTCTGTTGGTCGCTCCTATCCTAATATATGTGCCGTTATTTTTACCCTCTTTTTTCAGATAATAGGGGAGTAGATTGCCTCTAAAGACTTCGATAACGAGTAGGAGTTTTCCTTCTATATTGAGAGTGTACATCTCAGGCAAGATATTTGGACTACAACTATCGAAGATAATAGAAGAGATTTTATCCTCTGTTTCAAATATATTACTATCATCAACACCCACTATCTCTCGTTTGTCATTAACCCCGACAATCAACTTCCCACCGCTAGTATTGGAGAAAGCTATAACAGTTTTGGCAATAGATTCATTTTTAGGTAGAGTCTCTTTGAACTCTAGTGATTTATTTTCACCGTTTTTTATCTGCTGGAGTATGTTGCTCATTTAGACCATCCTCTTACTGGTTTTTCTACGAATCTTTCGCTACATTCCATCGCTACATTCCATCTATTATCTCCCAATAACCTGCTTTTAAACTTCCAACTCTTTTTATTTTGTTAGCCTCTTTGAGTTTTGCTATATCTCTTTTGATTGTCTTGTCTGCTACACCTAAAATATTGGCTATCTGCAATAGTGTGACATCTTTATTTTTTTTCATAATATCTAGTATATCATCAAGTCTTTTTAAAGGGACATTTTTGGGGACTTTTAAAGGGACACTCTTTTTACTCTCTTTGATATACTCTTTTAAGGATTTATTGATAATTTCTAGCATAAACTCCACAAAAGGTGTACTCTCTCCTGTAGCTCCAGCATCTTCTAGGGCTTGATAATATTTTTGCTGATTATTTCTAACCATACTTTCTATTGGTATATATGCAAAAAAATCTTTAAACGATTTCAGTATTACTGTTTGCCAAAGTCTTCCTATCCTGCCATTTCCATCAGGGAAAGGGTGGATAAACTCAAATTCATAGTGAAAAACACAACTCACAATAAGCAGATGCTCATCAGTAGTTTTCAACCATCCGAAGATATCTCCCATAAGATGAGGTACCATATTGGGCGGAGGTGCCACATGTGTAACGCCATCTTTACCACCAACACTTACATTGCTATGTCTATAAGTTCCTGCATTATGAAGAAGCTTATCCATCAAAAAGCTATGTGCTTTGAGTAGATCTTTTTCATTTCTAAAATCATATTTTTCTAAGTAATCGTAAGCTTGTATAGCCCCTTTTACCTCTTCGATCTCTCTCATCGTTCCCAAAACAGTTTTACCGTTTATAACATTAGTAACCTTATCTTCATCAAAGGTATTACCCTCTATCTGCAATGTTCCTGTAATCGATCGAACTCTGTTTTTTTTACGAAGTGTTAATGTGCTATAAGTTTTATCAATATGTTTAATATCAGAAATAAGTTCAGATATTTCACTTACAAGTTTTAGTGTCTTAGAGGTGATTGTAAAGGGTGGTTTATAATTACTCATCAAACATCAACCTTTATTTTACTTATTGTTTTCATTGTATTCCATCAAAGCCACTTCTAGGAATAATACATTTAAATTGTTCTAACTCTTTATCATTGATGAACTCTACATCTGGGTTGATGCCTAGGACTCGTTTTATCCCACTGCCATAGCCACTGTAGGTAAGGATATTTTCACATATGGAGTCTAGTGTGGGGTTTCTACAGATTGATCGACCGCTTTTTATATTTTCTATCGTCAATGAATTGGTCAGCTTGCCTGGGCTTATGATCTCTACTCTATTGTGAAATATAAAGATCTTGATCGGAGTATTTATATAATAATCTCTGTGTATCAAAGCATTTACAATAAGCTCACCCAATACCCGTTCATCTATCTCTATCACACCATTAGAGTTGAAATTCTGCTCTACTTGCCTATACCGTAAATTACTTTTTACAAAACTCATACTCTCATCATAAAGCTTTTCAAATGTGCCTAGCACTCTTTTTTTTGAGATGAATTTGTCCACTGTGACATCATCTCCATCAAAATAGCAACAATTAACATAAAAAGTTTTATTGAATTTTTGAGGATTGATACCAAAGATTAGGTTTCCTGCGAGCGTCAATTGCGTATTTTTCATTATCATTTCGTTTTCTAGGAGTATGTGCAGATCTATCTCTCCCTTTTGTAGCTTGTCCAAAACATCACTGTTTGCCTTTGCCAAATATTGATAATAGAGTTGCATATTCAAATTATTGATGCTACTACCGCTCACTATATCCTCATCTGCATATAAGTTTTTTGACTCAGCAAAAAGTCTCTTGAGTTCTTGAGGCGATATTTTCCTCTTGTCACTTCCTGCTTTTGTGAGATATATACCTTTGTTTGTGGAGTATGGCTTGTTGTTCCCCTCTTCTATGGTTACTACTAATATCTTTTTATTATCTATTTTTTTTATCTCCGTAGTTGGATAGATGGGAGGGTTTATATTGGAGTTTATTACATTTCCTACAAGTTGATTCAGTCGTCTGATAGAGTCGTCGCTTATACCAACTATTGCATTGTCATCGCTAACACCAATGATCAAAATACCACCCTTTGCATTTGAAAAAGCTACTAACTCTTCAGCCAATTTTTCACTGTTTGTTATATCTGCTTTAAATTGCGTATATGTATCTTCACCGTTTTCAATTCTCTCAATTAGTTCTGATTTATGCATATCATTTCTCCAAAGTATCCAATATCATTTTTATTAAAATAGATTCTCCTCTTGTCCTCAAGAAGTTATCAAGATTATCAAACATGCTATTCCATATCATAGTATGCTTCCCAACGAGAATTATAGTATATGTTAATTGTACAAAGATGTCAAGTTCGTTGATTACCCCTCCCCACCCATCCCATACTGATAAGAAAACTTATGTTTCAAAAAATCTTTTGGGCTGGTTTGGATGCGGTCTAGCCAGTTGGTGTTGTTTTGTTGTTGGGTTTGGGTTGACTCCTCTTGGGTTTGCTCTTCGCCCTTGTTTTCGCTGTTGTCATAGACTATCTCATCAGCTCCCAAAGCACCTACTCCCTGCTTGCCATCATTCTCTACATCTTTGAGTTCTTTTCTAGCGATTGCCAATGCTTTGTTGCTTTGAGCCTCCTTGAAATCAGGTCGCATCTGTAGGGCTATATCGTACGCTTTGATAGCCTCTTCGTACTCTCCTTGCATCAATAGGCTATTGCCTAGATTGTATTTGGCTTCGGGGCTACTCATGGTGGCGTAGATGGCTTGGGATTTTTTGAACTCTCCTGCTCTGTAGAATGAGGCTGCTTTGTAGAGTGCATCATCGAATGCTTGGGCGGCACTGCTGTACTCTTGGTTTTTGTAGTGGTAGTAGCCTCTCTGGTCGTTTGTGACCCATAGCTCTATGAAACTCCCTCGAAAGCCAAAGAGTAGCCATAACACAATAGCCACACTCACCACATAGAGAGGTATTATCGTGGGTTTTTCCTCTATTATCGTTTTTATACTCTTCATGAGACCCTCCAAACTTCGGCTATAAACCCTCGTCTAAACCACAAAAGCAGTACAAGCAATATGAGAGGCAAGAGCAGATAGCCACCATCCTCATAGTGACTACTCTCCAAGCCTTGAGGGTTCTCAAATGACCTCTCTGTCCACGCATTGAGCTGCTCTATATCACTATCATCTATGGTAATCTCTTGGATATTGGCGTTGAGGATATTTGCACTCTTTTGCATCTGCTGTAGATTGAGCAACTCCTTAGAAGCTACCGCCAAAAAGAGTATCTTGGGAGAGAACTCTAGTTTCTCCATATCTTTAACTATGGCTGATTCACTAGAATCCGTCAATACTATGATAGTGCCACCTGTAGTAGTGAACTGCTTGGATGCTAGTATCAGTGCCTTGGCTAGATCATCACCCTCTTTGGGCATAATCTCTGGGTCAAGAGAGTTGGCAAAGAGTGTGAGGATATTGTGGTCAGCAGTTAGCGGTAGTACGAGGTGCGAACTGCCACTATAGGCTATGAGTGCTGCTTTGGTATCAGAGCGAAGTGCAAGGAGATCTTTCATCTTGAACCTAGCTCGCTCTAGCCTCGATGGTGTGAGGTCAGAGGTCATCATACTAGGAGATACTTTGATGAGGAAGACCACCTCTGCTTTGTCTTTGGCAAAAGGCTCTGGTTTGAGCTGCCAGCTAGGACCACTGAGAGCTACTATCATCAGCGTCCAGAGCAGACCCAAGAGCCAAGGAGCTTCTATCTTGGAACGGTTTTGCTGAGGTGTGAGGAGTAGATGCTCTAGGAGTTTTGGGTTGACCAGTTTTTTCCACCTTCTTCTATCGTTTTGTTGTCCAAGTAGCCAGTAGACAAAAGCCCATGCAGGAAGAAGCAAGAGCAGAACCAATGGACGCAAGAAGTGAAATATCTCCCAACTCTCTAATAGACTATTCATGATAGATTTTCCTTTCTGATGCGTCTTGATTGTGCACTCCAAAGCCATAGAGCATAAACAAACATCAAAAATAGCCCTAAAGCTAGCGGATAGATATAGAGTTCGCTTGTGGGTCTGTGGGTGAGTTGTTTGACTTCTTTGGGTGTGAGCTTCTCTATTGCATCATATATCTGTACTAGCTCTTTGCGGTCGAGTGCGTAGTAGAACTGACCGCCTGTATCTTTAGATATGCTTTTGAGTGTCTCTGTGTCGAGTGGATGCTCTCCTGCATTTTTGGGGTCTCCTACGGCGATAGTGTAGATGTTGACACTATTATCTTTGGCGAGTTTGGCAGCTGTCTTGGGTGGAATGCGTGATCCTGTGTCGTCTCCATCACTCATCACTATCATCATCCTATCTGTGACATTGTTTTCACGGAACATCTTGACACCTAGTGCTATGCCATCCCCTAGCATAGTCTGCGGTCCAGCCATACCCACCTGCAAGCCATCAAGAAGCGTCTGCAAAGCATCCAAATCTTGGGTGAAAGGTGCTTGCACAAAAGCAGCCGAACCAAAGAGTACAAGTCCTATCTTTTCGCCTTTTCGTTTCTCAAAAAAGTCTGCCAATACCAGCTTGACAGCCTCTAGGCGGTCGATGTTTTTACCATCTTCGCCTTTGAAGTCCTGCGTAGACATAGAGCCAGAGAGGTCAACGGCTACGAGTATCTCTCTTTGGGACTCCTCTTTGATGATGGGTTCGCCGATATATTGTGGTTTGGCTACTGCTACGATGAGCAGTACCCAGACCAAGCCTAGGAGGAGCTTCTGTAGAGGAGTCGCACGAGAGATCCCCTCGCTGTACTCTTGCCCCCCTTTGGCTTGGCGTATATCATCTATGAAACTCACTCGCAAGGCACTGCGTGAACTATAGTAGCGAAGTGGTGAGTTGATGATAACTAGAGGCACAAAAAGCAGAACAAAAGCCCAAATATATACAAATTCAATCATCGGTTTGCTCCTTTTTCTGATGACTCTCTATCCATACCTTAGTCACTCTAGCCAGAGTATCTCTCTGCTCTTTGGTGATAGATGGGTTGGGGGTGTAGAGTAGCTCTTGATAGAGTTTTCGCTCTGTGGTATCTATGGATAGATTGGAGTGTTGTTCTACAAAATCCCACCAACTATCTCCGCTCAGAGTCGCCACACTCTCTCGTCCAAAGTGCTGGAGTGCCACGCGTTTGATAAGCAAGAGCATAGAGTGTGACTGCTCTACAAGCGTCCCACTGCTTTGTATTGTCTCTAGCTGAGTGAGTGCTTGACGGCGGTAGAGGTTGGATCTATAGAGTGCTTGCCTCTTGCTATACCAGTAGAACCCATACGCAGTGAGCAGGAGCATGACCGCTATCCATCCTGATGCAGGGGGGAGATACTCTATGGCTGGGGGGACTATGATATCTTGGAGGAGGTCAAGTGAAGCGTTATTTTCTGCAATGTTATTCTTTGTGATATTGCTTGCTGTGCTATTTGTATCTGGCATATCTTATCCTCTCCTCTTTGTTGAGAGAGCATGTCCTAGTTGTTCCATTACTTGGTCTAGGACTGGCTGGGCTGTGGAGATAGAGAGCAGAGCTAGAGCCTGTTTGCGTGAGAGGTTTTCCAGTCGCTCTTTTCGCTCTTGGAGTATCGCTGTAAAGCGACTCTGGAACTTGCTATCACTGATATCTACATCCAAAGCCCTCTCGCCATCACTCAAAAAGAGAGAAGAGCCACTAGGAAGTGACTGCTCCATAGGGTCATAGATGAGAGCAAATATCACATCATTGTGCATATTGAGCGAAGTGACATACTCTATACTCTGTTCATCTGCCCCTCGCCCATCACCTATGATGAGTATGAGGTCGTCATGTTTGGCGACTGCTGAGATATGTTGTAGTGCTTTGTTGAGTTGGCTGTTTTCATCTTGGGTTTCATTTTTGTTTAGAGCTCTGTTTTGTCTCACTAGCTCCTCAAATATCTGCATAAGCCCCTGTTGGCTTCGCTGTGCTTTGAAAAACTTCATATCTGTGTCGTTGTAGACGATAGCACCCACTCTATCTCCAGAGTCTAGTACACGGTAGGAGGCGAGAGCCATCAGGTGAGCTGCTGCGACAGATTTCATCCGCTCTTTTGTGCCAAAAAACATAGAGTTTCGCTGAGATATGAGTATCCAGACCCTACGATCTCGCTCTTCATCAAAGACACGGATATAGGTCTTGCCTGTGCGACGGGTCGCTTTCCAGTCGATATTACGCGTATCATCACCCTGAACAAACTGCTTCATCTCCGCAAAATCCATCCCTCTACCACGCATCTTGGAGGATTGTCTCCCACTCAGTATAGAGTGTACAGGCTGTGTAGGCAAAAAGCTAAAACCCTTGGCAAAATAGCGAAACTTTACTAGCTCATCAAGAGTGATGTAGATGCCTTCTTCGTCTCTATTATCTTCTATGTTATTTGCTTTCACTCTTATCCTTCTCCAATGGGTAGGGTGGGAGCATCCCACCATTGTAATTTAACGACGCACCCTCTACGCAGGCAATGCAACAAGCGATAGAATCTTATCCACAATATCATCATTAGATATTCTCTGGGCTTGGGCTGTGTAGCTTGGGGTGATGCGGTGTCTGAATATATCATGCACTACTGCACGCACATCCTCAGGGGTGGTGTGTGTGCGTCCCTGCATCCATGCATAGACTCGTGAACACTGCTCTAGGGCTAGAGAAGCTCTCGGGCTGACACCTATGTCTATGAGTGAAGCTAGTTCTTCGTTGTACTTTTCAGGGTAGCGAGTGGCGAAGACTAGGTCTATGACATACTGCTTGACCATATCAGAGCTATCTATAGCATCTATCTCCTCTCTAGCATCAAAGATGAGAGATTGAGAAAGTTTCTGTTCTTCCTTTTTTGGCTCGGTTGTGTTTTTGCGACTCTTCTCTTGGCGTACGAGATCAAGCACTGCTAACTCTGATGCTGCGTCAGGGTAGGTGATGTTGACATGCATCAAAAATCTATCTTTTTGAGCCTCTGGGAGAGGGTAAGTTCCCTCTTGTTCGACTGGGTTTTGTGTCGCCATAACGATAAAGAGTTCAGGGAGTTTATGAGTTTTTCCTGCTACTGTGACTTGTCGCTCCTCCATCGCCTCTAGCATCGCTGCTTGGACTTTGGCTGGGGCTCTGTTGATCTCATCTGCGAGGATGACATTACCAAATATCGGTCCCTCTTCAAAGCGAAACTTATACTCTCCATTCTCTTCATACATATTCTCAGAGCCTGTCACATCTGAGGGGAGTAAATCAGGGGTGAACTGTATACGAGAGAAGTCAGACTCTATACTCTTGGACATCGCTCGAACTGCTCTAGTCTTGGCAAGTCCAGGGAGTCCCTCTACTAAGAGATTGCCATTAGCAAGGAGTCCGATGATAAGGCGTTCTACGATATTCTCTTGACCTATGATAGAGGCGTTCATCTGTTTTTGGAGTTGTTGGATGGATTGGTGTGGTGTCATATATGTTCCTTTTGTGTAGGGTTAGTAGTGCCATTGTAGATAGATGCTGTTGTAGTTACTTCCACCCTTTATTCGTCCAAACCTAGAGGAGGATTCAAAAATAGCTGATCTATGGTGCAGTCCATACCCTATCCAGAGCTGTTCAAGGCTCTCACCAAAAACACTCCCTACATTAAGATCTAATGAGAAGTCAAGATAGTTGAGTAGATTACTAGGTATGTACTCTTTTCTCTGCATCTCACTCTCTTCTATATAGGTAATATCTGAAATATACGAGAAGCCCTCTGCTGCACCTATTCTCAGCTCCCAAGGGAGTGGTATAGTATAGTAGGCTTTGATAGCAAGGAGATACTCTTGTGTCATATCTTGTACCTCTGAGCTATGATGCAAAACAAAACCAGAAGTGAGATATATATCTAGTGGGAGTGAAAAGAGTTCATCTGTGAGTGGGTAGCCATAAAAGAGTGAGGAGAGGCGATTGTTATAGATATCTTTTTGGGTATCACCTCGAATAATCTCACTAATATTTGAGGGGGTTGCCCAGCCGTGAGCTACTCGAATATAGGGAGTGGTTGAGAGTTCTTCTTGCTTGGGTCTATCTTTTTGATTAAAAAAGCCAATCCCTAGATAGAGTTCATTGTCAAGAGTCTCTTCTACATAAGAACTCTCACGCACCAAAGAGCTAAGGTAGGTACTTTGAAACCTTGCTAGGAGATAGAAATTAGAGGCTACATGAAATTTTGACTCTACTCCAAGTGATAGGTTGGCTCCTGCCTCTATAGACTCCTCACCCATACCATAATAATAACTGTTGAACTTTGCACTACTGTATTGGAGTGTAGCGTAGGGTCTATACTCTAATGAGCCACTAGAGAGATCCGCTCCTACTCTGAGATTTGAAAAAAATCGTTGATCCAAATCATCCATAGCTTCTATATCTATAAAGAGCGTATCGTTGGGTCTATATTGAAGTTGTAGTCCAATATCATTTCCATCTACTTGCAACTTATTTTGATGCTCTTTTGCTATATCTACATAGCGTACTCTTGTAATAGCACTTAGCCGAAAACTCTCATCGCTGTAGAGTTTGACTCCTGCTTCAATACCTCTAAGATAGAACTGTTCATTATCAAAAAAGAGCATAGGCACAAAGTTTTGTGAGTACTCATCCTCACCACCATAGACAATGGTAGAGAGACGCATGGATGCACCTATCCCCCAATCTTGTTCTTTATAGCTATCGCCATAGACCCCACTAGCAGAGAGTATGCTGAGTAGTAATACTATTTTTTTTTTCATTATATTTTTACTTTATCGCTATATTAGCCACAGGGTTTTATGCAGCTTTTGCCAAATCTTCTGCAAAGAGTGCTAAGAGAGTAGTTTTAAGAGCAACTCTTTTCATTACTTATTCTTTGGAGGATTCAGCTCAAATGGATAGATAACTTTCCAATCTTTTTTCATATCTACAACTGTCCATCTATGATCTCTGGCGTAGTCCAAGCCTTTGTCAAACTTGCCTACATGGGAGTCTCTATCATACGCCCACTCTCTTTTGGCATCTGTATGGTGGACATAGAGTTGGAGTGTCTCTGCACGGTTGGCTTCTGTATACTGCATCATCGCCAAATCCCCATCAGAGTTACCAAAAGCTGCAACTGGTTGTTTGCCTATATGGTAGTTTATCGCTACAGGCTTCGTCTCTTTGTCATCTATGAAGTTGATCTTTGGGAGTTTGATAATCTTGCCATCTTTGTACTCCACTGCTACACTCGAACCAATAATTTGCTCAGCAGGAAGCTCATAGAGTGCTGGGATAAAGGCACGCATAAAGTCTATACCACCACCTGAAACTATATAAACTTTAAAGTCATTAGCCTCTAGGTAAGTGATAAGCTCCATCATTGGTTGGTAGATAAGGTCACTATAGGGACGGTTAAAGCGTGGGTGTTTTGCATCTTTGATCCATCTACGAACCTCTTCTTGAAAGTCAGGAACACTCATACCAGAGTGTGTAGCTGTAGCCAACTCTACCAAGCCATGCTCACCAAAAGAGAGAACCTTTTTCATATCTCCATCTATGGCGGCTTTGAAGAGAGGTTTTTTCTGCCACTCTGGGTGATCCTCTGCCATCTCTTTGACTCTATCGAGGATAAAGCTGAGTTGGAAATACATCGGCTGTTCACTCCATAGCGTTCCATCATTGTCAAAGACTGCTATTCTATCTTTGATAGGGATATAGTAAGAGCCTTTAGGGTCTGTAGTTTTGTTGACAAATTCTACAATATTTTGCTTGTTTTTGCCGTCATTCCAAGAGACGAGATATTCTCTAGCTTGTGTCATAGAGAGTAGAATCGATAAGGTAAGTAATAACCGTAACATTTTTTTCCTTTGATAAATTAAACTGTTTTAAGTCTACTTGGCTGCCGCACGGAGATAAACACCCAAATAGCCTTAGGAATCTTCCAAAAAACAAATATAGCAATCTAATATGTAAGCTTCCTGTGCGATTTTTTCTGCTTCTTTTGTTGTTATATTTGTATCGTAAGCATGTGCAGCGGGTGTTATGCTGGCAACTATTAGAGCTATGCTAAGGGCTATAGATTTACTTTTCATTAAAGTCCTTGTATTATTTTTTAACATATTGTCATATACCTTTAAAACTGATAATTCAACTCTATCCTATGGTCTCCATCTCCAAAGTCCACATACTCTGTCCAGTTGGCAAAGTACTTAACATTCATTCGTGGGTTTATCTGATATGAGAGGATAAATTCATGAGCTAATATACTATCTTCACCACCAAATCCATGATCCATAAATAGATCTGATCCTGAGAGCCCTGTAGACCATATTGGGTTGTAGTTGACCCATATCTGCTCAGTAATAGCATACTTAGCATACATACCCACAACAGCCAATGTACCTGGCACAGAGTAGCCACTAGCTATTGTGCCATCATCTTGGAGAGCATTATTGGCAAAGGCGATACCTACACCTGCCAATGGATAGAGATTGAGACTTCCAAACTTAGGGAGTGCCTGAAGGAAACTATAGCTGATACTCCCTGCTTCACTGTGGAGATTGTAGCTAACATCTAGTTGTGAACCTCGTCCATTGGTAAGATCTACAGAGAAGTTACGAAAACGAAAAGAGTCTATAGAATCACTACTGTCATCTTCCCAACCTAGCGTATCGCCTGCTATCCCTTTAATCTCAAGGATATTCATACCCATCGTAATAGGGTTGCCTGTATCATACGCTTGTCCTACTTTGAGATTAATCCCTCTATTGCTAATACCAAATCCAGCTTGAGTATAGACAGCTAGAGGATCAGACATATCTTGCACCTCCTTGGTACTGTTGTTGTCGGCTTGTACCAATATGCTCAAAAGAGTCACTGTTGCTACTATCTGTAGCATTGTTTTAACTATAGTCATACTATTTTACCTCCTTGGTATTTAGTTCAAATGGATAGACAGCTTTACAGTTATTTTTCATATCTACAATAACATTTTATTTATTTTCTAAAACTTCTTTTAAAATATTTCCATTTGCACCTGAGGGTGGTTTTACCCCTGTATATGCACTCAATGTTCTAGCCACATCAACTGTTTCTATCTTACGATAGACTCGTTTTGGCTTGAGGTTTGCACCTGCAAAAATAACTGGAACAAAAGTATCATAATTCCAAAGTGCTCCATGCGTACATGCCACTGTCAAACCATCAAAATCATTGATAAACCAATTTGGCTCAAATAAAATAAAAATATCACCCGAACGCTTAATGTTATGACTGTTTAAAATAAGACGCATATCTTCTGTATTTGCAACCCTACCTTCTAGTAATGCTGTACTTGAAACTGCCATATTGACACCTTTGAACTTCATAATCTCATTTGCAACTACCTCTTCTATACTTCCAAGATCGAGTCCTTTTTCTTTGATTATCTCTTTATTGAGGTAAATATAAGGTGGATTAAATGCCTCTATCAGCTCTTTGCCTATGCCAAATTCTTTTTTAAGTTTTTCTATACCTGCTGCTTTATCCCATGTTTCAGGGTCTATATAATTTGCTTCTATGCCATACTCATTGACCTGAGGTGGTGCTTCTGGTGTACCGTGATCGGCAGAGAGAACGATGAGCGTATTTTCCAAGCCTATTGTTTTGTCTACAAAAGCAAATAAGTTTGCCAATGTTTTATCTAGACGAAGCAGGTTATCTTCAGCCTCTAAGCTTGAAGGTCCGAACACATGACCCACATAATCAGTAGAAGAAAAGCTTACAGAGAGATAATCTGTTACTTCATCTTGACCGATATTTTCATGTTTCATCAACTCTTTTGCAAAATCAAGGGTCAGTTCATCTCCTGCAGGGCTCAGTGTTAAAAAGGTGTTGTAGTACTTTCCATCTGCTGCACCGTAAGCGTGAGGAAAGACTCTTCCAAATCCACCTATGGCACTCTCCCATGCCTGATCATCTTTATTACCAAACATATATTCAGATGGTTTGTGTAGTAGCTCCCAGTTTTTATTTGCATAAGCTAGTGCTGGTTTTGTTGCGTTAAAGGCATCTACCCATTTAGGGTATTTGTCATAGTAAAAGTTGCTAGTAACAAACTCTCCATTAGCTTTGGAAAACCAAAATGCCTTTCCTGCATGTCCTGCCATAGAAACAGCACCTCTGTCTTTTACAGAAATACCAAAGACTTTAGCTTTTTTATCTGTATGGATGGAGAGTTCATCAGAAAAAGTGGAGACAAGAATGGATGAGGGTGAACGCCCATCAGATCTTGCCATTTTTTGTGTAGAGTCTATCTCTGTTGATTTATCGACACCTGCATCTTTGCCCAAAAGATGATATCTTTCATCTTCTATGTTGTAGGTCATATGATCCGTAGTTTTGTCAAACCAAACATTCCCTATAAGTCCATGGCGTGATGGGTATGCTCCAGTAGCTAAAGTGGTATGCCCTACAATGGTCTCTGTGTTAGAGTGTGCATGGTGTGCATCTTCATAGACAATGCCGTTGTCATAAAGATAACGAAATCCACCCTCTCCCATTTTAGACATATACCGTCTAGGAAGATCAGCACGGAGTTGATCTACTGTGATTTGGAGTATCAGTTTTGGAGATTTTTGAAGATTTTTGGCATATAAGATATTGCTGCTAGCCCATAGTATCGCCAAGCTCACCAATGTAAACTTTTTTATATTCATGATTTACCCCTTATTAAAATTTAAATTTAAGTCCCACAATAGGACCGTGTGTGACTGTATCGTAAGCGAAAGAGCCTCTAACTCCTGCTTCGCCATCTTCATAATCGACCCAAGTTGCTTTGTATTGTATATCCAAGCTCATCAGGTCACTAATAGCATACTCAAAGCCTAGAGCTGTAGTTGCGGTAAACTCAGACTCTAGCCCAAAGCCTCCTATATCACCTCTAGCTTTGATACTCCAATGAGGGCTAAACTCATAGAGCCAATTGGCACCGATGACTATATCTACCCAATCTTTGCTCGTATCTGTAGAAGCTGAACCTGCAAATATAGATGGATTTACCTCTAAATCAAAGTCATTGTTCCACCATCTCGCCCCAAGCATATAGTCTATACGACCCATAGAGAGTGGTTGACGGTAGAGTCCAAAGACCTCTAGTACTGCTTGTCGTACGCCTACGCCTATCACACCACCAAGTGGTCCATCGGTATCTTGTGCCAAATCCATAAAAGCATAATCAACCCAAACACCAAAACCACTCTGATGATGTGCCTCAAAGTGAACCATAGCACCCATCTGTAGAGTCTCTAATATATCAGAAAAATCAACAGCAACATTGATACCAGTAGCACGACCTAGACTAGCATCACCCTCTATACTTGTAGCCATCATATATGGCTCTAACTCAAAAGACCAATTTGACTGCTCTATCTCAGCCACTTCTGTAGTGACAGGAGCCATATCCCCAGCCCCAAAAAGAAGCGAAGAGCTGAGGATACTGCCTATAAGTAATCTATTTTTATTCATTGTCTATCCTTTTGTTGCTTAAAATATTTGCTACGAAATTTTGAGTACTGTATGAAACTCACCAAATGGTATTTTGAGTGAGTTTCATACAATACTCCAAAGGCATAAAGCCTCTGGAGAGATATCTAATTACCTACTTGTTGTATGAGTGTGTCAAGACTCTTCATAGCATTACCTGCTTTTAGTTTTGCATAACCCAAATCACCAACACTAAGATCCATTCCTTCTTGCATAGGATAGCCTTTTAGAGTTCCAAAAAACTGCTGTATCTTATCTTGAACTGGGACAAAGAGCCACAAGTTATCTGCATACCATCTGATATATGTCTCACCTTCATGGTAAGCCTTTTCAAATGGATCAGCTCTTAAGTTTGTGATAACTGGCCAATTTGGTGTAAATCGGATAGCTTCATTGATAGCTCCCTCTTCGATCGCAAATGATAGCTTGAAGTCTTTGACTCTTACTGCATTGAGGAATCCTGTCGCAGAGAAGTAGTAGATCTCATTACGAGGTCCTGCTTTGGTCTCTCCCTTGAAGTATGGCATAAAGTTATAACCATCTAAATGCACTCTCCAATCTTTACCATTGGCTTTGAATCCCTCTTTTGATGCGAGTTTCTCTTTGACATCTGGCACACCAGCTGCTGCGAGGAGTGTTGGCATCCAATCTTCGTGAGACATGATATCATTGTAGATAGTCCCTGGTTTGATAGCTCCTGGCCATTTTACCATCTGTGGAACTCTCATACCACCTTCCCATGTTGTACCTTTCTCACCATGGAATGGAGTATTTCCTCCATCAGGGAAAGTAAATGTCTCTGCACCATTATCTGTAGAGAATACAACGATAGTGTTGTCTGCTACGCCGAGTTTATCGATATGGTTTAACATATCACCAACCATATCATCGAGTTCTTTCATACCATCAGCATAGATAGAGATACCTGTGATACCTTGGTATTTCTTTTGGAGTCTTGTCCATATATGCATACGACTAAAGTTCATCCATACAAAGAATGGCTTATCCGCTTTGACAGATCGCTCCATAAAGTCCTTGGCTGCTGCTCCAAACTCATAGTCAACTGTCTCCATTCTCTTTCGAGTTAATGGACCTGTATCTTCTACTTTACCATCTGCAAAAGAGTGGATGACTCCTCTAGGACCATACTTCTTTTTAAACTCTGGATCTTTTGGATAGTAGTAAGTCTCTGGCTCTTCCTCTGCGTTGAGGTGGTAGAGGTTTCCAAAGAACTCATCAAAACCATGAGCTGTTGGGAGGTGCTTGTCTTGGTCACCTAAGTGGTTTTTACCAAACTGCCCTGTTGCGTAGCCCTGATCTTTGAGCAGGTCACCAATAGTTGGAGCCCAGTCAGGAATACCATGGTCAGCCCCAGGCATACCGATAGTAAGCAAACCTGTTCTAAATGGGTGCTGTCCCAATATAAACGAAGCACGCCCAGCAGTACATGACTGCTGTGCATACATATCTGTAAACAATGCACCATCTTTTGCTATAGAGTCAATGTTTGGAGTTTTGTACCCCATCATCCCTTGATTGTAAGCACTAGAGTTATAGTATCCTACATCATCACCCCACATTACCAAAATATTTGGTTTTTTTGCCATTAGTTGTGTAGGGATGATAGCAGAAGCCACACCCAAACTCAATGCCAATAGTAGTTTTGCACTATGTTTTTTCATTTGTATTCCTTGTATTGAATTTGCCTATCATTATAATAGAAAAAAGTGTCATTAAAATGGCATTTTGTCTTTTAATGTAAAATCCATATATAAAAAATAGTTAGTGTGTAGTTTCTTAATAGATTTTGTAAAATAAAGCTTTTAAAGGACTTAAGAATAAATTATTTAGTATAATTAAGATATAAAAACAAAAATTTCTCAATAAAGGTTCTTTACACTATGAATAAAACTTTAGGCTTTGCCAAATTCACAGCTATTACTATTGCTTTAGGATTTATCTCTCCTACTGTCTCTATAGAAAATACTTCATCTACTATATCAGAAATAGAGTTTTCTATTATGAATACAGCTCAGGCACGAGAAGATAGACAAGAAAATCGTAACCGAAATAAAAATACAAATGTGAATATAAATAGTAATAAAAACACAAATGTTAATGTGAATGTAAATAATAATAAGCGTCGTGGAGTAAGACCTTTGGGAGTACTTGCAGGTATGGCTATAGGTACTGCGGTAGTTGCATCAGCCATGTCTCCTAGTTGTACGACAGTAATAGTTAATGGAAATAGTTATAAAAAATGTGACGGAACATATTTTCAACAAAGTGGTACTAATTATATCGTGGTTAAATCACCATATTGATTATGCTTATAAACTAATTCTATACCCCTCTGCATAAATATTTTCTATTAGCTCTTTAGGAAGTTTTTTTCTTAATCTTTTAAGTAGATGGCTTAAAGAGCTACTAGCATCTACTCTATTATGGTCTTGCCATAGTAGATTTTCTATAGTATAGGGAGTTACTATTTTATTTATCTGTTGTATCATTAAATCAAGTAAAATCATCTCTCGTTTTGTTAAATATATAACTTTCCCATCATTCGATAAAATCCTCTCTTCACTTTTCCATTCATAACCATTTTTAAGAATAATTATATTTTTATTTACTACGGTGTGCTTATATTCTTGAGCTATTGTTTCTAAAATTAAAAGAAGTTTTTTATGAGGAACAGGTTTGATAAGGTATTCTGATAGACCTAGTTTGATAGCTCTAAGGAGTTTACTTTGGTCTGAATAGGCACTAAGTATAATGATAGGTGTTGTTTTGTCTTGTTTCCTGATACTCTCTATCAGCTCTAGTCCATCTATTTTTGGTAGGTTAATATCAGTGATAATAATATTTGGTTGCTTATTTTTATAAATATCAAAAGCTTCAGAGCCATCTATAGCCTGATAAACAGTTTTAAATTTTCGCTTTATTACTCGTATAAACTGTTTTCTTAGTTCATCATCATCTTCTACATACAAAAGAGTTAAATCATATATTTGTTTCATTGGTTTCCTTTTTAAGAACTATCAAAAGTTGTGTACCTAATTTGTTTGTAGAGACACTTAGTTCTCCTTGCATATTTTTTTCGATAATCATTTTAGAGATATATAATCCAAGTCCTATGCCTCCATTTTGTTCCTTACTTGTAAAATATGGTTCAAATACCTTATCTATTATATCCAACTCTATTCCAGCAGCATTATCTGAGATAGTAATATATCCTTTATTTTCATCGCTAAATATATCTATGATAATATGAGGATTTTGAATTTTTTCGCTTACTAAAGCATCTTTTGCATTGGCAATAAGGTTTAAAATAACTTGCTGAAATTCACTAGAATAGCCCAGTGTTATAAAGCTTTTACCTTGTTTGGTTATAGTGATATTGTGTTTTTTTAACTCCATTAGTTGAAGGCTTAAGACAGCTTGTATAGTTTCTAATACATCAAAAAAATCTTTTTCTTTATCTATGTTATAAAAATTTTGAAAATCGTTAATAGTGTTAGACATAAACTGAATAATCTCACTATTTTTAGAGATAAAATTATCCAAAAACTCTTTGTTTATATTTTGCTCTTTGTAGTCCTCTTCTAGCATTTCGATATTAATATGCAATTTACTTAGAGGTTGTCTCCACTGATGGGCTATAGCTCCTATCATCTCACCCATAGAAGCGAGTTTACTTTTTTCTAAAAGCATAGTATCTTTGTAGTGTAATTCTTGTACTTTATTCGATATCTCTTTTTCTAGGTTTTCATTAAATATTTGCAACTCTTTTTCTACTAGTTTTCGCCTCTTTACTTCGCGTAATAATTGTCGAATCCAGTAGAGGCTTACAAGTAAAATTAATAAAAAAATAGCAATAGTCTGTATCAAAATTTTGTAATCAAAGCCATTTTCTATACGCACTGCAATCCATTTATGGACTATATCTCTTACCTCTTGTTCATCTATAGTATCAATGACCTTATTAATGATACTAAGAAGTTCTGCTTCTTTAGTATTAACACCTATACTCCCACTAATAGGTTTTGTATTGAGTCGCTCCATAATTTTGAGTTCATTGCTATAGAGATGGAGTATCTGATAGGCTATTGAGTGTGTATCATCTACATAGCCAAATACTTTAGCTTCAGAAACAAGTTGTAATCCTTCTTGTATTGAGTCTACTAAAATAATATCCATTTGAGGAAATTTCTGTTGTATATAGCTATAGATACTTACCTGTCCTTGAAGAAAAGCAATTTTTTTATTATTAAGATCTAAAGAGTTATTTGAAAGAGGTTCGCGTATTTTTGTTGCTATACCTATAGATGACTCTATCACTTTTTTGCTACTTACTAAATGTTTATGGTGATTTGGACTAGTAAGTATTATAGATAATATGTCAACTTTATTTATTTTACTCAAAGCAACACACTCCTCCCAGTTTCTAACAGGAATATAACGCATAGGTATAGGTATTTTACTCTCTATTAGCTGTATAATTTCAGGTAATATCCCAATATTCTTACCATCTTTATAACCAAAGAGTGGTAGTCCCTTGGGACTAAAACAGACTTTAATCTCTTTTTTATTTGTAAGATATGCCTGTTCTTGAGGGGTAAATACAATTATCTCATTGGAATAAAGAAAAAAAGGAAGAATAAAATATAATAATTGTTTTCTTATCATAGGTACAATTTTATCTTATATTTATGAGATTTCGGATAAATTAACGGCTTAATTACTAATATTATAGTAAGTCTATTTTATTTAAGGATAAAAATGAAATCAAAGAGTATCTATATAGCATCAAGCCAACCAGAAGGAGGAAGTTTAACTATTGCGATTGGTTTTATGGATATGCTTCTAGGAAACTACAAAAGAGTAGCCTTTTTTCGTCCTATTATTCCTGATGAATTAAAAGATGAAAATGATATAAGTTTTATGCTTAGGCATTTTAAATTAGATATGAGTTATGAGCAGTGTTATGGCTTTAAGGTCAGTGAGTATATACAAGCCTATGCAGATGATAATCAAGATAAAATTTATCAAGAGCTTATATCAAAGTTAGATAAACTTAAAGAGTCTTATGATTTTGTTTTGATAGAAGGCTCTTCTAGGTATCAATTTGATACGGTTTTTGATTTTGATATTAACCTTCGTATTGCACGAAATTTAGAGACAGTCTATATCCCTATTTTGAATGCCAAAGATAAGTCTGCGGATGAAATTATTAGTGAAACACATATTGTAGCTGAAGCTATTCATGATGAGGGCTGTGTGCATTTAGCAACTTTTATTAATAGGTGTGATGATAAAATTATTGATTATTTGGAAACACATCTTCAGAATAAAGAGAATGAGCAGATATATCTCTTGCCAGAAAATATAGAGTTAGATACTCCAAGCCTTTCGCAAGTAAGAGATGAGTTTAATGCCAAAATGGTTGTAGGTAAAAGGTCACAATTAGAACATCCAGTGACTAATATCAAAGTAGCTACAATGAGTGTAGAAAATTATTTGGCAAATATAGCCAATGGTGATATTGTGATTGTAGCAGGTGATCGTATAGATATTATTGCTGCCTCTATTATCTCATTTTATGCTAAAAATCATCCTAATATATCAGCTCTTTTACTTACAGGAGATATACCCATATCTGATGATATTAAGGGTTTATTAGAAGATTTTAATGATATTGTCGTACCTATACTTAGTATACAGTGTGATAGTTTTAAATTGGCTGTAGCCTTAAGTAAAATGAAATCAAAAATAACTCCCAAGAGTATACAAAAAATAACTCTTGCAAAATCTATATTTGATAAATCTATCAATAAAGAGAGACTCTCTGAACGCTTTGCAAATAGCCCTAATAATGTGGTAACACCTATTATGTTCCAGTATAGAATTTTGGAGAGAGCAAGAGCTAATCGCCAAAGAATAATACTTCCAGAAAGTAATGATGAAAGAATTTTACGAGCTGTAGATATATTGATTCGTAGAGATGTAGTAGATATAATTTTGCTAGGAGATAGGGTAATTATAGAGCATCAAGCACGACAATTAGGATTGAATATTACTGAAGCTTCTATTATTAACCCCAAAGACCCCGTCTTGTTAGAGCAGTTTTCTAATATTTTTTATGAGATGCGAAAACACAAAGGAATTAATAAAGAGATGGCTCTAGAGTCTATGGAGCTTGTAAATTATTTTGCCACAATGATGGTATATAAAGGAATGGCTGATGGAATGGTATCGGGTGCTAATCACACCACAGCAGATACTGTAAGACCAGCATTTGAGATTATCAAAACAACTCCTAATACAAAACTAGTCTCTAGTCTCTTTTTTATGTGTTTGGATACAAAAGTACTTATTTATGCAGATTGTGCTATCAATCAAGACCCTAATGCACAAGAGTTAGCTCATATTGCTCTCTCTTCAGCCGAGACAGCCAAAAGTTTTGGAATTACACCACGCGTTGCTATGCTCTCTTACTCCACAGGAGAATCAGGAACAGGACCAGATGTACAAAAAGTACGCGAAGCTACACACATAGCCAGAGAGTTAGATTCAAAATTATTAATAGATGGACCAATCCAATATGATGCAGCCATTGATACCAAAGTAGCTGCACAAAAACTTCCTCATAGTCAAATTGCTGGGGATGCGACTATTCTTATATTCCCTGACCTCAACACAGGAAATAATACTTACAAAGCTGTACAACGCTCTACAGGAGCTTTAGCCATAGGTCCTATACTCCAAGGTCTTAATAGTCCAATAAACGATTTAAGCCGAGGGTGTTTGGTAAATGATATAGTTAATACTGTAGCTATTACTGCTATTCAAGCACAACAATTTAGCGAAAAATAAATAAGTTTAGTTACAAAAATGTTGTTTTACTGCTAAAAGAGCCTCTTCTTTATTCTGTATTACTCCATTGAGTTGGAGGGTATAGCTAAACTCTAGGATCTCTTTAAATTTTTCTGAGGGCTTAAACCCTAGAGTTATAAGGTCACGACCTAAAATAAGAGCAGTTGGAGGTTTATATGCTACTTGTAGGGCTTTAGCCTGTTCTTCTAGCCACTCTCCTGCTCTATATACTCCTAGCTGTGCCTCTTGTGTGGTTCTACCCAAAAAGTCTGCTTTGGCTACTACTACAAGCTCACTAATAGTAACTTTGGTAGAGAGCCTACGAATTGCTTTGCTTTTTGCAGAGTTAGCATAAAATTGTGATGGAGCTAGATGATGCTCTACTAGAGGCAAAATTGATTCGATAAAACTTCGTTCATTTGTAAGGCGATAGAGTAGGGACTCTGTAGGCTTGATACCTGCATACTCATGCCCTATTGAGCGTATTTTGCCTGATGCGTCTATGGTAGTATTTTGGGCTTTTCCTAAATCATGGCACAAAGTAGCAAAAAGGAGTTTAAGGTCTCTTTTGGTTTCTCCTGTTTTGAGCTTTGCCATCTGGTCTAGGCTCATCATTGTATGTATCCATACATCACCCTCAGGATGATACAGAGGTGATTGAGGAGTATTAATAAGTGCTTTAAGTTCAGGGAAATAGTGCAATACACCAAGCCTACGCATTAATTCAAATCCAATAGAGGGTTTGGGTGCTTTTAGCAAGAGCTTGACCCATTCTGTGTAGATTCGCTCTTTTGGGAGACTTTGAAGCATTCCCTCTGATACCATTGTAGCACAGAGTTTTTGGGTATTTGGAGCTAATCTATACTCAAATCTTGCACAAAACTGCATAGCTCTATAGACTCTTAAAGGGTCTTCGACAAAGGAGTTATCATCTATATGTCTAAGAGTAGATTCTCTTATATCCTCTTGTCCATGAAATGGATCCAAAAACTCCCCACTATAAACCACATACCCCATAGCATTAATAGTAAAATCTCTCCGTCTACTCGCCTCTTCAAAAGAGAGTTTTCCATCACAAGAGACAGCAAACAGACGATGCCCCTCTCCTATGCTCTCTTCTACTCTAGGAAAAGAGAAATCATACTCTTCACCTTGATACGAAAACTTCAAAACCCCAAAGCTTTTACCCACAAGATTAACCGACCCATAAGCACTCAGTAGCTTCTCTAACTCCTCTATACGCTCTAACCCATAGACCTCTATATCATAATCCTTGATAGGCAAATCCAAAAAATAATCACGCACAGCCCCCCCCACCACAATAGCCTGAGCATTTTGTTTGAGTAAGAGTTGTGAAATGGTATGGATGATTGGAGGTAAAGTCATACTAGCCTACTTTTTAAAATTTTCTTTTTGAATCATCTCTATAATTTCCTTTTTTATAAAAACCAAATTTCTATAAATACCTTTTAAATCTTCTATCTTCGTGCTATCAAAGTTTTCACTTACAAAGTATTGATATTTATCTTTGCTTAATTTCTCTAAAATCACAAAATTCCAAATCGCACCTACAATATACGCCCCTCTCATAGATATTTCATTATTAAGTTCCACAGCAGAGATAAGTTCTGCTAGGAGTTGGGGTTCAGGGTCTTTTCTTGTTTTTCCTTGCTTGAACTCTTGGATAAAGAAATAAGGCTTTTCACTTTTAAAAAGTCCTTTGGCAATGACAAAGTCAGTCTCACCATTAAAAATAAATTTATCTGTTTTATAAGTCAACTTCTCATCATAAAAATCTCTAAAATTATTTTCATAAGAGGTAAAATCTATTTTAGCAAATAACTGTCCTAAGAAATGTAATTTTAAATCTTCTTCTTTAAAATATTTTATTAAAGGTTTCGTTTTTTTAATAAGTTTTTCCAAAAAAACAACCACTTCATCATCAATAATAATAGTATTGTTAAATATTTCATCAAACTTAGTAGCATCTATACGAATTTGAATATCTACTAAATCTTCTAAATCAGAAAATTTTATATTAGAAAAACTATAAGTAGGTATTCCCTCCTCATTTAAGCCTTTGAGCTTCCTAATCTCTTTTTCTAAAGCTTCAATTCT
>JADGDQ010000027.1 GCA_016744805.1 Sulfurovaceae bacterium
AATGACTCAATTCTTATCTATCTTACTCCTCAGCCTTTCTACAGATGTACTAGAAGCCAAAAAAGAAACAGGTGTTGCTTCTTACTATTCTAATTGTCTCGCAGGAAAAGCTACAGCTTGTGGAGAACCATATAATACAAAAAAGCTTACCGCTGCCCATAAAACACTCCCTTTTGGTACATTAGTAGAGGTAACTATGCTCTCTACAGGTAAAAAGGTTTTAGTAAAAATTAATGATAGAGGTCCATATAGTAAGAAAAGAGTGATTGACCTCTCGTATAGAGCAGCCAAAGAGATAGGGCTTATACGAGCAGGGATTGCTAGAGTTAAAATTCAAGTAGTTAAATAGAATAAAATTTACGCTCCAAAGAGTAATTTATTTATACCTATCATCACTATAACACTCAAAAATCCTCCTGCAAAACCAGCAAGGATATCATCACCCATCACACCTAATCCTCCATCTACTTTACGATCTATTACCCCAATAGTAGAGGGTTTCCATATATCAAATAGTCGAAATGATGCAAAACTAAGCACTATACCTATTAATTCACCATAAGGGTATGAAACACTCAAGGCTGTAGGATAAACAACCATTAGCGTAATCCAAATACCAACAGCTTCATCAATCACTATCTCCTGAAGGTCATGTACTCCTGTAGATTTTTCATACTTATTAATCTCAAAAATACCCACAACCGTAATAGCAAGTGTTGCCATAAAGAGTGTCTCCATACCCATAGTATGAATAATAGCAATACCAACAATAAGTGCAACAAGCGTACCTACAGTACCAGGAGCTTTAGGACTAAGTCCTGCACCAAAAAATGTTAAAAATACTCTTTGCATATTCATAAATATACTCCTTGTTTTTTATGTAAGTGAGCTAGTTTGATATAGTTCTGCTAGTTTAATATAAAACTGCTCTTCATTCTGCTCTTCTAGTAATCCCGACCCTGGCATAATAGAGTAGTGCATCTCATGAAGGTTCTCAAACCTATCAGGAAAGAGTGATGACAAGATGCTAGCAGAGACCTCTTTTCTTACTAATATAGCTGGTGGAATAATACCATTTTGTAATAATTTTAAAATCGTAGCAGAGTGATAGTGTGTGTGATGATGCTGACCATGTGGGCAAGTACGAGTACTTACCAAGGTTTTACAACTATCACAATAAACATACTCATCAATTGTCTTAATATCAATATCAATCATTTTAGAATTATCAAATATAGTATTTAGACGATTTTTATCATAATAGAGTCCTAATCCTGCATGATTTTTTCCAATAATTAATTCATCACAACCATAATTTTTGGCTAAAAGTGCATCAAGTACAAGTTCATTATAGCCTGCAAAAATATAAGTATTTTCAAAGGGAACAACAATAACTCTATTTTGTGGAAGATAATTATCAATAAAAGTTGTTAACGCATTATGACGAATATCATAACGAAGTCCCTCTGTTGTAAACGGTTTTCGTAAAAAAATAACCAATAAATCACTACTACTTAAAGTTTGACGAATCATTCTTTCATGTGCACGATTAAAAGGGTTTGCAGCTAACATCATAGCAGATATTTTTGATGCCCCTGTAGTAGTAATAAGGTCTTTGATTCGTTTTATATTATCTTCAATAAGAGGATACTCTACATGATAATCACCAGAAATAGCAATATCACCTAACCTTGCTACAGTATTCTTAACTCCTGGGTGATCAGTATCACTTGTTCCATAAATATATTTCAATCTCTCTTTTGGATCAATTGCAAATATTTCATCTACAATTATCTCACCTACTTTTTTACCCCTAATAATAAGATCTAATGTCTCACCTTTTTGGGCAGAAAGTAATACAATACGATTTTTTTCACCTTTGGGTGCTAAAATAAATGCAAAAGGATAGGGATACCCTTTATACATTTTAACTTTGTCCACCTCTTTTGCTATCTTCTCGTTCATAAGTTTTTTAACAGGAGATATAAGTCCTGCTTGGACAAGTGCTAGCGTAGATAATGCTTCTGTATCTATATATAAAGGTTTATTTTTTCTTGAAGATGCCATATTTTTTCCTTTTTTCCCAAAGACTTTTCCTAGAGATTCCTAGTTTTTTAGACAATTCTGTATCAGGGAATTTATACTGAAAACTATTTACAATAAATTTAACATAATCATCAATAGTTAAAATCTCATTTTGGTCATAGAGTTTACTCTCTGTTCTTAGCTCTATTGAATCATAAGGGGTTTCAATATTAGAAGTTGTAGATATAATAAATTCACACCCATCAATAAGCCCAAAGAGTTGGTCTCTTTCAGATTTTTTCAAAACTTGCAAATCAGAAATATAAAGCAGTGAGCATGATTGCCTACTTTTTATTTTTTCTTTCCAATTATTATCTGTTAGAGGAATATAGTCTAGCACTCTATTGTTAATATCCATATAAGCAAAGACAATTTTATCAACTAATTTTGAATAATTGGTAAGAATCACTATAGGTAGAGTCATTTTTTCTACTTTAAAGTCTATACTAATGTCTTTTAGAAGATTTTGTGTATAGTCATTAAAAAGTCTATTTTGCTGTTTTAGCTCTTGATACTCTTTGTAATGTTCTATCTTTCTGATAAGTTCTTCTATCATAAATGGCTTAACAATATAATCTTTTGCACCCTGTTTAAGTGGTTGACTTACGGTATCATTGTTAATATAACTCACCATTAAAATAATAATTTTATCTTTAAATTGAGATATAAGTGGTGTACAATTTTGTCCAGGTAAATTAGTAGAGAGTAAATAAACATCCCCTGTACTATTTAAAGCCTCTTTAATTGAACTATAAGTCTCTGTATCAAATCCAATTTCATTCAATTTTGCAGATATACTTTGTGCTAAATAGAGTTCATTCTCTACGATAATTATTTTCATTTTTTTGTCCAGTCAAAATAGTTTAAATTTGCAATTGCTTCTACCGCGACACCCTCTTTTCTACCGAGGAAGCCTAGTCGTTCTGCGGTGGTGGCTTTAATGTTGACGAAGTTAGCTTTGATACCCAAAAGGGTAGCAATAGTACGACGCATTGTATCTTTGTAAGGAAGAAGTCTAGGAGCTTGGGCAATAATAGATATATCTACATTTCCAATAACTAAACCATAAGAATTTATTTTACTTACAACCAATTTAAGGAGTTCTCTTGAATCGGCTCCTGCATACTTTGGGTCTGTATCAGGAAAAAACTCTCCAATATCTCCAAATCCCCCAGCACCTAGTAGTGCATCTATGAGTGCATGAATAGCCACATCACCATCACTATGAGCCTTAAACCCATAAGGTACATCAATCTCAACACCACAAAGCATCATCTTTTTACCATCTTCAAAAGGGTGTATATCAATACCAAAACCTGTAAGTACTCTTGATGAAGGTGCTTGAAGACAAGCTAATTTATTAAGATCATTTACTGTTGTAAGCTTATGGGCATCCTCTGACCCTTCTACAAAAGCAACTGTACCACCATTAGCAACAATAGCACTACTCTCATCAGTATACTCAGTTTCCAAAGAAAGTGCCTTTTTAAGAAAAGAAGTTTTACTAAGCTGTGGTGTTTGGATGCGTTTAGCACTCGATCTATCAATAGGATTATTATCTATATACAAAGTATCAACAATAGGCAATACAGGAACTACGCAATCAGCATTTCCTTTTTGTAATAAAACTCGTTCTATCATCTCATTATCAATACAGCACCTAGCAATATCACTCACAAGAACAAAAGAACTTGTAACAACTTCTAACGCATTTTCAAGAGATAATTGACGAGTATTACCACCTACAACAAACTTATAATCAGCAAAAAACTGCATGAAAGCTATTTCTTCTTTTGAAGATACAACAATAATTTCTTTAAATTTGTCAAGTTTGGCAAAATTATCAGCAACTTGAAGCCAAAGTGGTTTATCTCCACTATAAAGCCATTGTTTTTTAGGTTTCATTTTGAAGCGTGTTGCGGATCCTGCACCTAAAAGTATAAGAGTTATATTAGACAAGTATATTCCTATTAGATTAAATAATCACTTCCAAAAGTGTCACGAAAGTATACACTCTAAAGCTTATAGACTCTTTTTTAAACAGTTAGAACTCTAACCAAGTTATATTTAACCATACTTCCTCTATATAATTAAGATACTTTTTGTCCTATTTAAAAGGGGACTTAATAATAATTTAAGATTTAGTTGGTATAACTCCACTATAAGGATGTAAATAATGAGAATTGAATGGTTAAAAAAACGCGAGAATGATACAGTAAGAACGCAAATGTATTATGCTAAACAGGGCATTATTACAGAAGAGATGGCGTATGTTGCTAAGGTTGAGAAAATTGACCCAGAGTTATTACGCTCAGAGATTGCACGAGGGCGGTGTATTATCCCTGCTAATGTTAATCATCCCCATCAAATACCTATGGCAATAGGTATGGTATCTAGTTGTAAAATCAATGCAAATATTGGATCATCTGCACTTTCAAGTGATATTGAGGGTGAGATAGAAAAAGTAGATGCTTGTTTGAAATACGGTGCAGATACTATTATGGACTTAAGTACTGGTGGAGACTTGGATAAGATTCGTGAGGCAGTTGTGACACACTCTAGTGTTCCTATTGGAACTGTCCCTATGTATCAAATCCTCCATGACTGTAATGATAAAATCGAAGATTTAACTATTGAGTCTATGCTAAAAGTTTTACAAAAACAAGCAGAACAAGGAGTAAGTTACTTTACTATACACGCTGGTTTCCTTTTACGATTTATGCCACATGTGGCAAAAAGAAAAATGGGTATAGTAAGCCGTGGTGGTTCATTAATGGCTGCATGGATGATGCATTATCATAAAGAGAATCCATTTTTTGATGCCTATGATCAAATTTTAGATATTTGTCGTAAATATGATGTAGCTCTCTCTTTGGGTGATAGTCTTCGCCCTGGCTGTCTTTTTGATGCAAGTGATGATGCACAGCTTAGCGAACTTAAAATCTTGGGTGATCTTACACTAAGAGCTTGGGAAAAAGATGTACAAGTAATGATTGAAGGTCCAGGTCATGTGCCTTTGAACCAAATTGAAAGAAATATGAAATTAGAAAGAGAGTATTGTCATGAAGCTCCATTCTATATTTTAGGTCCACTTGTTACTGATATTGCGGCTGGATACGATCATATCTCTTCTGCTATTGGTGCAGCTGTGGGTGGATGGCATGGGGCGAGTATGCTCTGTTATGTAACACCTAAAGAGCATTTAGGTCTACCAAATGCTGCTGATGTCCGTGAGGGTATCATAGCCTACAAAATAGCAGCCCATGCAGCTGATATAGCCAGAGGTCGTCCTGATGCTCAAAAGGTAGATGATGAGATGAGTGATGCACGGTATGGATTTGATTGGAATCGTCAATTTGAACTCTGTCTTGACCCAGAGAGAGCCAAAGAATACCATGATGAAACACTTCCCCAAGATGTCTTTAAAGAAGCAGAATTTTGCTCTATGTGTGGGCCAAAATTCTGCTCTTATAAAATTACTCAAAGTATTGTAGAAGAACATGGTGAAGCTATGGCAAATGAGCCAACACATTAGTAGTAAATAATTAAATAAATATGGAGAAAAAAATGAATAATGAAAAAGTATTAGAAGCATTAAAAAATGTAACTTACCCAGGATTTTCAAAAGATATTGTAACTTTTGGATTTGTAAAAGATATAGAAATATCTGAAGAGAAAGTCTCTTTGAATGTTGATATTACTTCAAGTGCTCCTGAAGTAAAACTTCAACTTATCAAAGATATAGAAGTAGAGTTACAAAAAGTTGGATTCAAGGATATAATAGCAAATGTTATTCAACCTAAAGTTCCAAGAGAAATGAGTAACTCAATGAGCGGTAAAAACATTGCTCCACATGTTAAAAACTTTGTAATGGTAAGTTCTGGTAAAGGTGGCGTTGGAAAATCAACTACATCTGTAAACTTAGCAATTGCTATGGCGATGCAAGGCAAAAAAGTAGGATTACTTGATGCAGATATTTATGGTCCAAATATCCCTCGGATGATGGGTGTATCTGACCAAAAACCAGAAATCACAGGCAACAAAGTACTCCCTCTTAAAGCCTATGGTGTAGAGATTATGTCTATGGGTTCATTGATGGAGCCAGGGCAGTCACTTATCTGGAGAGGTTCTATGATTATGAAAGCTATTGAGCAGTTCTTGCGAGATATTCTTTGGTCTGAACTGGATGTACTTGTAATAGATATGCCTCCAGGAACTGGTGATGCACAGCTTACACTTGCTCAATCTGTACCAGTAACAGCAGGTATCACAGTTACTACACCACAAGAGGTATCACTTGATGATAGTAGAAGAAGCCTTGATATGTTCCAAAAGCTTCATATCCCAACAGCGGGTGTAATCGAAAACATGAGTGGATTTATCTGTCCTGAATGTGACGCAGAGTCTGATATTTTTGGAATGGGTACAACTGCACCTGTTGCATTAGAGTATGATACAGAGCTTATTGCACGAATACCTATAGAGCCTGCTATTCGTATTGGTGGAGATACAGGAATGCCTGTAACTTATCATCAGCCAGATAGTGAAACAAGCAAAAGATACCAAGAAGCTGCAAGTAAGCTATTGGCATTTATAGACAAAGTAAATGCAGAAGGTGGAGCAGATAACCAGTCTATCCAACCAACAACACCTCCAGGTGTAAGTGCATGTAGCACAGGTGGAGCAGCCGCTGCACCAAAAGAAAATAGTGCTGGTGGCTGTGGCTGTAGCTAAGCCCCCCTACCCTCTCCCAAAATAGTTTTATTTTGGGAGATTATTTTATAATATTTTTTCTTCTACCAATCATATTTAATAACTCATTCGCTTGGTCATAATCATCATCAGAGTCAGCACTCTCTAGTAAAGTACGAGCCTTTTTCATAGATTTTTTAGCTCCACCTATCCCATAAAGATGAAATATACCTAACCAATACTGTGCATTTTCTTTTGCCCGTTGTGATAGATAAGAACCATTATAATTTACTATTTTTTTCAAAGATTTATAAGCGAGATTATGGTTTTGCTCTATTCCAACACCAAAGAGATAGCATAAACCAACATCAAATAGAGCATCATAATCTTTTAGTTCTACAGCCTTTTTATACCACGTAAATGCTTTTTTAAATTTTCGCATATCTCTATAAGTACAAGCAAGATTATAAGCTCCTATAGAGTGACCTTGCTTGTAAGATTTTTTGTACCAATAGATAGCTTTTTTAATATCTCTTTTATCCTTATTGCGACTATACCAATCACCCAATACTGCCTGAGCAGAGCTATTTCCATTTTTTGCAGACAATTCATACCAATAATAAGCCTTTTTTGGATTAGGCTTCACTATAATATTTTGCTCTTTATCACTTAACCCCTCTGTCAAATAATACGCCACTTCCCACTGTGCATCTACATCGCCTTTCTTGGCTTTTTTAAGTAGCTTTTTGTACTCTTTTTTTCTCATCTCTTCACTCCTATATTTATTATAATACCAAAAAAACTAAACTACAACAAACAAAATAGTAAAAACTTTTTCATTAAGTATATCCTTCAATCTAAACTACCTCTTAATCACTTTTTAGCTACACTATTCACAAATCTAGAGATATTTAATTGGAGTTTAGATGCAACATATTGAACAGACCCTCTTGGAGCAGATGCATATCAACGATATAGAGTTAGCAAACCGTATGGAGCTTCTAAGTCTCACTCATAGTGATCTTAAAAAATTGACAACTTATCGTAATATAATAGAGAAAGATATAGATGGTATAGTAGATAAATTTTATGAAAAACAAGTTGCCGTAGAAGAGATCTCTATGTTGATTGGTGATGCAGATACACTATTGAGACTCAAATCAGCTCAAAAACGCTATATTATTGATCTCTTTTCTGGACATTATGATAGTGAGTATGTCAACAATAGACTTCGGATAGGGATGGTACACAAGCGGATTGGAGTCCAACCAAAGCTCTATCTCTCTGCTGTAAGAACACTTAAATATATTATCATCAATCAACTAAAAAAAGAGATTACAAATTCTGAAGAGTTATATCAGGTTATTGATACTTTAGATAAATTACTCCATTTTGATACAACGCTCGTCGTAGATACATATATAGCTAGCCTACTAAGTGAAATCAAAATAGCCAAAAATAAAACAGAGATTTATGCTACAAGCCTAGAGAAGGAGGTAGTTGCTAGAACCAAGCAACTCAAAGAGCAGGTACGACGCGACCCACTCACGAGTCTCTATAACCAAAGAGCTCTCTATGAGCTATTTCGCAGAGAGCTAATAGCACTCAAAAGAAGCTACAAGACACTCTCTTTTATCTATTTTGATATAGATAACTTCAAGTATATCAATGATACTTATGGACACACTAGAGGAGATGAGATACTCAAAACTATATCCTCCATCTTATTAAAGAATTTTAGAGAGACAGATATAGTCTGTCGCTATGGAGGAGATGAGTTTTGTATCATACTCCCTGATGCAAATATTGAAAATAGTAGTGCTTTGTGTCAAAAAGTCATCGAAAAGTTTGAAAAAGAGTGTCAAGAGAATACTCTAAGTATTGGTATAGTAGAGATTACTGCAAATAATACATTAGATATGGATACAATCATCAATATGGCTGATACACAAATGTATAGAGCCAAAAAAGAGCAAGGTTCATATATCTGTACTTAAGTGTAGTTTTAAGATAAAAAAGAAGCAGAGCAGAAGGCTCTACTTTTTGTTCTATTTTGTTAGTGAATTAACTGCTTTAATGATAGCTTCGTAGTTTGGTTCGCTATCAACTTTTGCTACGATTTCTTTGTAAGTTATTTTACCATTTGTATCAACTATATAGACAACTCTCCCAAAAAATCCTTCTAGGTAAGAGGGTGCAGAGATAGTAGCACCATATCGGAGTGCATGGTTGGCATCTTTGTAGTCTGAGACTGTAGATACATTGGTGATGCTATTATCATGACAAAATCTCTCTATTGCAAATGGTAAATCTTTTGAGACTACTGTTACAATAACATTTTTCATCTTAGATATTTTTTCATTAAAAGCTACAGTCTCTAATCTACAGATACCTGTATCAAATGATGGGACAAAAGCAATCACTTGTACTTTATTATTTTTTCCACCTATTGTTACTTCCTGAAAGCCTTTATCAACTGCTTGAAAACTTGGTGCTTCATCTCCAATTTTTAATCCTTTGCTGTTGAGTGTTACCTCTTCACCTTTAAAAGTAACTGTTGTCGACCATAGTGCCGATGTTACCAATAGTAATATCAAAAACTTTTTCATGTTTATCCTTTTAGTTTATATAAAATGTATTTTATCATTATAATCACTATTCTTTACAAATTGAAAGATTTAATTATATACAATCATACTAAATGTGAATATATGGTACTTTTATAGAGCTTTAAGGGGTTTGCTTTCTTATTTTAAATAAGTATTGTTAATAAGAATTATATCTCTTAAAAAAGAATGCACTTAAGTAGATAGTGTATAATTATAATAAAAAGAGTATTATGATAGATGTTACAATAAATCGTCAAAACAGTAATGCTGTCAAGATTGAATCTGCAATGAGTAAGTTTGGAACAACTCATCTTTTGCCTTTGTGGGTGGCAGATATGGATATAGCCTCTGCTCCTTGTGTTCAAGAGGCAATACGCAAAAGAGCCTTACATCCAATTTATGGCTATACTATCTACTCCAAAGAGTATTATCAAAGTATAGAAGATTGGATGCTAAAGAGATTTGGGTTAGTAGTAGATAAAAAATTTATAATCCCTGCCTATGGTGTTGTTCCTTCTCTTAATTTTTCTATTGAAGCTTTTACACAAATGGGTGATGGAGTGATTGTTCAGACTCCTTTGTATCCTCCTTTTGTGGCATCTGTGCAAAAACATAGACGAAAACTATTAGAGAATAGACTTCTCTATAAAAATGACTCTTATAGTATAGATTTTGAAGATTTTGAAGCCAAAGCCAAAGAGGCAAAACTCTTTTTGTTCTGTTCTCCACATAACCCCACAGGACGAGTTTGGGATAAAGAGGAGCTAGAGAGATTAATTGCAATATGTGAAAAAGAGGAAGTACTTATAGTCTCTGATGAGATACACTCTGATATTGTATATCAAAAATCTCATCATAGTATGGCGTTACTTGCACCACAAAGAACTATTCTTCTAAATGCACCATCAAAAAGCTTTAATATAGCTGGTCTAAACACATCTTATGCTATTATCTTCAATCAAAAAATTCGCAAAGCGTATAATAACCAACAGAGAAAAGGTGGCTTTGGAGATGGAAATATATTTGGTATAGAAGCATTAATCGCTTCCTATACACAAGGAGAGTCTTGGCTTGAAGCACTCAAACTTTATCTCAAAGAAAATATTGATTTTGTAAATACTTTTTTATCTACACATCATATTCCTATTGTCTCTACAGATACCCAAGCTACTTATCTAATGTGGCTTGATTGTAGTGCTTTGGGATTAGATGATAAAGAGTTAGAGAAGTTTTTTGTCTATAAAGCTCAACTAGGACTCAATAGTGGTGTAAGTTTTGGGCGTACTGGGAGTGGCTTTATGCGTTTGAATATTGCTACATCCAAAGAGGTACTCAAAGAGGCTATGCAAAGACTACACAAAGCCTACAAAAAACTCAAAAATAGTAAAGGAGAACAAAATGGAACAACTTAAAACCTATGCTCTGATGATAGGGTTAACACTTGTTTTTATCTGGTTTGGTGGTATGGTTGGTGGACAGATGGGTATGATAGTTGCCTTTTTATTTGCAATGGGAACCAACTTTTATGCCTACTACTATAGTGACCAACAAGTTTTAAAACACTATAATGCAATTTTAGTCACAAGAAGCTCTGCAAGAGAACTCTATGATATGGTTGATAGACTTACCAAGAGAGCCTCTCTGCCTATGCCACAACTCTATATTATACCAGACCCTATACCCAATGCTTTTGCTACAGGCAGAGATTACGACCACGCTGCGGTGGCTGTGACACAAGGGCTTTTAGACCTTCTTGATGAAGAAGAGGTAGAGGGGGTAATTGCCCATGAACTTAGCCATATAAAGCACTATGATATGCTTATAGGTACAATAGCTGCTTCACTTGCTGGGGCTATTGCTATGCTTGCAAATTTTGGTATGTTTTTTGGAGGCAATGAGAGAGAGCGACCAAATCCTATTGTGATGATTGCTATGGTGATTATTATGCCTATGGCTGCAACACTTATACAGATGACAGTGAGTCGTAGTAGAGAGTTCTTGGCAGATGAGGGAGCAGCTAGAATGACAGGACATCCTGAGTGGCTACAAAGAGCTTTGGTAAAACTAGATAACTATGCACACCAAGGTGTACTCCACGAGGCAGACCCACAAACTGCTCATATGTTTATAATCAATCCCTTTTCAGGTGTCAAGCAGAATTTTCAAAATCTCTTTAGCACACACCCAACAACTCAAGACCGCATAGATAGACTTGAATTGTTAAAATAATATTACCACTAGGAAAAAACTTAATGATAAAAAAAATACATCTACTCCTACTTATCTCTCTACTAATAACAGCACTTAGTGCAGAGAGGCTTCCTCCTGCTCTCTCAAATATGATTGCAAAAAGTGGTCTTAAAAGTAGCGAACTTGGTATCTATATCAAAGAGACAAAACGAGACAAAATTATAGCTGCTCTGAATATAGACAATTCATTTCTTCCTGCCTCTGTGATTAAGGTCTATAGTGCCTATGCTATCTTGCTTGAACTAGGATATGAGTACCGTTGGGCTACAAATTTTTACTATACAGGTGGCTATAATAATGGGGCTATTGGAGACCTTATTGTCCAAGCTCAAGGCGACCCTACATTAAGAAACTCTCATATTCCATCTATTGTCAAAGCTCTTAAAAAAAGAGGTATAAAAAAGATTAAAAGAAATATAGTTATTGATAGAGAGTACTTCAAAGTACCCAAGAGAGATAGTTCACATTTTGATAAAAATATCTATAGTGCCTACAATGCGATGCCTGATGCTTTGATGTTTAATGAGCATGTGAGTAGATTTTCACTCTATCCTAAAGGCGGTAAATATCAAGTTGTCAAACAGATACCAGGGAGTAGTTATAAGGTCTCTAATAATATTAAGGTAGTCAATGGCTCTTGCAAAGGGAGTAGAGCTACACCTATTATTACAGTCAACCATACAAACGCAACACCTATCTTACAGCTCTCTGGTAAACTCTCAAAACAGTGTAAAAAACGCTCTTATCGCTACATTATTACCAAACCTTACAAAGAGTTCTATGAAGCACTCAAAAATGAACTTCGGAGACAAGGTATCTCGTATAAAGGAAAAATGAAGTTAGGAAAAGTCATACGAGGAGCCAAAAAAGTCCATACCCACTACTCAGATACACTAGAAAATATTATCTCCAAAACTTCCAAAAAGAGTAATAATGTTTTTGCTCGACACCTTCTTTTGACACTTGGTGCAAAAATTTATGGAGCCCCTGCAAACCTAAACAAAGGGCGTAGAGCTGTAGAGAAGATACTCAATAGATACCATCTTCTCCACTCTTCTGAAACTTGTATAGATAATGGATGTGGTCTCTCTAGGGAGTCTCGAATTACTGCTCGTAGTATGGCCAAAGTATTAGACCATGCATACAAAAGTTATGGTAATCGCTGGATGCAGACACTCTCAATAGCAGGAAAAGATGGCACAATTAGACGAAGGTTTGCACATACAAAAGTCAAAAATAGAGCTTGGATGAAGACAGGAACACTCAACAGAGTCAAAAATATATCAGGCTACCTTTTGAGTAAATCTAATAGACTCTATACTGTAGTGATACTTGTCAATAGTAAAAGAGCCAAATGGATGGGTGCAAAACTACAAAATGATATTATGAAATGGTTAGTAACCTACAAAGATGAGACTCCTTATGATACACAAGATATGCTACCAATAGAATCAAAACCAAAAAAGTCTCTTTGGGATTTTGGAAAGATAGGATTACCAACATCAACTATTTTAATAGATGCTAGAGATAAAAAAGAGTATTTTGTACAGGTAGGCTCATTTACAACCACTCCAAGTAAAGACTTCTTAGAGCGACTTACTACATCAGGGTTTCATTATAAAATAATCAAACAACAAGGATATAATAAAGTAATGGTTGGTCCCTATAAAGACTCTATAGAGGCAACAAAAGCTCTCAAAGTACTCAAACTCCTCTCGGCAGGAGCCTATATTTCAGAGCTTTAAGACTTTAACCTTTGAGTGAATCACTTACCATAAATGCTAACTCTAAGGCTTGATTTGCATTGAGTCTTGGGTCACATTGTGTATGGTATCTACTCGCTAAATCTTCTGCTGTAATTGCACATGATTGGCTTCCTGTACATTCAGTAACATTTTCACCAGTCATCTCCAAATGAATACCACCTGCTATAGTACCTTCATTTTCATGGATAGCAAAAAATTGTCTTACTTCAGTAAGAATATTATCAAAGTCTCTAGTTTTATATCCAGAAGAACTCTTCTCTACATTCCCATGCATAGGATCACAACTCCAAACTACATGTCTACCTTCTTGCTGTACTTTGCGTAAAAGAGCAGGGAAATGATCTTCAACTTTGTTGGCACCCATACGAACTATTAGGTTAAGTCTTCCCTCTTCATTATTTGGGTTGAGTGCATCAATAAGCTCAATAAGCTCATCTTCTTGCATACTTGGTCCTACTTTACAACCAATAGGATTATGGATGCCACGGAAAAATTCTACATGTGCTTCATCTAACTTACGCGTTCTATCACCAATCCAAAGCATATGAGCAGAACAATCATACCAATCATTAGTAATACTATCTTTTCGAGTTAATGCCTCTTCATAATTAAGCAAAAGTGCTTCATGGGAAGTATACAGTGTTGTTTGATGCAATTGTGGTGTATTGTCTGTGTTAATACCACATGATTCAATAAACTTCATAGATCTTCCTATCTTATCACTTAACTCTTCATACTTAAGACCTAGAGGATTATTTTTGATAAAATCAAGATTCCATCTATGGACTTCATTCAAATCAGCTAAACCACCACGAGAAAATGCTCGAACAAGATTCAGCGTAGCAGCAGATTGATTATATGCCTGAATAAGTTTCATAGGGTCTGGAATACGACTTGCTTCATCAAAAGCTACATCATTTACAATATCTCCTCTATAGCTAGGAAGATCAATTCCATTGATACTCTCAAAATCACTTGAACGAGGTTTTGCAAACTGTCCAGCTAATCGTCCTACTTTTACTACAGGTTTTTCACCTGAAAATGTCATAACAACTGCCATTTGAAGCATAAGCTTAAAGAGGCTTTGAATATTTTGTGCGTTAAAGGCATTAAAGCTCTCAGCACAATCTCCACCCTGAAGTAAAAAGGCTTCACCTCGCCCTACGCGTGCAAGATCTGCTTTGAGGTTTCGTGCTTCACCTGCAAAAATCAAAGGTGGATAGCTTGCTAATTGTTCCTCAACCTTTTTTAATAACTCTTGATTTTGATATGTTGGTTGTTGCTTAATTGGAAAATTTCTCCAGCTACTTGGACTCCAGCTCATTGTCTATCCTTAAAATAAATTTGATGATTATACCTAAAAAAAAGAAATTTTTAGTAACTATTAAACCATATTTTTATTTTTTGGCTACGAATGTTACAAAATTTGCCCACTGAAAAAGAGTATTAACCTCTTTAAATCCTGCATCTTTACACATTTGTATATTCTCTTCAATAGTAAAAGGTATTAAAACATTCTCTAAAGCTTCTCTTTTTTGAGCTATTTCATACTCGCTATACCCTTGCTCTTTTTTATATTTATAATAAATATCAATACAGTTTTTATCTAGTTTTTTATCTTTAAAAACTACTTTTTCAGAGAAGATAAAAACCCCATTATCAAGCATACCTTTAGCAATATTTTTTACTAAGTTTGTGCGTTGTATAGGACGAATAAATTGCAAAGTATAGTTAGCTACAACTATCTCTTCATTAGAGTAGTTATATTCTAACATATCTGCGTAAGAGAGTTCTATATTTGCTCCAAAAGCATAACATTTTTGCTCTGCTCTTTTAAGCATTGCATAAGAGTTATCAATCCCTTTAAGAGACATTTTAGCATCCATTTTACTATGGAGTTCTAGTAAAAATTTTGCTGTAGATGAACCCAAATCAAGTACTTTTTTCTTATCTACTTGTTGGGTTAGTATGAGTGATATAATAAGCTTTTGTACCTCATTATAAAATGGTACAGATCGAGACAACATATCATCAAATACAGAAGCAACAGACTCATCAAATTCAAACTGCTTTGAAATAGGCTGAGTAAACAGTTTATCTTTCATTGATATTTATCTACAAACTCTATTTATCAAGTATACTTGTAGCTATAAAACTAAACTCATAATGGTTATTAGGATATTTTTCTAATCCTGCATTTACAAATGCCTCTTTTGTTACATTACCTTCCCAAAGACTATAAGTTGATTCTTTAAACCATTGTCTATTATCATTAGGTACTTTTAAATCCATTCTAGTATATTTGGGATTACTTTTTACATCTGCACCTACTTGTTTCATTACAAGACTATAAGCCGTTGATTTTTCTTTGTCACTCATTGATGCTTTTGTATTTTGTCTTATCTGAGTGGGTGTAAGTTTTGGTGGAGCAGGAGCCACTTCTACTTGAGAGTTGTTTACACAGCCTGTTAAGCTCAATCCTATAACAACAAATAAAGCTGTTATTAATGTTTTTTGTTTCATTATAAGCATAAAAATTCCTTGAAATTGTGTTAAATTACCACAAGTATAACATAGGAGAGTATAAAACTTCTTGATATAGTTACTTTAATGAAAGCTCCCATTGGTTAAAATAGAGGCTTATTTAAATTAAAGGATTAAAATGAAAATATTTAAAAGTACACTTGTATTTTTGGTAGTATTTGGACTTAGTAGTCTTCTTCAAGCAAAAACAGCAGAGGTAATTGATACACAAGCAAATACTTCTCTTGTCAATTTTAGTAAAGAGGTACAAGGTTCACAAACCTTTTTGGACAAAAATGCAAAAGGATATTTAATCTTTCCTGAAGTTCTAAAAGCTGGTGTAGGTATTGGTGGAGAGTATGGCGAAGGTGTTTTGCGTATCAATGGTAAAAGTGTTCAATACTATAGCACTGCTTCTGCATCTATAGGGCTACAGTTTGGTGTACAAAGTAAATCTATTATAGTTGCATTCCTAACAGAGAAAGCATTAGCTGATTTTCAAAAAGGCGATGGATGGAAAGTAGGTGTTGATGGTTCAGTAGCACTTATTGAGTGGGGTACAGGCAAAGATATTAGCAATACAACTTTTTCTCAACCAGTTATTGGTTTTATCTATGGAAACAAAGGTTTGATGTATAACTTAACAATTGAAGGTAGTAAATTTACAAAAATTGTTAGATAGTCATTTATTGAATCTATCTTTATAGCTACACCGTTGGCATAACTCCTCGGTGGCTATACCATTTTTAAATCCATCTATCATTTTTTTACTGATAGTACTTTTTAGTATTGTATCTAAACTCTCTTTTTCTAAATTTCCTAACTCTATAACGGCATTAGCATCCAAACAACACGGCACCACTCGTCCATCAACCAAAATAGCAATATGCGAGCTTAACCCTTGACATGTCCCATTACCATACAGGGGATTATCCAAAGATGGCCACTCAAAATAGTTATCAAAATGTAACAATATTTTATTAGCTATACGAATACTTTTAGGACGATTTCTATAAACTTCTTCTAAAGTTATTTTTAAAGGGAAATAGTCTGCTATATACTTAAAAAGAGTACTATTAAATGCCTTTTCACTCATATCCTCATCTAAATTCCAGAGCCTTAAATTTAGAAATAAATCTGCATCTTGTGCTAGTTTCTCTTGACAAAGCTCTATTATAGGTTTAAGGTATTGATTAAAAGTTAACATAGTATCATTTTTGTTATAACTATTTAAAGAGATATTAATCTGCTTTACTGCTGGATGAAAAAGTGTTTTTGTGGAGTGTTTTTTAAGATAATATCCACTTGTAGTAAGCAGTGCTTTCATATTATATTTTTGAAGAATATCAAGATAGGCATGTAATTTATTTATTCTCAAAGGGTCACCCATTACATGACAAGCAATCTCTTTGGTATATTTTTTTGCTTGGACAATAATAGATTCAAAAAAAGATAGAGAAATCTGTTGAGGTATAACTGTAGCACTTGGACAAAAAGAACATTGTAACCCACACTCATTTGTTAGTTCAATATAGATACGATGAAATTTCATATTCTAAGAAGACTCTTCTATAATACACTCAGAGAGATCATCAATATTTTGACTCCTACGAATACATGGCATTTGTCTTTTCATTGTCCATATTTTTTCTTCAATATCTTGGAGCCGTTGCTCCTTTGCCTCTTTTATCCAAAACTTTATTTTGCAATTTTTTTCTATCTCTCCACTAATATTTTCTTTAATTTTTACTACTTGATCTAAACAAGTATTTGCCTCTTCTGTATTTTCAGCATTTTCTAGACAGACTCTTGCTTCTTGCATCTCACGAAGAAGTTCAGGAAGAAGCTCTTTTTGTTTATTAAAGAGTTCTGATGTGAGCTTTTGGGCAACTATATTATCTTGTTCGGCTATCTCTTCAATAAGCTCATCCTCATCTTCTATACTACCATCCACAATAACCTGTGCAGTAACCATATCTGCTTGGGTAGTAAGTCCTACATTCTCTTTTAGTAAAAAACCTTTTGATTCATTTTCCAAAAAAGTAGGGAGTACAAAATGGTCATCAGTTATATTTTTATCAAAATCTATAGCTATAGCTATTTTAAAAATATTAATATCTAAAAGGTTTAATTCCTCTTTAAGAACAATACCTTTATACAAACACTGCTTTTTTCCTCGATATTGCCACTCTTGGCAGGGATAACCTAATATTGTTGAATTTCCTACTAGTTTAGCTTTTTTGGTAAATTCATTAGAGAGATTGGTACCATTTTTTAATGCTTCTTCTATAATTGGATCAACCCGTTTATCTATCTGTTTTTTATCAAAATTAACTTCAGAAATAGTAGCATAATCATCAAGTTTTAATATTTTAAGTACCTTAGTACTTTTGGCTATACCTGTAGAAATCTCTTTATATCGCTCTTTATAGAGATTAATCGCACCCCACTCTCTAAATACTAAACTTGCACGACCTTTAATCTCAAAATGACTGTTTTTTGTGATATTACCCTCTCCTTGAATCATATAATGAATCAAAGCTGATGGTTGATTGTACGCTTTATAGAAACTGTCACTTTGTATAGTTGTTATATTCAATAATAACAGTAAAATTATAACAGAGTAGTTAGTTTTTTGCATAATTAATCCTTATCCCAATATTTTTCATAAAGTATATATTCTACCCAATTATCATAAAATACAATAATAATTCTTTAAAAAAATTTTAATTAAGAGGAATTTAATTTTTTTACTTGTTAAAAGGCTATACTTGAGTGACATTTGTCTGTTTTTTAGTATAACTAGATATAATCACATCTATTTTATAGAAAGGATTTTTATGTTTTTTTTTACTAGTAAATGTCCTTTATGTAAACAAAAAGGTCAAAAAGTTAATTCTGAGACCATGCTCCACCATGTAAAAGATATTAGTAAAATAAGTGATGCTACATACTTTTACTGTAGTACCCCCTCTTGTGATATTGTCTACTTTAATAATACCGAAATATTTAATACCTCAATGATTAACAAAGAGGTCGGACTCAAAGACTCATCAAGCCAACAGGCATTGGTATGCTACTGCTACAACTATGCAAAATCATCTTTAGATACTATAGGTCTAAGCGAAAAAATAGAAATTCGTATGAATAACTATGGTAGCAGATGTGATACACGACATCCAGCAGGAGAGTGCTGTCTACCACAAATAAAACAAATTGTACAAGAAAAGCTCATAAGCAAAGAAAAGAAGAAAAAATCTATTCGAGAAGATATGCTACGACTAAAAGAGAAACAAGCCCTAGAAAACTAAAGAAATATCTAGAACTTATCGGCTATCTGCTGGGTAACAGTCGTTGAGAGCTTGGCAAAAGCTTTACTCATATTAGCTACTACAGAAGCTGTATCTGGCTTTGTTGGGACGGTTGTACTAAAGAGTTTACTAAAACTTTGTTGTGTTTTTATATTATAAATTTCCCAATTTGCATCAAGATATATAGTATCTTTATAGGCAATAAATCGGCTAATAGAGACCTTTACTCTCATTCCTGCCTGTTTTGATAGATTCCAAGGATAGGCATAGACATAGGGATTGTTAAAGCTTTTTTGAATAGTTGCAATTAAATCTTTGGTAAGAAGCGTCTCCATATCTCCTGCCCATATATCACTTTTGTAACTAATTTGTGTAGGTGAGAGCTGTATTGCTATCTTGTTTTGCTGTAGATATTCAGGAAGAGATATTTTATCTACTCCTATAGTAGGCAGTGCATTTGTGTGATAGGTCTTGATAGTGCTAGGTGTGGCCAATACAAAATAGCTAGAACTCGCTCCACAACCAATAAACAAGAGTGTTAAGAAACTCCATACAATATATTTTTTCATTTTTAATCTCCAAATATTAATGAGTTTGGTTTTTGATCCAACTTCTTAAGTAGTTTTTGTGTATCCCTAGAGGTCTCTGAGACATCTTTGAGTGTTTGTGTCATCTGACTTGATAGTAGTGACTCATAATCATCACCTTTGATCAAACTATCCAAAGATTGTAATGATTTTTGTAGAGCAAGAAGTGTTTGATTTACTTGCACTGGAATCTCTTTGAAATCTTTTGAACTAATCACGCTATTTACTGATTTAAGTGTTTTATCAACTGTTAAGAGAATATCTTTTGTAGTATCTTTATTGCTCTCCATAACATTAGTAAAACTATTAATAGCTCTATCCATAGATTCAGCCAATCTCTCTAAAGGAAGTTTTTCAATAGCTTCTATAATACCACCAACACCAGACATCAAATCATTTCCTTTCTCTTTAAATGTAGGAAAAAGTGCATATCCATTTTGGTAAATAATCTCACGAGTTTGGTTCTCTTCGTTAAAGGAGAGTTCTATATATTGTAATTTTGTAATTGGGTCTTGCTCTTCTAAAGAGGCTCTTAACCCCTTAATTACTGCTTGTTTCAGATTCTCTTCACCTGTAGAGTTTGCATCTAACTCATCATAAAAGATAGCACTATCTATAGATATAATCACTTCACTTTTCACAGAGTGGCTCTTTTTACTATAAGAGAGTTTAATATCTTTTACCCTTCCAATATTATATCCCTTATACTCTACAGAAGCATCATGGTTTAATTTTGCAATAGATTCATCAAAAAGCAAAAGATACTCTCTAAGCTCTTTAGAGCCTAGTTTTCCTATCTTTTTATTTCCTGCAATTGTACTGTTTTTATATAATCTAAATACAAAATCTTTGGGTGGTCGATTATACATATCTTCCCCTGAAGAGGAGAACTCTATACCCCCACGCACCAAATTACTCAAAGGTGCCACACTAAAATCAAGTTTTCCATGTTGGTATGCAATATTCAAAGCACTTTGTACCCAAAATTTTGAATCTTCATGCACATAAGGAACAAAAGTTTTATTTACAAAAAGAACTATATCCACACTCTTACCATCTTCTGAGATAGCTACATCTTCTACACTTCCTGCAACTATACTCTTAAAAAGCAAAGGAGAGCCTTTTCTAACATTATACGAATCAGAAGCATTAAGATGGAGTTTTATCCCATCTTTTGAGCCTTTTAATGATTCTTCAAAACCAACAAAAAACTTTTTACTCATGCTCTTTTTTTGACTCTTCATATTAATATATGTTCCAGAGATAATGGTATCAAGCCCCGATACACCACTTACCCCCACCTCTGGCTTTACAATCCAAAATTTTGTCTCATCATTGAGATAAGGGGCAGCCTCTTTGTCCATTCTTGCAGTGACTTTTACACCCTCTTCACTACTTCTTAGGGCTACTTTCTCTACAACACCAATCACAACATCTCTATACCTAATCTGACTCTGTCCTGATTTTAGCCCCTTATTACTCTCAAAAACAATCTCTATTTTGGGCCCTAGTTGTGTAAAATATTCAAAAGTAAGCCACAAAGCAATCAAGAGTGCAACAAAAGGTACAATCCATATTGAAGTAAAAAAATTAAACCTACTGTTCTCTTCTATAATTGGTACTGACATCTATTTTCTCCCCTTAATAAGTCTACTATCAAATGAATTAGCCGCCATAATTGTAAAAAATACCGACAGAGCAAAAGCAGTAGAAGCAGCCCCTGCAACCATCTCCATACTACTCAAATGAATCAATCCTGCTAATATAGCAACCACAAATACATCAATCATAGACCACGGACCAATTATCTCAGTAATATAGTAGAGTGTATGTTTATCTACTTTACTATCATTTCCAAGAGAGTATTTTACACTAATTAAAAGATAAAGTAGTAGTAAAAACTTTAAAAGAGGTACAAAAACAGAAGCAAATAGAATAACCAAAGCCACAGGATATGACCCCATCTCCCACAACACAATCACACCCCCAAGAATAGTACTCCCATCTTCGTTGCCAAACTGCTTAATCACAAGCATAGGATAGAGATTTGCAGGGATATAAAATATAATCGCTGTAATCAAAAATGCCCAACTTTTTTCTGTTTGAAATTTTTGATGCTGGTATATTTTGGAGTGACAACGACGGCATATATTTTTTTTGCCTTGGTCTCTATTGACAGCTTCACAGATAGGACAACGGATAAGTTGCTCCTCTTCTAAAGAGTTCATTTTGGCTCCATATATATCTCTTCTTTTATCTTCCATAACTCTCCTATATGGATGCTACGGGTCATATAAATATCAATGATAACAAAGAGTGTTAAAGTCCAAAAAGAGATACCTATATGGATTTCAAGCATACCCATTAACTTTACAAGTGAGACAAGTATGCTAATCAAAAAAATATCACTCATATTCCATGGCACTATCTTTGAGAGCAAAATCAATAACTCCTCTACCACTTGCTCTTTTTTGGTAGTTTTTAGCAGAAAAAATAGGGTAATATAGATTAAAAATATCATAAGAGGAAAGATAAAAACTAAATAGACAACAAATAGAGCCACAATATAATACTCACTCTCTACAAGTCGTACAACCATAGATAAGATACTAATCACCTGCTCTTGACCTAAAATATCTACTTTAATAAGCGGAAAGGCGTTTGCTAATATAAAAAGTATTAACCCCGTAATACTTAATGCCAACCCCTTCTCTATCAACGAATCGTCACGATGATACAATACACCTTTACAACTTTTGCATAGTGCTTTTGAGCCATTAGTAATAGAGACTTTTTTATGCAATGTATGACACTTATGACAGATAATAAGTTCATCTAGTTGGTCGCTAGTTATTTTTGTTTTCATGTTTTGGTATAATAGCACAAAAGTATATGGAAAATTCTTATAAACTACCAAAGGCACCTTATGAAAATCCTTGCTATTGCCAAAGAGCTTACTTATCCCAATCTTGATATTGAATCTCTATCATTAGCATCACTTGCAGAGACAAATAGAGTGATTGACGCTTATGATTATATTATTATTAGTGGTGGAGATGGAACTCTACGGCGTACTGTCAAAGAACTCTCCAAATACAAAACTATACCCCCTATTATTCTCAACCCCACTGGCTCATTTAATGTAATAGCCAAACTCTACCGTACGCACTCTCTTGATACAATTATGGATAAACTTAGCAAACAAGAGCCTATAGAGACAAAAAAACACCCTTTTTATAAGTTAAATAATGAAGTTTTTCTCTTTAGTGCAGGAAATATGGGTGACCTACAGCATATACTTCTCTCTGAAACTCTTCGTTTTGGTTTTTTACAAAATGGTCTATGGAAGTATCTTCTATCTTTTGTTGCTCTTTTTCCTCTCTATATTCTGCTCACTCCCTTTATGCTTCTGAACTCCCAAAGATTCTTTATCTTTACACCCTTTAGCTTTATCAAAAAATTTGGAACTTTTTATGGCAAGGTAGAACCCCTTACTATCGATTTGGGAAGTGAATATAATATGCTAGAACTAGATGGAGATATACTCTTTATAGAGGAGAGATATTTAGAGATTAAAGAGATTGGTAGATTGGATATTGTTGTTAGGTAGGCTCTCTCACGCAAATCCTTTATCTATACAGACCAAATCTATATCAAGTAAACTAGGTTTGGTGATACCAAACCTACGAAATATCAAATAGTATTACACGCCTTTAAATCTCCTGTTTTTAGACCCTTGGTAAACCACTCCTGTCTTTGTGCTGCACTTCCGTGTGTAAATCCATCTGGTCGCACATGTCCTGTAGCTTTTCGTTGGAGTACATCATCTCCTATAGAGCTTGCTGCTTGTAGAGCTTCTTCTATATCTCCCTCTTCTAGGATATTAAACCTTTTTTGTGCATGGTGCGCCCATACTCCCGAATAACAGTCTGCTTGGAGTTCTACACGCACTTGCAAAGCATTACTCTTTTTTTCACTTTTTGCTTGCTGTTTATACTTTTGTACTTTAGAGAGTGTCCCTTGGATATTTTGGATATGGTGTCCTATCTCATGGGCTAATACATACGCCTGAGCAAAATCACCAGGAGCATTATGATTGTTGGCAAGTTCGTCAAAAAAGCTTAAATCCAAATAGACTTTTTGGTCAGCAGGACAATAAAATGGACCCATTTGAGCGGAGGCATGTCCACATCCACTGTGTGTAGAACCACGATAAAGCACCATAGTGGGTTCTTTATATTTCATACCATATTTAGGTAATATCTCTCTCCACACATCTTCGGTATCTGCAAGTACTGTTTTCATAAAGTTTGCCTCTTTATCATCATTTACAGAACTCACGCGTTGGTTTTGTGTAGGTGTTTGTATACCAAGAAGTGCAAGAGGATTATAGCCATTCATATATGCTACAGCACCCAAACCAATAACAGCCCAACCAAATTTTGTTCCCAAAAGCTTTTTAACAAAAGGAGCTAACATCATCATCTGTCCCATAGAGACTCCACCACCACTACTCTGCCCTCCACTCTCTTCTCGTCTATCTTCTACATTATTACTCTCTCGTCTATCTTTTCTCATGGTTTCCCTTTATAGTATTTATTATTTATCTCATAGGAATTTCTATACGATAGTTTCCAAAGCCTTGTTGTCCTTCTATTCCATTATGTGGTATAGGTACAATATTCCTATTTTGACTCAATGTGCCTCTTGCATTTATATAAAAACTTTCAATATAAGATGGAATATCCAAAGTAAGTGAGACACTTTTAGTCTGATCTTTAGACCAATTGTTTGTATCACTCTCTACAAGCATATATTGACTTCTTATTGTTCTTTTTGTTGGTGCGTAATAGAGACGACTTTTGGAAGGATAGAGTGCTATTTTATCAAAGCCTCTATTTTTTTTATGCACAAGCTTACCTCTGCGTGTTAATTGAGGAAAAGAGAGTGATAAACCACCTGAATGGTATCTTGTATGATTTGTCATAGATACATCTATTTGCACTCTATTTCTAGAGAGTACTTTGGCTTTAAACCGTATGGTAGCATGCTTATTTTGCTTAAAAGTTTTAGTAATAGTATTTTTTGTTCTATGAGGCGTATTTGTATCTATAATACCAACAAGAGAACTAAGAGCAGAGTTTGGCTTGAGTATAGGAGCAAGAAGATAATAGGGAACAACAAAAGATGTACTCCCTGCTGCATAAGCCTTAATTTCATAAGGTGAATAAGTTAAGTGTAATCCATCATAACCCAAACCAATACTAGCAGGAAGTACAAATTTATTTTCAAACCACCCCTGTTTGCTTTGTAAACTATCATAAGGCGTAAGATGATTTTGCTCTCTATATACTTTTTCAGCTATGGCTCTAAGAGTCTCTTTATAATAGGGTAAAAAAAGATCTTCTAAGCTAAGATATTTTCCTGTATATCTATCATAATTATATGCCAAACTTCCATAATTACCATGAGCGCCACCTGTATAACTGTTCCCTGCTATATCCAAAGAAAAGGTACTTTTTGTTACTGCTAATAGCGTTATTTTAGTATTATCAGTATGACCTACAGAAAAAACCTCTCCATTTGTCTCTTGAAGATACTTAGCAATATACTTTTGAGCATTAATTGCTGGTATATGTTTTCTAATAGCATTATTAATATTTGTTGCTAGCTGTTTATCATGACTATGCACCAAAGGATACTCTACTTTGTAATCCATACAAAAAATTTTATTATTTGGAAGTCTTTTACAAAAATTATCTTCAATCTTTTTTATACTAGACTCAATAGCATTTGCTTGTAGCATCCCAAAAAGTAGTACTAGTAAGCCTTTTAATATAGTTTTCATAAAATTTCCTTTGTATTCCTGAATTTATATTTTTACTATTTAGCAATATACCCTAAAATATCTTTTTTCATTATAAGTAAATTAATAATATTCATATCATTATGGAAAACTATATTTTTTAGTTCTATTTTTTTTTATCTCAATAGATTCATTATTGGTTTTAGATTTTAATTTTTCTATTCTTGTAGATTCTATTACTTTTTGTTCGATCATCTTATAATCATAAGTAAAATCTATACTATTTTTCTCTTTTTCAAAATTCATATCTATTTGCATAACATTAACATCAAAAAAACTATTGTTATCAACTTGAATACTTAACACATCATTATAATCATATAACTTTGGATAGATAAAATAACTACTTATTGAATATTCATTATTTTTCAAAATATCAGAATCAAATTTTAATTTAAGGTAATCACTAGAAGATATATCACTAATTTTCTCTATATTTTTCCATTTAGCATCTATAATAATTTTAATTTTTGCTTCTTCATCTACAATAATATAATCAGGATTAGAACTTCTTTGATTATTCTTTTTTCTTTTAGAATTTAAAAAGTATTTTATTTGTGTTTTATTACTTTTATCCTTATCAAATAAAATTATTTTCTTCTTGTCCAAAGCATAATTTTTTAAAATATCATACACATACCATTCATAAAAAGCTATAGGATTGATAAAAAATGATGTAGTTTTTAAATCATATCTATTATCAACTGACACTCCATCATCTTGATACATCTGTTCAAAGCCAAATAAAGATTTAATACTAGTAAGTAAAGTTTTAGTCTCATTAGTCGATTTAAAACTCTTCTCTATCTTAAAACTATTGAGTTTACTAAGGGTTAGTTTATAGCTTTTATCTAGGTTATATTTTTTAGCTATAAAACTCCTAATATTTTTACATTGACTTAATAAAATCTTCTTTTTATTATCATTAAAATCATTTAATTTATGATTCATAAACAGCTTTAAAGCACCATAAGTAATCGTTGATATTAATGAGTACATCATATCAATAGTTTTACTTTGGTGTACTTTTGTTTTATCCAATTCTCTAATATTATTTTTTAGATTTAATATGTATTTCACACTTTGCGATACATAATCTACTTTTACTCTTTTATAGTTTTTATGTTTTTTAAAAAACTTCTCTATGGCTTCAAGTATGGATTTATATTTATAAAACTCAAACTCTTCTAATGGCAAGTGAGAATTTGTATTATCATTATTATTTTTAAATGCTAAACTCAGAAGCGAGTCTTCTATTTTTTTCGTTTCATCAAAGGCATACTTATTATTAATACGATGATAATGAAGCAGATAATTTACAAAGTCTTTCTCTTTTGTATCACACTCTATATTAATCGTTTTTGGTAATACAATAAGTTTATATATTTTCTCATCTTGTCTAAAGATATAATAACCAACATAATTATTATAGACTCTATTAAATAAATCAGCAAGTTTACCTTCAAATACTTTCGTATCTATCCCTTGATTTTGAAGAGCAAGAAAAATATTCTTTTCATTCTCTTTTAGAAATATTGGATTAATTGAGGAAGCCATAATCAATTTTTACTTGTAAGTCTTTAATGAGTTCAAAATAATTATTTTTACTCTCAATATTTATATCTACCTCATCAGGAATTGTACACGCTTTCAAAATCTCTTTAAAAATATCAAATTCCACTTCTCTAATATCTTTAAATTCTGTTATCAATTTTGAAAAAGCTTTGTAAAATGTATCTTTATCTTTTACATCTTTCCAAATAGAATGACCTATGATAAATCTATCAGGATGCGTTTCATGATTTTTACTCATAACCTTTAAAATAGAGTCATTTAAACTTGTAAAAAAATCCCTTACATATTCGTGAGCCACTTCATTATTTGGATATATTTCAATAACCTCAAAGCGTCTCAAAAGATTATCTTCTATCACTTTTTTATCATCTCTATAGTTTGAAGTACAAAAGATAAAAAGATTATTTGGCATTATCATTTTTTTATACTTAGTGCTATCATTCACAAGATATGGCACTTCAATATAACTCATATCTCTATCATCTTCAATGAGCTTATCAACCAATTCTTCATAAGCATACTCTTCATTATCTGCTTCTATCTCTTTAGCTCGTTTATCATCTTCTATAAGATAAATCAAATCACCTATAAGCTCATTAAGGCTATTTTCTTGTATCTCTTCAAGTATGAGTACAAAAGGTTGCTTAGGCTTAAAAGTAGCTCGTTTAATCATATCTAAGATAAGCCCCTGCTTCTCACTATATTTGATACTACCATTAGTACTCGTACTTATCCCAATCCCTTGCATCAAATCAGCATTTGAAGAAGCAGAATGAATATTTACTCTTAATATATTTTCTTTTTCATCTTTAATATTTAATTTTTTTTCAATAATAATATCAATAGCACGACTCTTCCCAGTCCCTGGTACTCCCTTAAAAAGGATATTTTTGTATTCAAAGTCTAGGTTTCCTTTTTCTTCATCTGAGAATTTTTCTTTTTTTTCTTCCATAGTATTAACCTTTTTATCTTCTAATAAAACTTTTTTATTATCATTACCCATAAAGCTCTCTAACTTTATCTCAATATCATCAAAAGATTCTATTACTTCTTCGCTATCGGTATCTTTAGTACATTTTATAAAAGAATTTTCCATTTTTTCAAAACATAAAGATTCTTTAATCTTATTATTAAACACAAAACAATCTGTTAAGTTACTATTATATTTTATATATTTTTTTGTAGTTATAATTGATTTAAAATCTTTTTCTTTTCCATAAAAAATGATAGTTGAGCCATCATTATAAAAATGATTTAATGTTATACTTAATTTATTTAGTATGTATTGCTGTGATTCATCCTCTTCTTCTTTTTGCTTTAAGATATCACCATCTATATAATTTCCACCTATTTGAGGATTAATAATAACTAAGTCTGCTTCATAATCTTGCAAACTATCAAAGTCAAGTATATCTTTATACCAAATTTTACTATTATCAATATATTTTGAAATGTTTTGATTTGTATGTTCAGTATCTTTATCATTTAAAATAAACTTTTTATACGATATATCATTATCAAATACAATATGAGAGCTAAGATTTCCACTACCAAAAGTGAGGTCAAGAATAGTATTATACTTTTTGGGTATAGAACCTTCTTTTACTAAAAAACCTATAAATTCAGCTTTATCTACTGCATTCTTATCATCTACATAGAGATAAGCTTTTTCATAATTTTTACTACTTCTATCAGAAGGGTTGGTAAGTTGATTATTAAATCCTTGTATCTGCTGATATAATTTTTCTTTATCCATTATTTCACACTCCAATCAATCAAAGTAAATGTTCTTGCTAAATATGCTTTATTTAAACGCTCTAAAGTGTTATAACCCACTTTCATTTTATCAAGCTCATCTTGAATTTTATTTTGTTTTTCTTCTATAAAATTAGCTATTATCCCTTGAATTTCTAATGAGGTATAATTCTCTAAATCTTTAGGGACAAATATTTGAATTAGCTTTTTATCATCATCATTCAAGGTGACACCATTATTAGTTTTTGTTCCATATTTAGGATACTCTAACATACAATTATAAGCAACATATCTATTATCACAACTATCATATACAGTCAATATATCAATAGCTTCATTACAATAGGCAGGTTTTTCAGAGTTATAAATTTTAACAACACCTACTGTTAATTTAAAAGAAATAAGTATATCTCCTTTTATAATAGGTATGAGTTTTTCAGATTTTCCAGTATTTTTCTTATCTACAGCTTGTTTTATTAAATTCATTGTAGTTTTTTTAAATGTATTAGGACTATCAATAAATAAACCTTCTACTTGACCTAAATCACGAACAGAATACCAATTAATTGTACCACTTGCACTATTTTTAGGAGTAAACCCCATTCTCTTTTTACAAACGACTTCATCTTTATTTTTTGAATGAATTCTTTTTATCTCAAACTCAATATCATTAATATCAAATCCAATATCATTCTCTTTCGCATACTTACCAAAAGAAATTTTTACATACTCTTTCATAAAAGTAGAAGGGATTAACGCTTTATCAAGTTTTTCTATCAATTTATATCGTTTATCAAAAAACTCTCTCATCTTTTCTATTTTATTAAAAGCATCCTCCAAAAACGCCACAATAGCTTCTTGAATTTTAAAAGAGGTGTAAGTTTTATTTAGGTCTTTTGGGATTGGAATTTTAAAATCATATAGTTTACTTGTTATTGTTGGCTTCTGTCCTGCTGTATTTTGATTTCTTTTTAAAAAGGTTTCAAATTTTGGAGAGCAGATAATTTTGAAAATATAATTAACACAAATATTATCAGCCAAAACGATAGGATTTAAATCTCCACTTGTAAAGGTATAATCATCTCCATCAAGAATTGTATAGCCACCTAATAAGGGTCTAACCCTTGAAATTAAAATAGAACCTTTAGGTGCATACTTTCCTTTTTCAGGTAAATTTTGCTTAATTTTCTTGGAAATATCATATTTCTTTGTTACTCTATCAATATCACCAATTTCAATAAATTTATTTGCCGTTGTATTCTTTTTAGTTTTAACTTTATCTTTTAAATGTAAATCATTTAAAGATTTTTCCTCAAACCTCACATCATCAATCTCTAAATCTTGATACTCTCCCGTACGCTCTTTAAACTCTTTAAATCGTTCTCTTACCTCTTTATCCAACATCTATATTATTCCCCAAATACCATTCTTTTGATACATCTCACACATATCTTGCATCATAGTATCTAACTCTTGGGTTAAAGTATCTAAGCTTAAATCTTCTGTATCATCTCTAAAGCCTATTTCATTGGCTATATTTATCTCACATCTATCATAATTTAAAGAAGTTGATATATATTTTTTATCGGTTTTATTGTTTAAATATCGTTTTAGTTTTTTGATATTTTCTTTGCTATAAGAATTTTTCATCTTGTCTTTGGCTTGTGGGTGGGCGATAAAAAGGGGGTCTTCTTTGTTGTCTGATTTTACTATTTTTATCTTTTCTGTGGGAATAGTATCCAAAAACCAAATATGCGAAGTAATATCAGTATTGGTAAACATTGCGTTAGGTTGTTCTAGTACAGCAGAAACTAGCTTTTCTCCAAAGATGGCTTGGCGTATCTTGGCTTCACGGCTTGTACTGTTTCCTGTACTTATAAGTGTAGAAGAAGAGATAATACCTGCTGTGGCTCTTTTGCCTTTTTTGTTCTCTTTTTTCATAAGATTGATGATCTGCATCATAAAAAGAAACTGTCCATCAGATTTTTTGGGTGTGACGACTTTGCCTTTACTGTCTTTGACGAGATAAAAATTACTTGTATCACTTTGCATATTGGCTAAGACTTCATCATAGTTATGTTTCCAATCTACCCCAAAAGGAGGATTTGCAATGATAAAATCAAAAGTATCTTTACCCTCAATACCATTGGCAAAAGCAGGATTTGTAAGGGTGTTTCCATAGGCAATGATATTTTTTTGATTTGTTATTTCTAAAAATATTTTAGACAAAAGCCATGTTTGACCGTGCATCTCTTGACCATATAACTTTATTTTTTTGACCTTGGTACTCTGGTGTTTCATGAAATAATCAGCCGATTCCATAAGCATAGCCCCAGTACCTGATGTTGGGTCATATATGGCTAAAGTTTCATTCTCTTTGATACCTTGTATTCCCATCTCACACATAAGATGAATAATAGATTTTTGCGTAAAGTGCTGACCAGTCAAATCTCCACTTAGGTTTTTCATGCGTGATACAGTCTTCTCATAAAGGTCTTTATATTTATCTTTGGGATAGTTGCTAAAATCTGCTTGATAAGTATAAATATCAAGTACGGTTTCTAAGTATTCATTAGAGAGTTCTTGAATATAGCGTTCAAGCTCAAATGTTTTATAATGATTAAGATAGGTTAAAATATTTTTAGATGTATCAGGGTTGTATTTGCTATCTTGTTTAAAATAATGTAAGTTTTCTTCTTTACCTAATTTTTCTATATTTTGAATAATCTTTAAAAAAGTCTCTTTGGTATCTTTACCTTTATAATAAGCATAGCGTTGCCTAGAAAATCCAAAATCATTATTATAGTCAAAATTAAATTCAAGTTTATCATTATCTATCAAAAGTTTTAACGCCATAAAAGCCATAATTCTTTGGTCATAAGTAGATTCATTAATACCTATATCACGAAGAATATCAGCATAAGCCCAGTAGTAGTCTTTGAGTTCTTTTTTCTTCAATAATGAAACTTTTACAGTCATTTTACACCCTTTAAGTAGCATTGGTATTATACAAACATAGGGTTAAATTCAAGTCCATTAATCATTTTACAACTTGTATTCCTAATAAAATCTATGTATCTCTTCCATTATATTTGCAAATTCAATATCTTCTCCCTGCTCTTTGAGAAATGCGACTAAATAGAGTTCTGATGCTTCTACACCTTGGGATTTTTCTATTG
>JADGDQ010000028.1 GCA_016744805.1 Sulfurovaceae bacterium
AGGGCTTTCTAATGAGTATTTCTTATGGAGAATTTTGAATGTTTTTATGGGGGGTTTGGTTTAAGGTTTTTGGGGTTGGATGGGGTGAGTAGTTACAAGGATTTAATTATATAGGGTAAAATGAGTATTTAGAAGAATAGCTAATTCTCCACTACCTTTGAATAAGGATAAGTAAAAATGCCTTCCAAACTAAAATATATCCAAATAATAAAAAAAATTATATGGTTTATATTGATATTTATTTTCCTATATATTATTATTAATATGGTAATGACATCTATATCTCACAATAATCATGTATGTTGGTTAATAGGAGATGAGCAAGAATATTTAAAGAAGTTAAGTACTGTAGAAGATAATGTTACAATGATAAGATATCTTTCTATTTATAATGAAAAATGTAAAAAGTATAGTAAGTTTGATGAAAATAAATTAGACATAATACATCAAAAATTAATGAATAAATGGGAAATTAGTAATGATTTAAAGCAAGTCATAGGGGTATATTATTATACAACTCATGTAACAAAAGATAAAAATAAATCAAAAATTTTATTAGAACGAGCAAGAGAATTAGGTTGGGATCAGTAAGATACTAACCCTATAAAAGTTTAGGGGTCTGATGATGCGTAATCTGTAGCGAAGTATGAGCTATGCATTATGCATCGTCTGACCTCCAATGGTGTTAAGTTAAGCCAAAATAGTTAACTATCGGAACTGTGGCTTTAGCCTCAGCCATTAGGTGGAGCTAAAGCACCACTTCCGATAATCCTTAACTTAACGCCATTGCGTCTGACTTCCAAATAAGGGCAACCACAAGGGATTGCCCCTACATTTCCTTTGTTCCTATGATTTTGTGGAAATAGAAACTCTAATTAAACCACCCTTTTACTCTATCAAAGGCACTCTCTAAGGAGCTTTGGTGTGGTTTGCTCTCTACTCCGAAGCTCTCTTGGAGTTTATTGAGTAGCTCTTTTTGTTCGTCATTGAGCTTTTTTGGGAGGGTCATTTGTATCTGTGCTACAAGTCTTCCTTTGGCTCCGCCATGCACATCGGCTACACCTTCGCCATTAAATACAAATTGGGCTTTATCTTTTGTACCTGCTTTGAGCATAAGTTCTAGTTCGCCGTCTAGTGATGGGATAGTGATCTCTCCGCCTAGGATAGCTTGTGTAAAGAATACTGGTACTTCAATATATATATCATTGCCATTTCGTACAAAGTTCTCATCCTCTTCTACATAGAAAGTGAGATATAGATCCCCTCTTTGACCATATTTATCTTGATTTCCATGCCCTTGAGCTCTAAGACGGTTACCACTATCTACACCAGCAGGAATATTGATGCTTATGGTTGTATCTTTGGTTTTGTACCCTTTTCCACTACAGCTTGTACATTTGTGAGCTATGCTTTTGCCTTCACCCTTACATTTAGGGCATGTCTGAGCAAAAGTCATAGGACCTTGTCGCATCACTACCTGCCCTTGACCATCACAGTAGTCACAAGTTTTGAGCTTGGCATCTTTGGCTCCTGTGCCTTTACAATCACCACATGGTACTTTATAGGCTATATCTATCTTTTTTTCACAGCCAAATACAGCTTCATGGAACTTAAGTCGTAGCTCTTGTTCAAAATCTTGTGAGTACTTCTGCCCTGGATTTCTCTGTGCCTGACCAAAGCCACCACCAAAGCCTCCGCCTCCACCAAACATAGAGTTGAATATATCACGCATATCAGCACCGCCAAAGCCTCCACCGCCACCGCCACTTTGACGATTGAGACCCTCTTTGCCATATCTATCATAGATAGAGCGTTTTTCATCATCACTTAGTGCTTCATAGGCTTCATTAATCTGTTTAAACTTCTCTTCAGCCTCTTGGTCACCTTGGTTGCGGTCTGGATGGTACTTCATAGCTAGTTTACGATAAGATTTCTTTAGTTGTGCACCACTACAATCTTTACTTACTTCTAATATCTCATAATAATCAAATTCAGTCAATTTTTTCTCCTAATTGCATAGAAATTTCTGCGAATTTTAACATAAGTTTATTATAATAGGCGATTAATAATTTATGAGGAGTAAGAAATGACAACACATATAGTAATGTTTGCGTTTCATAATAAGAATAAAGTAGAAAATATAGACAAAGCAAAAGAGTTACTCAATAATCTAATGGGCAAAGTCCCCTCTCTTTTGAGTATGGAAGTAGGGATAAATTTCTCTTCTGAGGAGAGGGCTATGGATTTGAGTATTATCACAACATTTAAAGATAGAGCAGGATTAGAAGAGTACGCTCTACACCCAGAACATCTAAAGGTTGTAGAGTTTATCAAAGAGGTAGCTTCTAGTTCAAAAGTAGTAGATTATGAATTATAGAACGAATAAAATAGAGCATACATGATTGTTGGCATATATTTGCTATCTTGTGTCTAAATATTTAGGATATAATATCTAAATTAATTTAAGGTCTTTTATGTCACAATATGTATCTTCTCACCCCTCACTCCTCGCACAGTTTCGCTCTTTTTGTTATCAAAACAAAGCTACAGATTTTGAGAAAGCTGTAGAGTATTTTGCAGTATTTGGTGGGATGGGTTGGTCTGTAGATATGACACAACCCATAGAAAAACTCATAGAAAAAAAGGTACTTAAAAACTACCGATATATTCATGGAGACATCACCAAAATCACACACTCCAAATCCACACACCATGCCATGCTTACAGCTATAGCCACAGGTGATAGACGAGAACACTCAGCCTTTAAGAAGATCAATATAGGCAGAGATGGAGGCGAAGAGGTGATAGACTTCTTGATCAAAGATGGTTTTTTGATTTTTGATAAATCTATAGAGAAGCCTGTTGATGAAAAAGATGATATATCAGATAAACTGCTTTTTGTTGCTCCCTTTATGCGTTTTTGGTTTGCTATGGTTTCACCAACCTACAAGAGTATCAAAGAGAGTGATTATAGTGAATTTGAACAGCGATGGCAAGCCATAAAAAGTGAATTTACAACGCTTATCTATACACAGTTAGTATTAGAACTTATTAGCCTAAGTTTCAAAGAAGCATTTGAGGGAGACCCCATCCTCAGCATAGGTGCATACTATGACAAAAATGTCTCCATAGATATACTCGCCAAACGCAAATCAGGAGCGATGCTCGCAGGGACATGCAAATATGGCAAATCCAAAGTCAACAAATCAGAACTTACAAAACTCAAAGAGTCTTGCAAACAAGCAGAGCTTAACAAAGTAGAGAATTATGTGATTTTTTCAAAAAATAAATTTTCATCAGAGTTAAAAAAAGAGAAAGAGGGTAATATAAGACTCCTCTCTATGAGACACTTGAGCAAACTTATGGAGAATCTCAGCGAAGACGACCTCATCATAAGCACCAATAAAAAATATTAAGGCTACCCCATGGCAAAACACCCAACACTTATACAGCATTTTCGCTCTTTTGCTTACCAAAACCATATCAAAGATTTCGATAAGGCTTTGGAGTATTTCACAGTATTTGGTGGAACAGGATGGGATATTGATACATCCAAAAGCATAGAGAGCCTCATTAGAGAAAAGATACTGCACAACTACGAAGCTCTACATAAGAGCATAACAAGATATACACATAACAATCCTGTATATCATAAACTGTTGTCTCTTGTGGCACTAGGTACAGAGTATGAGCAAGATGCCTTCAAAAAGGCAAAAATAGGCAGAGATAGAGGCGAAGAAGCCATGGACTACCTAGAGCAAAAAAGTCTGTTAAAGTTTGATCTCTCTATAGAAAAACCTTTAGATGCAAATTATGTAAAATCTGATAGAGTCATTTTCCCTCTCCCTTTTATGCGTTTTTGGTTTGCGATGATTTCGCCAAACTACAAGAGTATCTTAGAGGGTGACTTCGACGAATTTACACAAAAATGGCAGAAGCTAAGAGGCAATTTTTCTATACTCCTAAGCAATCTATTGGTGCGAGACCTAGTAATGCGGAGCTTTGCCAAAGCATTTGCAGATGACCCCATAAGCTCTCTAGGTTCCTACTATGATAAACATACACATATAGAGATATTGGCTATCAGAAAGTCAGGCAAGATGCTAGCAGGTGCATGCAAATACTCCAAAGAGCCAGCCAAATCAAACATGCCAAACGCCCTTAAACAAAAATGCCAAAAATCTGAACTCAATGTATCTGACTATGTTCTTTTTTCTAAAAATGGATTTTCATCTGAAGTAGCAGATAACAAAGATGCAAACATGACTCTACTTTTGGGAGAACATCAGGCTTCGTTATTGGATGATTTGAATAAGGATGATTTATTGGTATATAGTAATAGGAAGTATTAGATAGCTTCTATAAACTATAGTCGTATTATTTGTGACAGAGTAACAATAACTCTTAATTGATTATAATTTAACCATTATTTTATATATACTTGTATAATTTTATTGCTATACTCTTAAAAAAAATGGAGTATATTGTGAATAATAAAGAGAAAAACATTGATCACCTCTATAAGGCTCGTGCATCACATACAAAATGGATGAACTCTGTTAAACTCTTGGTCTCAGGTCTAACAGTAGAAGAGAAAGCACCCTCTCCCATTATACAAGATTCACTCCTTGGACAATGGTTTTATAATGAAGCACTTCAGTTTGCAAAATTTAACAGTCAGCAAACTTTGAATGATATTGAATCACTAATAGAAAAGATATATAATACATATACACAAATTTATGCTATATACTTTGGGAAACAATCTGGAATTATAGAAACTATCTTTGGTGTCAATAAAAGTACTAATAAACATGAGCTTGAACTAGCATCTAAATACTATGAAGAGAGTCTTCTATTATCAGACCAACTCAAACAAAAATTAGTTATTTTAGAGCGACAATTTTTTGCATTGAGTCTTGAACAACATAATGAGGTAAAGATATTTGAGGTTGATACATCTCTATCTGAACAGTCGCTATTAAATCGTACAGATAAAAATAACTATAGGTTTGGAGCGAGATCCTATTAGGAGTTGCAAAAGCTGATGCTAATATTTTTAGCTAGTGCATATAAAAGGAGTTTAGTGTCGTTTCTCACTACCGAATCTTCTCTTTAGTCTCATTTTCTGCTTGGCTACTTCTCGCATATCAGCATCACTATCACTCTCATCTACTATCTCTACACCTAGTATAGTCTCTACACAATCTTCTAGTGTTACTATCCCCTCTGTTTGATCGTAGCCATCAAGAACTAGAAATATATGATCTTTTTTCTTGATAAAAAGAGCTAATACTTTGGAAACAGGTATATTCTCTGATACTCTAAATATATCTTTTTGTATAGTATTTAAAAGAACAGTATCATCTTTGAGGGCTTGTTTGAAAATCTTTTTTGTCATCACGACACCCGTAATATTTTCTAAATTATCGTGATATACAGGGATACGAGAAAATTTAAATATAGCTGGTTCATTCTCTATAATATCTGCAATAGTTCTATTACCATCTAATGCAAATACAACTGTCCTAGGAGTTAATATCTCATTTATTTTTATAGTATCCAAAAGAAGAATATTCTCTATCACATCTGACTCTTGTTCTCCTAGTACACCTTCATCTTCACTATGGAGGGTGCTTTGGATAAGTTCCTCTTTACTAAGACTTGTACTATCTTCACCTTTACTAATACGATTAGTCACAAAAAGTGTCATAAGTATAATAGGGTAGGTGATAATGATAAAAAATTGAATAAAATAAGCCGATACAGGTGCTAATGCTTTCCAATATACAGCACCTATAGTCTTGGGTATAATCTCAGAAAGAAAAAGTATAGCAAATGTCAAAATAATAGAGACATAAAAGACAGCACCTGTACCATATAAGCTCTCTGCTTGTGCTCCTACAGCTGCAGCTCCTAGTGTATTTGCGATAGTATTTAGTATCAAAATAGAAGCTAGAGATTTGTTGATACTCATCTTATGAGATCGTAGAAGTATCCCTACTTTTGGTCGTTCTTTTTCAAGAACAGATATATATGCCATATTAACAGAGAGTAAAACAGACTCTAAGATAGAACAGACAAATGATATTCCAACGGCCAAAGAGAAGTATAGAAGTAACAAATCCATGTATTTTAAATAACCTTTATATTAATATTTTGAGAAAGTATAATACCATAGATAATGTAATAATACCCAATATTAAAAATTATTTTTTTTCCTTAGGTGATAAAACCCATAATTCTACTTTTTCATTTTCTCTTGAATCTCTTCGTTTTGTTCTTCTTGATGATGCTCTTACATCTCTTTTTAGATGGAGTTCTTTTCTAAAACGATTATTCTTTTGTAGCTCTTCTATGATAGGATGAGAGCTTTCCTTATCAACTACTTCTGCTAGATTTGAAAATATCAGTACTATTTTTCCATCAGGAGTGAGGTGCTTTTGTGCCTGTTCAAAAAACCGCGGAAAAAGGTCTTTCTCATAATACATAGCTTTATCAATACCCTCTTCTAATGTATGTTTTGCGAGTAACCAAGGCGGATTAAAAACAATAAGATTAGCTTTGAGATTACAACCTTCAAATAAATCTGCATGATTGAGTGTGATTTTATCTTGGTAATCCAATCTTTTGAGCTCTTTAGAAACACCAAGAATTGCATTTTTATTTGTATCTGATGCATAAATATTATTAAAGCCATTTTGGATGAGTTGAAATGATAAAATACCAGAGCCTACACCAATCTCTATGGCATTATCTTTTGATCCTTCATATCTCTTGAGGTATTTATCAAATAGCTTTAGATGATCAAAGCGTGTAGGGAAATATGTACTATAAAAAGGATGAAGTCTTAAGTTTAAAGTTTTAATTTCAATACCATTAAGATACCACTGCCATGAGCTATTCATCCCTTGAACATCAGGGAATGAGACATAAAATTCTGATACATCAGTATATAATAACTCTAACCAACCAATATCAGGAGACTTCTTGACAACAAGTTTGTTATCTTTTACTTTTAGTAATAATCTATGAGAAGCTTCTCTAAATGCAGAACGATAATCGCGTTGCCCTTGAAAGTTCTTATCTGTATGTTTAAGTAAAAGCTCTCGTTTTAATTCATTTAAAACTTCTAATCCATTACTATAAAATTCTTCAACAAGAATATACTTTCCTGCAATCATTTCAGTAACAGTCGCTTTTGTATCCATTTTACGATAGTAACTAATCGCGTCAATCTCTGTAGTTATAATCTTTGGTCTATCAGCTTGGATAGATTCTAAATCTTGATTCATATAATTATGCCTTTTATCTTATGTCGCAGTTTAATCTATACAGCCTTTGTTCTCGTTTGATTTTTACAATATTAAAGTATTTAAGGTATCAAGTATAAACAAATATGAACTATGATAAGAAAGAGAGGATAGAAAAGAGTTTTGCTAGGATGAAAAATATGAAAGAACTATCTTATAATATGTTACAATTTCATAATTATAGAGCAAATAAAACCTAATCACACAGGAGCCACCTAGAGTGAAACGATATAAAATAGAAGCTTTTGAGAACCTTGTAGAGGCTTTTCAATCACTACCTAGTATAGGCAAAAAGTCAGCAATACGACTTGCATACCACCTCACTATGGAGGATGGGTTTGGGGCTATGAAACTCGCCCATGCCATAGAGACAGGGGTGAATGAGATACAAAAATGCCAACAGTGCCATAATATGAGTGAGAATGAACTCTGTAATATCTGCTCTGATGAGCTAAGAGATAGTAGCAAACTCTGTATCGTCCAAAGTGCTAGAGATGTGCTAACTATAGAAGAGAGTCGTCACTATGATGGTATCTACTATATAGTCTCAAAAGTTGAGGACTTGGACACATACCACCTCAAACAGGCGGTTGATGGAGTAGATGAGGTAATCTTTGCATTTCCTCCAAGTATCGCTACAGATACGATGATACTCTACATAGAGGACAAGTTAGAGGGGATGGGCCTACAGTTTACCAAGATAGCCCAAGGAGTCCCCACAGGTGTAGAGCTAGAGAATATAGATATTGTATCCCTATCACGGGCAATGGAAGCGAGGGTAAGAGTATGATGCGGTTGGTTTTGTTATTGGTTTTTGTGGTCTCTATAAGTTGGAGTAGAGTTGTACCAGCAGTAGAGAGAGTAGATGCATACCTCTCACTCCTTAAAGGTAAAAGAGTAGCATTGGTAGTCAACCACTCTTCGCGTATAGGCAAGAGTCATCTAGTAGATTTTTTACTCCAAAAGGGTATTAAAATTACTAAAATTTTTGCACCAGAACATGGCTTTAGAGGAAGAGCAGATGCAGGTAGTCATGTGAAAAATAGCCGTGATAGCCGTACTAATCTTCCTATTATCTCACTCTATGGCAAACATAAAAAACCTACCAAGAGTGACCTCAAAGGGACAGATATACTCCTTTTTGATATACAAGATGTAGGTGTGCGGTTCTATACCTACCTCTCTACACTGCACTATGTGATGGAAGCAGCAGCTCAAAATAATAAACTACTTATAGTTCTCGATAGACCCAATCCAAACGGACACTATATAGATGGACCCATCTTGGAGTCCAAACAACGCTCCTTTGTAGGGCTTGACCCAGTACCTCTAGTCTATGGTATGACTATTGGTGAATATGCTAGAATGCTCAATGGTGAGGGGTGGATACAAGGCAAAGTAAAGCTGAAAGTTATTCCTTTGGCAGGATATACACATAGTACAGCATATTCTCTACCCATCAAACCCTCTCCAAACTTACCAAACGACAGAGCCATAGCCCTCTACCCATCCTTGGCATTTTTTGAAGGGACACTATTTTCAGCAGGAAGAGGCACAACCAAGCCTTTTGAACTCTATGGACATCCTCACTACAGGAGTAAAAATTTCTCTTTTGTTCCAAAATCCCGAGCAGGTGCAAAGTATCCAAAATTTCAAAATAAAAAGTGTTATGGTGTCGACCTAAGCCAAAAAAGCCTCAAAAGTATCCGTGCAAAAAAGCAGATAGATTTATCCTATCTCCAAGATGCGTATGCAAAGTTTCCAAATAAAAAGCAGTTCTTTCTCAAAAACAACTTTATAGATAAACTAGCAGGAACAGATAGACTTAGAAAACAGATACGCAGTGATCTCTCAGAAGCTCAAATACGAGCGAGTTGGCAAAAAGGTCTAAATCGGTTTAAGAAGATTCGTGTTAAATATTTGATATATCCGTAAAGTTAGATATAATACCATAAAGTATGATTTTGAGGTAAGTATGGGAATAAAACTACAATATAATCTTGAAAATATAGGTAATATTGATAAAGCTTCTATTACTATAAAACCTTTAACAATTATAGCAGGAGAAAATAGTAGCGGTAAGACTTTTGTAACAAAGAGTCTTTATACTGTATTGGACTCTGTTTATAAAAATCATTTGCTAGAAGAACCTATTAATAATATTCTCAATATAGGGTTTAAAAAAAATAATATCCAAATCGCTTCTCAAAAAATAAAAGAAGAAGTTAGACTCAAACTCTCTGAAACATTACTTTTATATTATCAGCTCCTACAACAGTGTACTTTTAAGAGCTACAATCAATCATTAAAAAATAAAGCTCTTCTGACTGTATGTAAAAAAAACCGATCAGATGTTATAATTTTTGCAAAGTTAGAAAGAGAGCTATCAAGATATTATTGTCCTACTCATATCTCTTCTATTAAAGTTATTCCATACACCGAATTAGAAAATATATTTTCTTTGAAATAAAATCAAGAGGAGAAACCGTGGAGATAACCTATAATAATGAGATAAAAGAGCGATTTATTCCTATCGCTTATAATGAGATTTTGAGAGGGTATGTGAAAAATTTAGGTGTTGAAGATATAGAAAGTTATAAAAAATTTTCTTCAGTCTTACACCTATACTATTATCACTACTTTTATAGTGAGTTACAAGAACTTAAAGAGAACTATCATCCTTTTAATCCTGATAGTGATGTGGTTAAAGTCGCTTTGAGTATTGAGGAGTATGAGAGGAAAGAAGGGTTGCTTTTTGAGCAGATTACCCCTATCCTCAATCATGCTAACTATGAGATGTTAACAGAAAAAATGTTAGAAGAGACGATGAATAAAACTTCTCCTTATGGGGTAGAGGTGAGTGTGGATTTTGATGATTTTGAGGAGATACAACTCTACTTTCGAGGTGAGTCGCATCAAACAGAGAGTAGACGCGACCCACGCAAACTTTATCTCAAAAGTATAACACATACAGAACCCGTCTATCGCCGTCTATTTCTTATTATTAAGCCAAAGCATATAGATACTCGTGCCGAGGAGATAGCCAAAAAAGAGGGAAAAGATGTAGAAAAAGTGAGAAAAAAACTACTCAAACAAAACCCTCTGCTCATCACAGATAGTTCAAATAGAAGTATCTATATAAAACTTTTCAAAAACATCCCACAGATGGATCTAGAGATGCTCTTTCCGAATACTAAAGTAAAGATGACACTCTTTGATAAAGTAAAACTGGGAGTCTTAGGAGGTGGAGGAACGGTAGGAGGTGGTTCTACACTTATTGCCAAGCTAAGTGCAGCAGCTATAGATCCTATCTCTGCTTTGATGGCTTTGGGGGCTTTTGGTGGTATATTATGGAGACAGGTCAAAGAGGTTTTTACTCGTCGCACACACTATATGGCACAGTTAGCCAAAAACCTCTATTTTCATAATCTAGATAATAATGCTGGGGCATTAAACTATATGATAGATATGGCAAGTGAAGAGGAGAGCAAAGAGGCTCTGTTGGTGTATCTATTTTTATTGCATCAGAAGAAGGCTATATCTCTAGAAACTCTTGATAAAGAGATAGAGGTATATATAGGTGAAAATTATAATATAGAGATAGATTTTGAGGTACTAGATGGTCTTAATAAACTTCGTACACTTGGACTTCTTGTAGAAAAAGATGAGTGTTTTAAAGTTGTTGGAATTAATCGTGCTATTGTATTGCTAAGCTAAGACAAATTAATTTGTCTTAGTCTCTTCATTAGTATCATCTTCTACTATAGATGTAGATATTAGGACTTGATCTTTATTTTGGTCTTGATATCTCAAAATTCTAATCAACTCTTTTTTCACATGTTTATCTGAGTCTTCATTTGCAATAATATCTAACATCTTAGTTGCTTTTTCATGGTGTTGTTCACTCGCTTGCATATACTGCTCATGTTTTATTTTCTCTTCTTGAATTTTGAGTTCTATAGCTTTGTTTTTACGATTTGATAAATAGATTAAAAAAGCTATTATCAAAACTAAAAGGGTTACAACTCCAATAATTATACGGTAAAGATAAAGGTCTTTTTCTTGTGTTTGTAGAGCTACTTTTTGGCTAGAGTCGGCAATATCTTTTTGTGTTTGGTATTGGACTGTAGAGATATCTTTTTTTGTTTTTTGTTCGTTGAGCTTTGCCTCTTTTTCTGCTTCTATTCTTAGTTGAAGGAGTTGTGCCTCTATTCGTTTAATCTCTGCATTGCTTTGAGCCTCTATTTTGGCTATCTCTAATGCCTCTTGGCTTTTCATTTTTGCTAATAGTATCTGGTCTTCTCTCTCTTCTGTTCGAGGTGTTTTGATTTTGGGAGCATCACTACTATAGCCTGTAGGTACTTGATTGTAGGGATTAAGTATTTTTACATCTTTTGGATCTTGGTTACAGCCACTTAAAAGTAAAATGCCTAAAGATATAATAAATAAACTAAATTTACTCATTTTAAAAAACCTCCTGATGAAGTATGACTTTTTTATCACCAGCGACTAAATCACCATTTTGAGTTTTTGCATTATAACTTACTACAAAAATTTCATCACCTTTTTGTAAGTAATTATTTTCTCCAAATTCAGCATAAGCTGTAGCCCCTATAGTGATAAGTGCTTGAGGTGGATACTCATTTTCTTTTATATGCAAAGCTATATCTTCAAGAGGACCAAAGTCTTGTTGATTGTTCATAGTATCAATAAGCCATTGTGTAAGCTTAGAATAAAAATAGCTATATCCTCGTAGTGGAGCATCTACCCCATAGGGGTGGAGTATGCCATCTCTTTTTACAAAAGAACAAAGGTGATAATCATCCATAACTCCACCTACTTCAAACTTATCAATAGTAATCCACTCTTTACCTATACCCTTAGAAGTTGCTCCCCAGCTCTTTTTTTCAGATATCTTTTTAGCACCCTCTTTACGAATAGTACAATCATTAAAAACTGTAAACTTTATAGCATTAAGAGTATCTATTTGCATAGTATCATCATAAATAATATCAAAAAGTATAGCTATTTCTGGTTCTACTTGTGCATTTGCTTGATATGATGGTAGCTCTAGTCGCTCTGTACATATAGGGTAAGTACCTAAAAAAGTATTAGATTTTGGGAGATAAAAAGGAAAAATTCCTTTTGGGGCATTGGGTTCTATAGTTTTGACATCTTTAAAATCTTCTAATTCACCTGCTTGTTCTAAGTGATGTGCAAAGTTACCTGCAATGCCTAGACCAATTACTGCTTCTTTTTTCATAAAAATATCCTCGTGTAATTATGAAGAAGAGTATAGCTTGTCACTCATTATAGTGTTCTGATTATTAAAAAAATCCTAAAGAATAGATTGATGAGTATACACTCATCAATAAAAGGATACCCTAAGAAGCTACTGCGTCTTTTAGTGTTTTACCTATTTTGAATTTTGGTGCAGTATGTGCAGCTTTGGTATAAGTTTTATCTGTTCCTGGAACTTTACCACTTTTTTCAGCTACTTCTACTGTAGAGAATGTACCAAACCCAACCAATGAAACTGTCTCTTTTTTAACTAAGGCTGCTGTTATTGCACTTGTAAATGCTTTGACCGCTTTTTGGGCATCAGCTTTATTCTCATATTCACCTGTCTCTTGTATTAGTTCGATAAACTCTGCTTTTGTCATCTTACTTCCTTTTAGATTTAAATTAATTGCAGTATAGCATAAAAGTGTCTAAAATTATAGCAAAAGTAGTCAAGAACGCCATTTTGGATTAAGAAATTATATTTTAAAAAGATTATACACACAAGAAAGTCGTTGAAGTATTTAAAATAGTATGTTGTAGAGTTTTATTAAATAAAGATATGGTGCGGCAGAGAGGATTTGAACCTCCACACCCATAGGGCACTACCCCCTCAAGGTAGCGTGTCTACCGTTCCACCACTGCCGCAATGTAGACTAAATAACTTATATAATGAGGAAAACTTAAATATTTAAGTTGTGGCAGAATTATACCACCACAAACTTAAATAGTCTTTAGATTAACCTAAAAATGGGTTAGCATAAAGAGCAATAAGAGCAATAACAAGTGTATAGATAACTTGTGCTTCAATCATTGCAAGAGCAATAAACATAGTAGTCATTAGTTTACCACCAAGACCTGGGTTTCTAGCAGTACCAGCGATAGTAGCAGCAGCAGTATGACCCATACCAATAGCTCCACCAAGAGCAGCAAGACCAAGACCAACACCAGCAGCAACTACTGAGTATGCTTTAATCATAGATTCACCTTCACCAGCGAAAGCAACAGCACCAAGTGCTAAGAAAAGTAAGAAAAACTTTTTCATATTTTATATCCTTAAAATTAATTAATTAGGTTTTGAGTCCCTTTGACTATCTCTTCAAAAGTCTGTTCGGCTTGCGTATCCCTACTGATTACCCTGATTAAGACGCAAAATTATATCTGTTTGATTATAAAAGTTTGATAAATATAATTTGTTTCTTCTATTTTATTATAAGAAAAATGGAGATATAATGTATGTAACTTTGTATAAGAGAGGATTTTTGTTATGTTTAAAAAAATATTTATTGTTTTATTAGTGTTCGGAACACTCCTTCGAGCTACCGTACCTACAGAAGAATCTGTTACAAGGCTCTATATAGCTACATTTGATAGGGCTCCAGATAAAACAGGGCTTGAGTATTGGTTGCACCAATCAGGTTTGCATATAGAAGAAATAGCTAAGAGCTTCTTTGATCAGCCTGAAACACAGGCTAAATACCCCGCAGGTTTTTCTGAAACAGATTTTATAGAAGCTATCTATACTAATTTATTTAAAAGAGATGCAGATAGTACAGGATTTGATTATTGGCTTGCAGACTTAGAAAGTGGTAAAGTTGATAAATCAGTATTTATTTTGGCAATTATCAATGGGGCACAAGGTGATGATGCCAAAATATTAGCCAATAAAACCAAAGTTGGATTGGCTTTTGAAAGAGCAGGAAAGAGTGATGTCGAAGAAGCTCGGCTTATCATGGTAAATATTACAGCATCTACAGATACACTTGAAGAGGTACTTTGTGAATACTCTCTAGCAGGCTGTTCTGAAACCCAAGAGGGAGTAAATCATGCTCCTACAGCTCTAGCTCAAAGTAAAACTGTAAAAGAAGATAGCACAGATAATACTATCACACTTACAGGAAAAGATATAGATAGTGCTGATACTCTTACATTCAAAGTAAAGACACAACCTAGCCACGGCACACTCACAGGAACAGCACCAAATCTAAAATATACTCCAACAGCAGATTATAATGGGACTGATAGTTTTACCTTTACAGTTAATGATGCAACTGTAGACTCTGCTAGTGCTACAGTAACTATTACCGTAACAGATGTAGCAGAGATAAATAGCATTCCCGTAGCCACATCTCAAAGTATAACAGTAGTTGAGGATAGCTCAAATAATACTATCACCCTAGCAGGAACTGACGCAGATGATGATACACTTACCTATACTATAGAGACAGAACCTAGCCATGGTACGCTTATTGGAACAGAACCAAATATGAAATATACTCCAACAGCAGACTATAATGCAACGGATAGTTTTACCTTTACAGTTAATGATGGAACAGTAGACTCTGCTAGTGCTACAGTAACTATTACAGTCACAGATGTAGCAGAACCAAACACCACACCAGTAGCCACACCTCAGAGTGTAACAATAGTTGAAGATAGTGTAGACAATGCTATTACCCTAGAAGGAACTGACGCAGATGATGATACACTTACCTATACTATAAAGACAGAACCTACCCATGGTACACTTAGTGCAACAGGAGCAAATATAATCTACACCCCAACAGCTGATTATTATGGAGGTGATAGTTTTACCTTTACAGTTAATGATGAAACTGTAGACTCTAGTAGTGCTATGGTGACTCTTACAGTTACAAATGTGAATGATACTCCAACCATAACATCCACAGCACCTACAACAGCTACAGAAGATATAGAATATACTTATACTCCAAGTATAACAGATACAGAAAATAATACTATTACTTGGACGCTATCGGATAAACCAACTGATATGAGTATAAATTCCTCTACAGGTAAAGTACTGTGGACTCCATTAGAGGGTGTAAGCACTTCAGAAGAAGTAAATATTACCGCTACAGATAATGGGTCACCAACTCAATCAGTAAGTGAACTATTTACTATTACTGTAACAGCTGTGAATGATGCACCAGTTATAACTACAACAGCACCTATAACAGCTACTGAAGATATAGAATATACTTATACTCCAACCGCAACCGATGCAGAGAGTGATACGATTACTTGGACAATATCAGGTCAACCAGCTACTATGACCATAAACTCTTCCTCAGGAGAGATAGCTTGGACTCCATTAGAGGGGGTAACCTCTTCAGGAGCAGTAACTATTACAGCTACAGATGATGGAGAAGGAACTTTATCAGATACAGAGACTTTCACTATCGTAGTGACACAAGTGAATGATAAACCTATAGCAGATAGTGGCGATGACCAAAGCGATGTAGAGATGGGAAGCGTTGTTACTTTAGATGGGTCAGGGAGTTCTGATGAGGATGGAGATACACTCACATACTCTTGGACAATAGACACCAAGCCAACCGATAGCACAGCTACACTCTCAAGTAGTACAGTTGAAAGTCCCACATTTACTGCAGATAAAGTAGGCACATATACGCTCTCTTTGGTAGCCAATGATAGCACGATAGACTCTGAGAGCGATAGCGTGACCATAGAAGTAGTAGATACAACCTCTCCTACCCTTGCTATTACAGATGATACTTCAGAGGTATTAGGAGTTTTGTTAGTAGATAGAGCTTGGCAAGAGGATAATGTAACCTTTACATTTGAATTTTCTGAAAGTGTTACAGGATTTATAGCAGATGATATAACAGTTACCAATGGGGACAAAGGAACTTTTAGTGGTGAGGATGGAGATATGCTATATACTCTATTAGTCACCCCTACTACAGATATTAATGGTAAAGATAGTATTACGGTAACAGTAAATGCAGGTGTAACCACAGATGAGGAAGGCAATGCGAACGAGAGCAACTCTACCACACAAGAGGTTGATTTAGAAGCTCCATTTATTACTGTTTGGAAGACAAGTAATGATGGTGTTAGTGATAGTGATAAAATAATGATAAAGACGAATGGTTCTTATAGCTATAATTATACTATTGATTGGGGAGATGGAGAAACAGATGAAGGAGTAACAGAAGATATTACTCATACATATAGTTCTAGTGGTGAATATACCATAAAAATTACTGGTGATTTCCCTCATTTCCTAATGGAATGGGTTGATAATGGTACTTACACTACAGATAATGATAAACTCCTTCAAGTTACTCAGTGGGGAACACAAGAGTGGCAATCTATGGCAACTTCATTTATAAATTGTAGTAATTTAGATGGAGATATAGTAGATGATCCAAATTTAGATAATGTAACAGATATGGTAGCTATGTTTGATGGAGCATCTGCATTTAATCAAGCTTTAGATAGTTGGGATGTCTCTAGTGTGGAAAATATGAGATCTATGTTTAGTGAAGCAAGTAGCTTTAATCAAGATTTAGATAGCTGGGATGTAAGTAGTATTACAGATATGAGTTATATGTTTTATAAAGCAAGTAGTTTTAATCAAAATTTAACTTGGGGAGATAAAACTTCAAAAGTAACAGATATGAGTTATATGTTTTATGGAGCAAGTAGTTTTGACAAACCTTTAGATAGTTGGGATGTCTCTAAGGTGACAGATATGACTAGTATGTTTGATAGAGCAAGTAGCTTTGACCAACCTTTAGATAGTTGGACTGTATCTAATGTAACTAATATGAGTGTTATGTTTTATGAAGCAAGTAGTTTTAATCAAGATTTAAATAGTTGGGATGTCTCTAGTGTAGAAGATATGCATCATATGTTTAGTGGAGCAACAATATTTGATGGAGATATAACTAGTTGGACTGTAACTAAGGTAACAGATATGAGTAGTATGTTTAGTGGTGCATCTGCATTTGATCAAGATATAAGTGGATGGGATGTCTCTAGTGTAACTAATATGAGTGGGATGTTTAATGGAGCAAGTAGTTTTAATCAAAATTTAACTTGGGGAAATAATACTTTAAATGTAACAGATATGAGTTATATGTTTGGTGGAGCAACAATATTTAATAGAGATATAAGTGGATGGAGTGTAGATAATGTAACTAATATGAATTATATGTTTAATGGAACAGATAGTTTTAATCAATCTTTAAATTGGGATGTTTCTAGTGTAACAAATATGAGTGGTATGTTTAGTGGAGCAACAGCATTTAATCAACCTTTAAATTGGAATGTTTCTAGTGTGGAAAATATGAGCGAAATGTTTTATGGAGCATCTGCATTTATAGGACAAGACCTAAGTGGATGGACTGTAACTAATGTAACAGATCATACAGACTTTATGACAGGTGCAGGTACAGGTAATACATTGCCGACTGCTTGGCAGTAGATTGTAATTTTTATGTTACAATCTATATCTTACTACAAGGATTATAAAAATGCTAAAAAAGATACTACTTTCTCTACTATTTATAGGAACACTCCTCCATGCAACGGCTCCTACTAAGGAGTCTGTAACAAAGCTCTATATTGCTACCTTTGACCGTATTCCTGATATAGATGGGATGGAGTATTGGGTGAGTGAGAGTGGGTTGGATTTGGAAGAGATAGCTCAGAGCTTTTTTGACCAAGAGGAGACACAGCAGAAGTATCCTGCAGAGTATATACATAGTGATTTTGTAGATACTATCTACGCCAACCTCTTTGCACGCAATCCTGATAGCAGTGGGGCTACCTACTGGATTGGAGAACTCAATAGTGGTGCTATCTCACGAGATACATTTATCTTGGCAGTGATGAATGGAGCTTTAGGCGATGATGCTACTATCTTAGAGAACAAAAGAGCCTTTGCTTCAACATTTATGGAGGAGAACCAAAATCTCTCTGATGAGGAGTATAGCACAAAATCTAAAGAGGAGTTTGCCAACTACAATCAAGGGAGTGATAACCTTTTGGATAAGCTCAAAGATGGTTTAGATGGGCTTATTGAGAGAGTAGAAGAGGAGGTAGAGAGGGTTCAAAATCAGTATGAAGAGTATACAGGAGGAGATCAAGATAGAGGAGAAAAACCCTTTGTAACAACATTTCAAGAGACGGAAACTATAAATGCAACCCTTGTATCATCAGAGTGTGCCAATAATAATGCACTATTACATTTTGCTTATATGACACATTCACAAGCACAAAGTAGTTATTTTACAGATACAGGTTCTCTTATCTCTACACCTGAGAGTAGTAGATTTATACCATTTTTAGATATACGATATTTTAATAGTGTGAGTAAATATATGAATGGTGGCAGTTATGATTTTTATCCGAATCATTCTGTTTTTACAGGTCTTGATACACGAGAAGGAGTTAGTAATATTACTATTGGTACAGATGCTTCTAAAGTTGATAGTAGTGGAGCAGTTGTACAAGCTGAATGTATCAATGGAGAGATAGCAGTAGGTGCAACTATAAATCTTTTTGATGCTCCTGATCAGTATATTCCTTATGGTGGACCACAAGCTACACTAGTATATCAATTAAATCAAACAACGCTTACAAGCCCTTGGAGTGCCGACAAGAAAGGAAATCTTATTCTTCAAGGATATTTTGATGAGCCTATTTATATTAATCATTCAGAAAATACAGGTGGGAGTGTCTCTTTTGGGTTATTTTTACACAATAAAACAACAGGAAAAAAGTTAAATTTTGTTATTGCAATTTATGCAATAGGCGAAGCGTGGATTAAAGAAAAAGCAGGTATTAAATTTGATCCTACTACCAATATAGTGCATGTGGCAACACTAATCAAAGACACCTCATGGTGGTCTACACGCTCGCCAAGTTCTAATCAGATGCAAGAGGTATCAAGTACACCTAGCAAAAGAGCTACAGATGATGGTTCGTGGAGTAATTTTTATCGTGTGAATATCTCTTATCAAAATCTTTTGGCTGTACTTGATGAGCTTCAGACAAATCCTCCGCAAGGAGCAGAGGGAGTAGATTTTGGAATGTCACCTGAGGAGTGGGAAGTGAGTTCTATAATGCTACAGTATGAACTAGAAGAGAGTGGGGGAATGGCTCTATTGTCTGGTTCATTTAGAAGCTTTGAAGCCTTTACAAGTGTTGACCCTATATAAGAGTTAGGGTTGGCTATGGTATAATCATTTTTAATTTCCAACACAAAAGATTATATTATGAAAAAAGTAGCCATATTAGGTCGTCCTAATGTAGGGAAAAGTTCCCTTTTTAATCGTCTTGCAAGAGAGCGAGATGCAATCACTTCAGATTTTTCGGGTACAACTCGTGATGTCAAAAAACGCATAGTTACCATATCAGGTAATAGAGACTTTGAGATTCTTGATACAGGAGGTATTGATTATAGCTCTGAACTATTTTCTAAAGTAGCCCAACTTTCTCTTCGTGCATCCGAAGAAGCAGATATTATTTTGTATATGGTCGACGGCAAGAGTATTCCTGATGCAGAAGATAGAGAACTATTTTATACTCTACAGCAACAAAATAAACCTTTAGCTCTAATTGTTAATAAAATTGATAATGATAAAGAAGAAGAGAGATATTGGGATTTTTTAGAGTTTGGGGCTGATATGACTTTTCCTATGTCTGTGAGTCATAATAGATACTTTAATGAATTTTATGGGTGGTTAGAGGAGTATATTTCTCCTAGAGAAGAGATTATTGCACCTAAAGAAATTGAAGAGCTGGGATATTCTGAAAAAATAATTGAAGAAGTTATCCGTGATATTAATCAGACAAAAGAAGAGATTGATAATAAAATCAGTGTAGCTATTATTGGACGAGTAAATACAGGAAAAAGTTCTTTACTTAATACTCTCTTAGGTGAAGAGAGATCTGTGGTAAGCAATGTAGCAGGTACTACTATTGATCCTATTGATGAGAAGATAGAGCATAATGGGTATGAAGTTACTTTTATAGATACAGCAGGTATTAGAAAACGAAGTAAGATAGTAGGTATAGAAAAATATGCCCTAGGAAGAACCACTACAATGCTAGAAAAAGCAAATCTTGTCTTATTGATTTTGGATTCTACTTCTGGTGTAAGTGAGCTTGATGAGAGAGTAGCAGGGCTGATTGAAAAACATCGTTTAGCTTGTCTTATAGTGCTTAATAAGTGGGATATTTGTGACGATAGAACTTATGAAGATGCCACAGAAGAGATTAGAGATGAATTAAAGTTTCTTCATTATGCTCCTTATATAACTATTTCTGCAAAGACAGGATTACGAGTTCATAAGATACTAGATCAAATAACAGCTATTTATGAAAGATATAAACAGCGAATACCAACTTCTAAACTTAATGATGCTATTCGTGAAGCACAAAACAGACATCATATTCCTTCTCATAATGGAGCAACAGTTAAAATTAAATTTGCTACACAATATGAGACTAAACCACCCAAAATAGCTCTTATCTCTAATAGACCTGATGGACTGCACTTTAGTTATAAACGCTATTTATCTAATTACTTGCGAAGTAAATTTGATTTTGAGGGTGTTCCTTTGGATATTGTTGCTCGAAAAAGGGGAGAGAGATTGGATGATGAGGATGCATCTCTTTAAGTGCAAAATCAGTAAGAGTATACTATCATAATCTTTAATGTTTTGGACAGAAACAACAAATAAGGAATGATTATGAACAAGATAACTTTACTCTCTTTGGTAACAGCAACAACAATGGCATTTGGATCAACAGCTAGTGATATAGCTGATTTGCAAACTCAAATTGATAGACTAAAGAAAAAAGCAAGTAAAAACAATGCTCAAAGTGCGAATGATAATATTAAATGGAGTGTTGATTTAAGAACTTCTGTTGATAATATTAATTATGATATGGCAGATGGTACAACAAAAGGCAATGATAGTTTGATGTCTATGAGACTTTGGTTAAATATGGCGTATGCAGCTGACCAAAATAACATATTTAAGGGGCAGTTGTCTTACAATAAAGCCTTTGGTGCAGACTTTGGTACAACAACATCTACAATGCCACGAGGCTATGGTATGGATAGCTTTGACTGGGTTACAAATGAAGCACTTACTGGAAATTCTATAGGTCTAAGATATGCCTATTGGTTATATATGGGTGATGATTTATTTGGTACAGGGAGTAGTTGGACATTTAGCGTAGGAAGAAGACCATCAGTAAATGGTTTTTTAGCTAACTTTAGCCAAGATGACAAAGCAGCCTCTCCTCTAGCACATATTATTAATGTTGAGTTTGATGGTGCAAGTGCCAAGATGAATCTTGATAACCTCACAGGTATTTCTGGTATGAGTTTTAAAATCTGTACAGGACAAGGCTCAACCAATGCAGAACCACTCTTTTCTACAGCTACAACTTATGCAGAAGATACAGATGCACTAGAGGGAATTAGTCTTATTGGCTTTATCTTTGTTCCTTATGATGATGGTCAATTTGTTGTTCAAACAAACTATTTTCAAGCATTTAGTCTTCCTGGGATGGCTGTGGATATGGAGACTGGTGAGCAGTTAGGCTTTGAGCAGTATGGTGATATGGAGGGTGCTGCTATTTCTGTATTGGTTGATGGACTTACAGAAGATGGAATTTTGTCTGAAACAAAATTATTTGGTTCTTATGCATGGAGTAATACACTTCCTGATGAGGGGTCTGCTATGCTTGGGTCTCCTTCTGAAGAGTCTGGTGACTCCTATTGGTTTGGTGCATATATGCCTGTAGGTGAGTATGGAACTATTGGAGCTGAATATAATCATGGTTCACAATATTGGAGACCATTTACTTATGCTGAAGATACTATGATTGGTTCAAAATTAGCAGCTCGTGGAGATGCTTTTGAGATTAACTATACATATCAAATTACAAAAGCTTTATCGCTTCAAGCAAGATTTGTAAGTATTGATTATGAGTATACAGGAAGTAATGGATTCTTTGGTAACTCAAGTGGTGCGTCTATGAAGATTGATGATGTAAAAGAGGGTGCAGCTATGTGGTCACAGTTAGGTGGTACAGCAGACCCATCATCAGCACAAGCAGTTGTAGGAAATCTTATGGCAAGTGGTATGAGTCAAGAACAAGCCATGGGTGCCGCACAACAGATGGGAATGGCAGCATCATTCTTGCCAAGCGTTGTTGAATCAGCTCAGGATGCTAGATTTTATATTAGATATAGATTTTAATCTATCGTAGGGCTTAAGCTATTTTAATGCATTATTAAAATAGTTTTAGCTACCATATTACTAATACTAAATTATTAGTTATCATAATACATAAGGAAAATTAATGAGATTAATTATAAAAGCTTTAATGCTTTCTACTTTTTTTGTTTTAGGTGCAGTAGCATCTGAACCAGTACATGATGTGAGCGTATTTGTTTCTGAGAATAGTGATGGAAAAATCACTCCAACACAAATACAAAAGGTGCTTGAAGAAGCAGGTTTTATGGTTGAAGCAAACAACAATATGAATGCTCCATATAAAAGAGACTTTAATGAGACAAGTTTTGATGTATATAACCTTATGGTAATATGGAGAAAAGATACGGTTATGGCACTCGCTAAAGATTTTCCAGAAGTGGGTCTTTATGCTCCTATGACAGCCTCTATTTATACCAAAAAAGGTGACAAGAGTATCTCTGTAGCCTACTTGAGTATGCCAGCACTTGCTAAAATTATAGGGGCTCCTGCGGATAATCCTGCTATTATAGATTTGGGTAAAAAGCTTAATGAAGCACTTAAAAAAGCTATGCCAAATGGTAAATATGTTCCATTAAACTATAAAATGCAAGAGTCTAAAAAAGATTTTGTAACTCGTGTAAGTTTTGAGCTAGAAGGTGATGATTGGGAAGATGCAAAAGATGACTTCCAAATGGCATTTGAGAGTGAATTAGCAACAAATAAGTTTGTTATGGCTGCTTTTGCTGACTTGAATTATGATCTTGAAGAGAATGATAAAGAGTGGTATGATTTTTATGATGTATACTCTATTTGTAAAATAGAAGTGATCTATGAGGTATCAAAAAATCATCCTGAAGCAGGTGCATTTGCTCCTTGTTCTGCATATATGTACCAAAAAAAGGGTGAAAAAACTGTTCATATGGCATTTCCAAATGTTTATAAATGGATGGCAGCTCTTAATATCAAAGACCAAAAAGCTCTTGATACACTTTTGGATGCACAAAAGAGATTTGAGACAATGATAAAGACAACTTCTAAAAAATAATTCTTCTAGAGTAGAGTATTATCTCTACTCTATTCTCTACCTAAAACTACTTATAAAAATTCTCTATCTAAAAGATAACTTACTGTTTTTTTAATACTATAAATATAGAATATTTTTTCCAAAAACATAAAATATTCTGATTAAAACATTATATTTAATTGATTAAAAATCATTAAGTGTGGTATTTTGTATCTATTTATCAAAAATAATATAATAGATGAGTATATTTGATATATTACTTGACATTTTAATTTATTTTCTATTACAATCAAAGACCAAATAGTATTACTTATTATAGTTAAAAATGAGTTTTACCAATTAATATAAGGAGGATATATGACTAATATAAGTAATGCTTCTAAGTCAGAAATAGAACAGACTAGCAGAAGAGACTTTTTTAGAAAAACAGCTGCGTATTCAATCAGCGCATTAACAGCTGCTAGTGTTTTATCACCAGTAAAAGTAAATGCGGAAGATGATCCTGCAATTATGGAAGAGCAAAAATGGGGGACAACTTTTGGGTATCCTGCAACACATAATCTTTATGGATTACCATCTCCTTATGAGCATCATGTTACAAGACGATATACAAAGCTTCTCTCTTCAGGAAACTATTATGCTTCAATAGCAATGTGTCCAATTCAAGATTTAAATGGAATTATTACACCTAATGGTTTATTCTTTAGTCGTAGTCATGGTGGTACAGCTGAGATAGATCCTAATGAACATCGTTTGATTATTCATGGGCTTTTAGAAAAACCACTTGTACTTACAATGGAAGAACTTAAAAAATATCCAAGTGTTAGTAGAATTCACTTTATTGAGTGTCCAGCAAATGGTGGACCAGAGTGGAGAGGACCACAATTTCCTTCTATTCAATTTGCTAAAGGTATGATGTCTTGTGCAGAGTGGACGGGTGTCTATATCAAAGATATTATCAAAGATTTAGGACTTAAAAAAGAGGCATTATGGATGTTAGCAGAAGGTGTTGACAATTCTCATATGGGTAGAACAATCCCTGTGGATAAAGTAATGGATGATGCTATGATTGTTTGGGGACAAAATGGTGAAGCCTTGCGTGCAGAACAGGGCTATCCTATTCGCTTACTTGTTCCAGGTTGGGAAGGTAATTTAAGTGTTAAATGGTTAGGAAGATTAGAATTTGCATCTGAGCCTTTTTATGCCAAAGAAGAGACAGCTAAATATACAGCCCTCAAAGCAAGTGGAAAAGCTATTCAGCACTTCTATGCAAATGAAGTAAACTCTATTATCACTTCTCCATGTCCAGATAAACCATGGACTAGCCTTAAAAAAGGTGAAATGGTTGAGATAGAAGGTTTAGCATGGAGTGGAATGGGATCAATTGATGGTGTTGATATCTCATTTGATGGTGGTAAAAATTGGGTTGAAGCAAGTCTAAAAGGTCTAGTATTACCAAAATCTTGGACACGATTTAGCTATATCTATAAATATGAAGGAGAAGCTCTTCTTCTTGCTAGTCGTGCAAGAGATAATGCTGGTCATATCCAACCTAGTGTTAAAGAAGAAAGAGCCGTTATGGGTGTAGAGTCTGTATATCATAGAAATGCTATCGCCACATGGGAAGTTACTCAAAAAGGAGAGGTGAACAATGTTCAAGTCTTATCATAAAATATTATTATCAACAGTTTTGGTTGCTAGTGTAACATCAACTACAGTTTTTGCCGAAGATAAGAGTATATCTCGTACCTATGAAAATGGTAAAAAAGTAATTGATGGTGGTGTTACTTATCCTGTTGTAAATAGTAAAACAGATGCATATCATGTCAATGAAGTAGCTTCAAAAGGCGGGTTTACTTTAGGAAGAACACCTACTGCAAATGAGATTAAAGCATGGGATATAGATGTTATGCCTGATGGAACTGGTCTTCCTGATGGAAAAGGTACTGTAGAAGAGGGTGATGAGATTTATGAGGCAAAATGTGCTTCATGTCACTTTGACTTTGGTACTGGTGGAGCAGGATATCCAGCACTCCAAAAAGGAAATGCTTATGAGGGACAAAAGTCATTAACAAACCAAAGACTTACTCCAAATGATGATGGTCCTGTTCGTGTATTTGGTACTTATTGGTCAAAAGCTAGTACACTCTGGTGGTATATCAAAACAGGAATGCCTCACCCTGCACCTATGACATTAACAAATGATGAAGTATATGCTCTTTCAGCATATATCATATCTATTAATGAACTTACAATTGATGGTGAAGAGCTTGATGACGAGTATGAATTAACAAAAGAGAAGTTCTTAAAACTTAAAATGCCAAATGAAAATGGTTTTGTTCCTAATATAGATGGTCCAACAGGTCCTGATGATACTCGAGCATATTTTAATGACTTTAGTAACTATGGAAATGGTACACGATGTATGGAAAACTGTTTTGAGGGTGAACCTGTCTTAGCAAGAATTAGTGGTAGTGGAATTAGTGATTATCAACCGCCTATAGTAAACAAAAAAGAGTTACCAGCTCAAGAAGAAGCTCCTGAAGCTCCAGGTCAAAAAGCTTATGAAGCATCTTGTGCAGTATGTCATGCTACAGATTCTATGGGTGCTCCAGCTGTTGGAGATAAAAAAGTATGGAAAAGTGTAGTAGGCAAAGGTATTGATAAAGTTTATGGAAATGCCATTGATGGTATTAATGGTATGCCTCCTAGAGGTGGAACAGCACTAAGTGATGATGAGTTAAAAGAGGTTGTAGATTATATGATGAGTCAAAGTAAGTAGTAGGTATACTTACTTTGTTTTGTGTGGTTTTACAATATTCAAATATATATTAAAGGAAAAAGAATGGAAAGAAGAAAATTTTTAGGTTTGGGTGTTATGGCATTAGTTGCTTTACCAGCAACGATAAGTGCAATCAGTAGTATCGACTTTAGAGCTACAAAACCAGATGCATGGACAGCACATAAAGTTGACGAAGCTATTAAAGCACTTTTTGGTGATATTACACCAGTAGAACAAGGTATAGAATTAGGTTTACCTTCAGTAGCAAGTAGTGGTGCTGCTGTACCTTTGACTATTAAGTCAGAGATAGATGCAAAAACAGTTGCTATTTTTCAAGATATGAATCCAGAGAGTGCTACTGCTGTATTTAATGTTCCTGAAAATGGAATTGTTGATTACTTTATGAAAATTAAACTAAAAGCTACAGATGAAAATGGTGGTAAAGGTGTTGTTACTGCTGTTATCGAAGGTAGAGATGGTAAATTTTATATTGGTAAGAAAACATTAGATGTTGCAAAAGGTGGATGTGAAGGTTAATTAACCTTTCACTCACATATACTCAACTAATAAAATAGAAACTAAAAAGGAAAATTATGGCGAAGAATATGAAAATTAAAGCAAAGCTCAAAGGCGATATTATTAATGCAAAAGTAGTTGCTAAACATGATATGCTTACTTATGATCAAGCAAAAGCAAAAGGTAAAGAGGCTAACTTTATCACACATATTACAGCAAAAGTAGGTGATGCAGTAGTATATGATGTATCTACAAGTCAGTTTTGGTCTAAAAATCCTCAATTTAAATTTAAGTTTAAAGGTGCAGCTAAAGGTGATGAGCTTGCAATTACTTGGACTGATCTTCTTGGTAACACAACTACAGAGAGTAAAAAAATTAAATAGTGTATCATTTGACCCTTTTGGGTCAAATATATGTATAAGAAAGTACTCTTATAAAGTTTGTAATTAAAACTTTATAAGAGTGAATTGTGTATATATAATTAAAAAGGAGAGATAGTGTATAGAGTAAGTATATTATCCGTTATTACAGCATCATTGTTATTTATTGGTTGTTCTGATGAAGTAAAAGTTGAAGATAAGGTAAAAGAAAATAAGACACTTTATATTAAAAAAGAATTAATACAAACTGTAGAACAAAATGAGACAGTAAAAACAAAAGAGATAGTAGAAAAAAATGAGACACAAAAGCCAAAAGAGCTAAAAGTTGTCTCTAATACTATAGCTCCTTCAAAGGAAAATATAGTAAGTATAGATAAATTAAAGGTAGAATTAGAGATACAAAAAGATCAGTTAAAAGCAGATAAATTAGTATTTGAAAAAGAAAAACAATTATTAACTAAAGCAAAAAAAGAGTTAGCTTTGGGTGTACAAGCTATTATTAATGCCAAAGACTCTGTAGCAAAAGAAAAAGAGTTGTTATCTAAGATTATAAAAACAACCCCTGTAGTTACTGTGACACCTGTAACAGAAGTAACTAGCACCGTAACTCCTACAGTTGCTGTAGTGCCTGTAGTATCAGTGACTTCTGTTGAAAAAATAATTGTTAGTAAGCCAGTAACACCAATAGTACCTATTGAAATTAAAGTTATTAATAAAAGTGAAGATGATACAGCATTTGATTATAAACTTCAAGCAAAAAAAGTATCTGAAAATGTATGGTGTTTTTTTGGTGCCATAGAAGGACCAACAAAAGAGAATGCTGGAAATATGGTAAATAGCTGTTATATCAAAACAAAAGAAGGCTATTTAGTAATGGATACAGGTCCATCATATCAGTTTGCGAAACAGTCGTATGAAGTAATGCAAAAGATAGAAAAATTACCTGTAAAATATGTTGTAAATTCCCATGAACATGATGACCATTGGTTGGGAAATGATTTTTATAAACAAAAATTTGGTACTTATCTTATTGGACCAGAGAGTATTAATATTAATTACAAAGATGGTGATAAAACAAGAATGTATAATGTACTTCCTGCTAATGCTATAGAGGGTACACGAATTATCAAGCTTGATAAAACTCCAAAAAAACCGTATACTTTAAGTATAGGTGGAGAAGAGTTTAGAATTATTCCTATGGATACTAAAGCACATACAGGAGATGATATATTTATCTATATGCCAAAAAGAAAAGTTCTTTTTGCAGGTGATTTGGTTATGAATGGACGAATTACCTCTAATAGACACGGTTCTGTTATAGGTCAGATCAAGGCTTTGGCTATGATGAAAAAGTTAGACTGGGATGTAATGATTCCAGGGCATGGATTTATCACAGATGCAACAGCTATGGATGAAGCTGAACTCTATTTTAAATTAACAAAACAGAGAGTTCTTGAAGCTATAGAAGAGGGTCTTGATGCTACACAGATTAATGAAGCAGTAAAACTAATAGAATTCAAAGACAAAGCTATGTATGATATTTTAAATCCACAAAATATTGCAGTTGCTTTTGAAGAATTAGAGATGCTCGAAGACGAGTAGGGAGCGATAAAGATGAGAACTATTATCTCTTTTTTTAAGATACTCATCTTTATACCTTTTTTATTTATTTCTTCTTTTGCTTCAAATATAGATTTTAATATTGATAAATCCGTAGTTGATGCAAATAAAACAAACAAGCATGTTATACTTTTTTTGCATAAAGATAATTGTGGTTACTGTGATCGAATGTCTTTTAATTTGGCAGATACTAATACCTCTCAAATTATAAAAAAAGATTTTATATTACTAGATATAAATCGAGATGATGATGAATATGTTCTTTATCAAAGTTTCAAGGGTACAAATAAGAGTTTTATGGAAGCATTGGGAATTAATTTTTATCCTACAATACTTTTTATAGATACGACCAATAATCAAATTATATATGCTCTTTCAGGATATAGAGATATTCAGGAGCTTCATATTGTTCTAGGTTATATTAGTACAAAGTCATATAAACGAATAAGCCTAGAGGAGTATAAAAGTGAGTTATTCTTTGACTGAAAAAGAAGAGCAAACCTCTGAAGTTGTAGGAAAAATCATAGAACTATTTGTATCAATAAAAGGAGATACTCATAGAACTTCAAAAACTATGATTACAGTAGATGAAGAGGGTGTATGTGGTGATAAGTTTTATGCAAAAGATCCTCAACGATCTATTTTAATTACTACGATACAGAGTTACATGTTGGCAAATAAAGAAGGTATTTCTATGGAATATGGATTTTTGGGTGAAAATATTGTGATGGATTATAACCCTTATAACCTTCTTGCAGGAACTCAGATTAGAATAGGAGAGGTTACCTTAGAGATAAGCCAGCATTGTACTCTTTGCAAAAGCTTAAGCAATATAGACAGTAAATTACCAAAACTTCTTAAAGATAATAGAGGTATTTTTGCAAAAGTCATACATTCTGGTTCTATACAACAAGATGACACTATCTCTATAATATCATTATAATGTATAATAATTATAACTTATTATATATTATATAGTAAATAGTCACTTCTCGTAACCTTTATGATTATATTGATATAAATAGGGTGTTTGTATCAATATAATTTATCTGAATTTGATATTATAGTGTCATAAAATCAAATAGATAAAGGGATATATATGAAATTTAAAATGATTTCAAAGTTAATTGCATCTTTGGTGTTAACAGTAACTCTGTCACAGGCTTCAGTTTTAACTGAACTTCAAGGTACTAAAGGTCAAGCTGATAGCCAGTTAACTGACTTGATAAGAAAGCTTGATACAATTGATTATACTACAGTTGGTAAAAATGAGCATATTGAGGTTCATTACTTTAACAAATATAAAGAGAAAAATCTTGATTTATTAAGCTTTTATACAATTATAGATAAAGCGTCTATTAGAGAACTTTTGATAAAGAATCCTGACTTTGGTGCCTTTGCTCCATTTAATCTTCTAGGATATAAGAAGTTAGCAGATGCCAAAGATGGTGATACTACTTGGTATGGACATCTTAATACCGAAGTAATGTTGGATATTATTGGTGAAAAAGACCAAGATTCTCGAAAGAAATTTACAGCTATGATTGAAAAAGTTGATAAATTAGTTACGGATGAGATGAAACCAACAACTACTAAGAAATTTTCATTTGATGCGAAACTTCCTGCTCAACCACTATTAAAAATGGTAAAAAAGTTTGAAGGTGTTGATGATATTGAAGAGTATGTAGAAGAATTTATTATGCAACACGATACACTTTTTGGTAAAAAAGAGTTTATTATTGCTGGATTTATAGACCTTAAATTTGAATATAGTGATATGGATTTAGAGTTTGAAGAGTATGACGCATATTGGGTATCTTCATTATGTCACTTCCAGTTTTCTAATTCAGTATTTAACCATGGTGCACCACATGCAGGTGTATTTGCTCCATGTTCTGTATATTTCTATATTCCAAAAGGTTCAAATGAACTTCATGTTGGATATGCAACTGTTGAAAATTGGATTAATACTTCAGGTATCACAGATAAAGCACAACTTGAGTATATGCAAAGAATTGCTGATGAAGTAATTGTAGCATTTAAAGAGTTAGGTTTTACAAGAGAAGAGGGTACAGGTGGAGAATCTGCAAAAGCTGATGTAACACCAAGAAATTTATCAAACGATATTGCTGAACTTAAAGCTATGATGTTACAACTTTCTAAAGATATGGCTGAGTTAAAAAAAAACGAAGCAGTAGAAAATAGTTCTAGTTCAGAAGCTTCTGTAGCACCTAAAGCCAATGTAGCAGGAGTTAAACTCCCTAAAAAAGAGTTTAGTACTGCTAAAATGGTAATTGGTGGAGATACTCCTAAAAATATTACTGCATACTATGCAGCTTCTCCTCAAACAATTGATACTCTTAAAGCTAATTTAGAAGCAAATAATTTTAAGGTATTAGCATCTAATGAGATTCTTAAAGGGAAAACAGTTGTAAGCATTACTAATGATGAACTCAAAAATACAAACTCTTTTATTTCCGTAATTAATATTTTAGTCAACGGTACAGATGAACTTCGTGTACAAAATCCATCTTATTTTGGTGCAGCATATCTTCAAAGTGAATTTAAATATGGTCAATTCAAAGCTACACTTACAGCTCTTCAGAGTGCTTTAGGTGATATGCATGTTGTAGAAGATATTAATGAATTTGTTAAGTTAGAACAGTATCATTTTATGTTTGGTATGCCTCATTTTGATGATACTATAGAGTTAGCAACAGGAAGTAAATTAGTAGCAAAAAAACCTGCATATACTCTTGAACTTCCAAAT
>JADGDQ010000029.1 GCA_016744805.1 Sulfurovaceae bacterium
TATTAGATGCTCAAATAAATATATCATTTATGAACAAAGCAGAAGCTAGACGAGGAAGAGGTGGCGGTGCTAATCGAAATAGAAGTGCAAACCGTAACAAAAATTCTAATCGCAACCGAAATACTAATGTTAATCGAAATGTCAATAAAAATGTTAATGTTAATGTAAATCATCGTAATGGTGGTAGATATTATGGTGGTGGTAGTTATAGAGGTGGAGCAATTGCTGCTGGTGTAGTTACTGGATTAGTAGTAGGATCTATAGTAGCATCTATACCTCCTAGTTGTAATACTGTTCGTGTTAATAATGTAGAGTATCGTAACTGTTCTGGTACCTATTATCAGCCATACTACCAAGGAAGTACAGTCTCTTACAGAGTGGTTAACTCTCCATATTAAATCTACACTATACTATAAAGCTCAAAGCTTTATAGTTATATTTAAACTACACACTCTAAAGTACAAATATATAATTCCTAAAAAATATCTTGTTTATCTTTTTAAATTACAGTAGAATAGTAATAAAAATAAATTTAGGAAGTTACTATATAATGAAAAAAACTCTTATACAAAGTCTCTATGGAACCTTATTATTTTTTCTCTTAAGCAGTAGCTATCTCCATGCAAATCAACATGAGATGGATCGTTTGACAAGAGAAATATTTGTAGCTAAAGAACAAAGAAAAATGCTTTTACATAGATATAAACAAGAGAAAGAAAAATACTTTAATAACCGTACAATCAATTCATATATTAAAGCTATGAATCAATTAAGAGATAAAGAGATAGCTCTGATAAATAGAAGAAATTACTTTATAACAGAAAAAAATAGACTTATACGAATTAATAGAGAAGAGAGAATACAAAAAGAAGAAGCTCGAAGAAAAGAACGATTTCTAAAACGGCAAGCAAAACAAAAAGAAGCAAAAATAAAACAGCTAGAGGCAAAAAAAAGAGCACATAAAGAGCTGGTAAATAGAAAAAAAATTAATAAAATACATGGAAATATTCTAGTAAAGATTGACCTCTCAGAACAGAAGATGAATGTCTATAAAGGAAAACATCTTTTGTATACTTGGAGTGTCTCTACAGCAAGAAAAGGATATATAACACCAAAAGGAAATTACAAACCATACCACCTTGCAAAAATGCACTACTCTACAAAATATGATAACTCTCCTATGCCCTACTCTATATTTTTCAAAGGTGGATATGCAATACATGGTACAAAGTCAGTCAAAAGGTTGGGACAAAGGGCATCACATGGTTGTGTAAGACTCCATACAAATAATGCAAAAAAACTTTATAACCTTATAAGAAGCCATGGATACAAAAAAACATCTATCAAAATTAAATCCTAAGAGAGCAGTATAATCAATGAAAATAAATCTTATAATAATAGACAAAAAAGGCAAAGACCAACTCTATGCACCACTTATAGAACACTATATAAAAATATCAAAACCTTTTGCTAAAATAGAAGTTATAGAACTCTTTGACAAAGATATATCCAAGGCACAAGATATTTCTAGTAATATGGCAAAAGCTAGCTATAGCAAAGCTTTTGGAAAATATTTATCAGGTGGATATAATATTGCACTTAACCCATCATCCAAAGAGGTAGATAGCTTTGAATTTGCAAAATTGCTTAAGGATAGAGCAGAAGTCAATTTCTATATTGGCGGTGCGTACGGACTTGAAGAGGGTTTTTTATTACAATGTAATAAGGATATATCATTGGGTAAAATTACACTTTCACATAAGTTAGTGAAAGTTGTTATGATGGAGCAACTCTTTAGAGGACTCTCTATTAATAATAATCACCCTTACCATAAATAAAATTTTAGAAGGAATCTTTTATGTTAACAAAATTAGAATGTACACAATTCCAAGAAAAGCTCTTGGAGAGAAAAAAACAGATTATCAAAAATCTTCAAGGTACAAGTTTGGAGCTAAGTCAAATGAGAGATCAAGAACTCAATGATGAGGGTGACCACGCAGCTATTTCTGCTGAAACTATTGTAGATAGTGCAATTTTGGAGCAACAACGCAAAGAATTAGCAGAAATTGAACTAGCTTTGGATAAAATTAAAAACGAAACTTACGGTGTCTGTGAAATGTGTGAAGAGCCTATAGGAATAGAGCGATTAAAAGTCAAGAATTTTGCACGATTTTGTATTACTTGCAGAGAGATTACCGAAAAAGAACACAACTAACTTATAAAGGTTTATTATTATGCGTATAGGGTTATATTTTTTTTCATCTTTGATTTTAACAGGAATAATGGGTGCATATATCCATAGTTTAGAACTTGGAACTCATACACAAAGACTCTTTGGTATTGTCTTTGATAATGTTCCTATTTCTCTTTGGCTAGTCCTACCTATGTTGATACTACTGTTTTTTACACTTATGCACATGATGTTTTATAGTATGAAAAACTACTTTGGTATCAAAAAATGGAGCAAAGATGCATCAACACTTCAAGATGCACTCTATTGGTCAATTCTTAAAGAGCCAAAAGAGCTTAAATTTATAAAGAAAGAGATTAAAAGCAGTGCCATTTTACTTAAAAAAGCTACAATTAATGTATCAGGTTCTGTAGAAGGTGTTTCTGAAAAAGTTGCTGATGCACTTGCACTAATCAAAGATATTGATCGTGGTGAATATATAGATTTAAAAGAGAGAAAATTAGATAAAAAAATTTCTAAACAAAATCCTATCTTTATACAAAATACAATCAATAGATTAGATGTGGATCCAAAATTTGTAGAAGAGGTACTTCTCTCTAGTGAGAGTTATAGCAAAGAGACTGTTGCTAAAGCATTAGCACTCTTTTCGGCTAAAGAGAGTTTCTTTAAAGCCAAAAAATTTGTGAAACTCTATGACATTGATAATTTCTTTGTGATGCTTAAAAGAGCTACAAATGGCGAAGATATAGGTATGAATGAAGATATGCTACTCTTCTTTATCAATGAATTACCTTTTGCTTGTGTCGAATATATGCGTTTGGCTAGACTTACTGTGAGAAAGCTCTCTCCTGATCAAAACCTTACATTCTTTAGAACTTTGCAAAAGAGTGACGAAAATGCAAGTAATGCTTACCTTTATATACTCTTTGAATATGAAATGCTAGATGCTATCGAGGAGTATCTTGATGAAAATGGAGAGCATGAATTTACACGCTATAGAGCATTATATACACTTAAAAGAAATGATAGTAAATATAAAATGGACAGCTTGATAAACTCAGATGCTGTATGCTATGAGCATTGATTTTTCTAAACCAATATTTGCTTTAGCCCCTCTTGCGGGCTTTACAGATCTTCCTTTTCGTAGCGTTGTCAAAAAATTTGGTGTGGATCTTACTGTAAGTGAAATGCTGAGTTCTAATGCTCTGGCCTATCAGAGTGAAAAAACACTCAAAATGCTCCAAAAAAGCCCTCTTGAAACCCCCTACTCCGTACAAATTGCAGGCTCAGACCAAAATGTAGTACAAAAAGCTGTAGAGCTGTTAAATGAACAAGATGGTATTGATATATTAGATCTCAATTGTGGCTGTCCTGTGCCTAAGGTAGTTAATAATCTAGCAGGAAGTGCCTTACTCACTGATTTACCCAAAATGGCAAAAACTATAGAAACTATCAAAAAATACTCAAACAAAGAGTATACCTCTGTAAAGATACGCTTAGGATTTGAGAGTAAAAACCATCTTGAAATTGCAAAAATATGCCAAGAGAGTGGTGCTGATTTTATCTGTGTTCACGGTCGTACTCGTGCGGGTAAATTTAAATCCGAAGTTGATTATGATGCTATCAAAGAGATAAAAGAACTTCTTAGCATCCCTGTGATTGCAAATGGAGATATAGACTCTGCACAAAAAGCCAAGTGGGTACTTGATCACACAGGAGCTGATGGCATAATGGTAGGACGGGCAGCAATTGGGAAACCATGGATATTCCACCAAATGCGAGAAGGACTAGAATCTGTAGAAGGTTCACTTATCCGAGATGTAGTCTTAGAACATTTTGATCAAATGATTAAACATTATGGCGAATATGGAGCTATAGTATTTAGAAAACACCTCCACACCTACTCCAAAGCAGGATACCAAGGTGCTTCAGCATTCCGTAATGCAGTTAACACTATTGATAACTATAAAGAGATGCGAGAAGTAGTAGATACATTTTTTTCACAACCTATGAATCAAAAGTAGATAAATAAACCTACCCATTCCGTATAGTCTCTTTGATAAGTGGTATTTGAGCTGATGCCATGCTTAGAGAGGTAAAGCCTATCTCTAGTAGTCGTTTTGAGGCTTGGGGGATGCTTGCTATTTCTCCGCATATACTTATGGGTTTTGTGCTTTTGGTATATAATAACTCTAGTACATCAAAAAGCACATCAGAGAGTGGATCTGCGTGGAGTGTGGGGTGTGTTCGTTCTATGGCAAAGAGATATTGCGTAAGGTCATTTGTGCCTATAGAGTAAAAATCTACTATATCATTAAACGCATCTATCTGAAAAATAACTGATGGGACTTCTATCATAATTCCAAATTTTACATTATCTACTTTAAGTTTATACTTTTGGGCTATACGAAGTGTGGTTGCCTTGGCATTTATAAACTCTTTGGGAGTAGATACCATAGGAAACATAATATTAATAGCTTTTCCTTTGCTCGCACGAAGAATTGCTTTGATTTGTGTTTGGAGTACTTCTGGATGAGAATCGAAAAGTCGTATACCTCTAATACCCAAAAATGGATTTGCCTCTTTTGCCATTTTGATATAAGGCAACTCTTTGTCTCCGCCTACATCAAGTGTGCGAATAGTAATAGTATCAAAGAGTCTAAAAATATCACGGTATACTTTTGTCTGTTCTTCGAGGGTAGGTTCTTTAGTTTGGAATATAAATTCACTACGGAGCAATCCAACACCGTCTGCTCCTTGAGCCTTTGCCTCTTTTGCACTCTCTAGGTTTGTTATATTGGCTAGTACTTTAACCTCTTTGCCCTCTTTGTTGATAGTTTTATCAAATTTTTTCAAATCAGCACTATGCTCTATCTCTTGGTTTTGAATAATTCTATCTTTTGCTATATCTATATCTTCAGAAGAAGGCTTACTAATAAGTACTCCCAAAGAGGCATCTAATATACTTTTATCACTTGCAACAATGGTATCTCTAATAATAACACTAGGGATGGCAAAACTTTTTAGTAAAATAGCACTATGAGAGAGTAAAGAACTCTTTTTTAATACTACTCCTACAACAGCACTTTTACTAAGGGTAGCTACTTCACTAGGCAAAAGATCATCTGCAAATAGTATAAAAGGCGTATCTGGAACTACAAGCGTAGAACTCTGACCTAGCTTGGCTAAAATAAGTTTTTGAATATCCAAATAATCAGCACGACGAGCATCAAAAGAGGTAGCTTGAAGGGATTGTATATGCTCTTTGATATAAATATTAAATGCTTCAAGAGTAGTAATATTTTGTATCTCTTTGTCTTCTAAGAGTGTTTTGTGTGCTAGATAAATAGAAGCATTAGCACTTTGTTTATGTTTTTCATAGAGTTTATCAAGCTCTTGAATACTCTGTTGGAGTGCCTCTTGAAAATCAAGATTATTGCTTCTGTTTTCTATTTTAAGTGTAGCACGATACAAAGGTGCTAATACTATACCCTCACAGATAATACTTCCAGTAAGTGATTGGCTAGAGTAGACAGCTGTCTCTATTTTGGATATTTCAGAGCTATCACTGCTTGGCTCTATAACTGCTACTTGATGTTTTTGTAGTTCTGCTTGCATTAACTCTTCAAAAAAATCAGCCAAGGCATACAAGGTTTTTTGTGGCTCTTGCCCAATAACACAGAGTTCAAACCTATCACCTGCAACCAAAGTAAGAGCCAAGATAGCATTAATGCTTTTGGCATCTACTCTTTGGTCTTTATTATAAAGGCTTATCTCTTCACTATATTTTTTTGTTTCATTTACAAAAGAAGCAATAGGACGCAGATGCAGACCACGAGGAGAAGTAATACAAAGAATAATACTATGTTTTTGCTGGCTAGGTCTAAAAATATTATTAAGAAAATTCAATACTCTTATCTCCTCTTATTTCATTTTTAAAAATTTCTCAGGAAAATTTTTGCGTTGGATATAATAATGTATAGCTTTTATCTCTTCTTCTGTCAAATAGTATTTGGGCATAATAGGGTGATTTCTTGCTACAGTTTTGCTAATTTCTAAAAGAGTTTTTTGTCTAATATCTACGCCATTGATAACAACTTTTTTGCCATTATTGTCAATATATTCTACAATCTTTTTCCCTTCGGCCGACTCTCCATGACAAACTGCACAGCTAATACCTCGTGGATTATTGTAAAGCATCATACCATATTCAAAATCTGTAATAAAATCTCCATCTGCAAAAATAGATAATGGAAGTAAAAAGAGTAGTTTACGCATCAACAAATATAACCCCTAAATTAATTACGATATAATACCAAAAAATTATCAAGTAGAGTTATAAAAGGAGACCAAAGTGCAGATAATCGATGGAAAGAGATTGGCAAATAGAGTCCAAGAGAATGTAGCCAAAGAAGTTGAAGAGTTAAAACAGGTTAAAAATATTGTCCCTGGACTTGCTGTTATATTGATTGGTGATGATCCTGCTAGCCATGCCTATGTCAAAATGAAAGCAAAAGCATGTGAAAGAGTTGGATTTTACTCTATTACACATAATATGCCTGACACCATTAGTCAAGAAGAGATTATTGCTACCATTTCTATGATGAATGATAACCCTCGGATAGATGGGATATTAGTACAACTCCCCCTTCCCTCACATGTAGATACCGATAAGATTTTAGAAGTTATTGATCCTAATAAAGATGTTGATGGTTTTCATGCGTATAATGTAGGTAGACTCGTAACTGGTCTTGAGAGTTTTGTAGCCTGTACACCTCTTGGGGTTATGAGGATGTTTGAAGAGTATAATATAGACCTCAAAGGTAAAGATGTTTGTGTTGTGGGTGCTAGTAATATTGTAGGTAAACCTATGGCTAGTCTACTTCTAAATACAAATGCTACAGTAACAGTGACACATATCTACACAAAAGATCTCAAAAGCCATACACTTCGAGCTGATATAGTTATTGTAGGTGTTGGAGTTCCCGCACTTATCAAGGCTGATATGATCAAAGAGGGTGCTATAGTTATTGATATAGGTATTAATCGTATCTCTGATGGATCACTTGTGGGGGATGTAGATTTTGAAGCAGTTAGTAATAAATGTAGCTACATAACTCCTGTACCAGGAGGAGTTGGTCCTATGACTATAGCTATGCTTTTAGCAAATACACTCAAATCAGCAAAAAAGAGACTAATATGAAAAAATTCCTAAGTAAACTCTATCACTTTTCTGGTACTTGGACAGGTACTATTGTTATTGTACTTTTTATTATATTTTTTATTGCACAATCATTTGTTATTCCAAGTGGCTCTATGAAAAGAACACTGCTTATAGGAGATTTTCTCTTTGCAAAAAAATATAGTTATGGTACACCTATCCCACATCTTCCTTGGCTAGAAGTCCCTATTTTACCTGACATATTTGATAATGGTCACCTGATAGAGGGGGATAAACCTCAAAGAGAAGATATTGTCATTTTTAGATTTCCAGACAATAACAAAATACACTATGTTAAACGATGTGTAGCTGTAGGTGGCGATGAGATTATTTATCTTGATAAAAAAATGATGATACACTTTTATGAAGGTGATGCATATATCAAAGCAAACTATCCAAAAGAGAAAATTATTACTCTTCGAGATAAACTCTGGGTAGTGAACCCTTATATAAGTAAATATCCAGGGATACAATATCTTCCTGAGAGTGAGGGAAATATTTTTGAATCACTGCTTAACTATTATGCTTATGATAAAGCCGTAGATATGTCTCCTATTTATCTTCAAGGCTTTGAAGCTCCTATCTATAATATAAATAATCGTCCTATTAATGCTCTGTATAAAAAAGTTGAAGAGGGTCACTACTATATGATTGGTGATAATCGTGACAACTCTAATGATAGCCGTTTTTGGGGTTCTATACCGTATAAGCTAATTGTTGGAAAGCCTTGGTTAATCTACTTTAGTTTAGAAACAAGAAGCTATGAAAAAATGCTTAAAGGTGATGATGAATTTGGATCAGGTCGTGATAATGCAGGGCTTAGAAGAGTTTGTCAAGGCATAGCTATAGATTCTAATGAGTGTCAAGAGTTATGGAAGAGAGAAAGATATAGTGTTCGTTGGGGACGGATTGGTCGTCAGATAGAATCACTACAGCTTGAACAACCTATTCAATAGATAAGAGAGAGTATAAATGGATGAAGTAGAGATTATCAAAATTGTTGCAACAGTATTTGCTCTTATTATTGCAATAGTCGGTCATGAGATTATGCATGGCTGGGTTGCATATAAATATGGAGACCATACAGCAAAAGATTTGGGTCGTCTTAGTATCAATCCTATAGTACATGTAGACCCTATAGGCACACTTTTGGTTCCTGCTCTTTTGTACTTTAGTGGAGCTCCATTTTTGTTTGGTTGGGCAAAGCCTGTACCTATTTATATGCCTACTGTTCTTAGAAATGGTGGTACTAATGGAGCTGTAGCAGTAGCACTAGCAGGTATTACTTATAATTTTGCATTAGCTGCTATATTTGCTAGTATACTTCCTCTTTTGAGTCAACCTGATTCTCTAATGAGTGGATTTTGGACATATTTTGTTATTCAGAGCATTATCTTGAATGTCCTTTTAGGAGTCTTTAACCTCTGGCCTATACCACCTTTAGATGGGGCAAATGCTGTGCGTTATTTAGCAGCAGGCTGGAATATGAGAACTGTTGTAAGTTTTTATGACAAAATATACCCTTATGGTATGATTTTTATTGTTATTATTCTTGTAAGCCCACTCAAAGAGGTTTTCTTTCAACCTGTTAGATGGATTATTAATTTTATTATTTAATACTCCTCTTTCACACACAAACTAAAAACCAAAGGAAAAAAATGAAATTTTATATAGCTACAGACCACGCAGGATATGCTCTTAAGGCGTATGTCAAAGAGTATGTACAATCTAAAGGTCACGAGATTGTAGACTTGGGTCCGGACTCTGCTGATAGAGTTGATTATCCAGATTATGCCAAAAAATGTGCAAATGCTGTGGTATCTGATGAGGGGAGCTTTGGTATTCTTATATGCGGTACAGGTATTGGTATATCTATAGCTGCTAATAAAGTAACAGGTATTCGTGCAGCATTATGTCATGATGCCTATACCGCTGAGATGACACGAGCACATAATAATGCAAATATATTAGCATTTGGTGAAAGAATTGTAGGCAAAGGAGTCATTGAGAGTATGATAGATGCTTTTTGTGATACTCCCTTTGAGGGTGGTCGACATGCGGGGCGTGTTAATAAGATAGATTCATGTAGTATGGGTGCTAACTTAGGCTAAGCTATAGATAACTGTGTAGATAGTTAACACTTTTTCTAAATTTTATACTTTTTCAAATACTATTCATAAGATTTTGTTCTTTAACTGCGTATACTAAAGCAACTTATTGTAACAAAAAGGAGTCTTCGTGAATATTCATGAGTATCAGGCAAAACAAATATTTGCTAAATATGGTGTACCAACACCAAAAGGTATTATTGCTAATACACCAAATCAAGCTGCAACTAATGCATCAGAACTTGGTGGAGATGTTTGGGTAGTAAAAGCACAAATTCATGCAGGTGGTAGAGGTCTTGGTGGTGGTGTTAAACTTGCTAAATCTATAGATGAAGTAAGAGAATTAGCAACAGAGATATTAGGTATGACTCTTGTCACTCACCAAACAGGTCCTGAGGGTAAATTGGTACAAAAAGTTTATATTGAAGAGGGTGCAGATATTGTAGATGAACTCTATCTCTCTGTTGTTCTTGATCGTGCTGCTGAGATGCCTATTATTATGGCTTCAACTGAAGGTGGTATGGATATTGAAACCGTAGCAGAAGAGACTCCTGAGAAAATTATCAAAATAGCTGTAGACCCTGCATTTGGTTTTCAAGGCTATCATGGAAGAGAGCTTGTCTTTGGTCTTGGCATCACAGATAAAAAAGAACAAGCTAAAATGATTAAATTTGCAAAAGCTGTTTATACTGTATATATGGAAAATGATGCAGAGATGATAGAGATTAACCCTCTTATCAAAACAGTATCTGGTGATTTTATGGCACTTGATGGCAAAATGGGCTTTGATGACTCTGCATTGGGTCGTCACCCAGATATTGAAGATATGAGAGATATATCAGAAGAAGACCCTGATGAGAGAGATGCGAGTAGATATGGTCTTAGCTATATTGCTCTTGATGGTGAAATTGGTTGTATGGTAAATGGTGCAGGACTTGCCATGGGTACTATGGATACTATCAACTATATGGGTGGAACACCTGCAAACTTCCTTGATGTAGGTGGTACAGCAAATGCTGAGACTGTTGCAAAAGGTTTTGAAATCATTCTCAAAAATCCTAATGTAAAAGCTATCTTTGTAAATATCTTTGGTGGTATTGTACGATGTGATAGAATTGCAAATGGTATACTTGAAGCTACTAAGCTTGTAGATGTAAATGTACCTGTTATTGTAAGACTTGATGGTACAAATGCACCAGAAGCAGCAGAGATTTTGAGAAATGCAAATATAGATAATGTTATCGCAGCAACAGATTTAGGTGATGGTGCAGCCAAAGCCGTAGCAGCAGCAAAGGGAGCGTAAATAGATGTCAATTTTAGTAAACAAAGATACAAAAGTAATCGTCCAAGGTTTTACAGGTAAAGAGGGAACATTCCATGCTGAGCAGTGTTTGGAGTATGGTACTCAAATTGTAGGTGGTGTTACACCAAATAAAGGTGGTCAAGAGCATCTTGGTAAACCAGTATTTAACACAGTAGCAGAAGCAGTTGCTACTACAGGTGCTACTGTAAGTATGATATTTGTACCACCTGCATTTGTGGCTGATGCTGTGATGGAAGCAGCTGTATCTGGTATTGAACTAGCAGTTGTTATCACAGAGGGTGCACCTGTGCGTGATATGCAAGCAGCAAAAGCATGTGCTACCAAAAATGGTATGATGACCATAGGACCAAACTGTCCAGGTGTTATCACTGCTGAGGAGTGCAAGATAGGGATTATGCCTGGTTCTATCTTCAAAAAAGGGAGCGTAGGACTTATCTCTAAGTCTGGAACACTCACTTATGAGGGTGCAAACCAAGTATGTAACGAAGGGTATGGTATCACTACCGCTGTAGGTATTGGTGGTGACCCAATTATTGGTCTAAGCTACAAGCAACTCCTTCAAATGTTTGAAGAAGATCCAGAGACTGAAGCTATCGTAATGATTGGTGAAATTGGTGGTGACCTTGAGATTCAAGCAGCTACATATATCAAAGAGAATATCTCTAAGCCAGTTGTAGCATTTATCGCAGGTCAAACTGCACCAGCAGGTAAAAGAATGGGACATGCAGGTGCTATCATCTCTGGAAGTGCTGGTACAGCCAAAGAAAAAATGGACGCACTCGAAGAAGCAGGTGTCAAAGTTGTTGTCTCTCCAGCAGAGATTGGCAAAGCAGTCAAAGAGGTATTAGGCTAATTTTTTACCTGCTATCTCTACCAACCACAATGCTTTCTCATTGTGGTTACTTCTATTATGATAACAACTCTCAAATACACTCCTTATAATCATCAGTCAATAAGTCCTCTTTGGCTATAATCATAGAAATTACAAAAGATATATTTTAGGAGAGTAAATAGATGGGATTAGGAATAGGACTAGTAGGATTGCCAAATGTAGGGAAATCAACAACATTTAATGCACTAACAAAAGCACAAAATGCAGAGAGTGCAAATTATCCATTCTGTACAATAGAACCAAATAAAGCTGTAGTTCCTGTGCCTGATAAACGCCTTGATGCATTAGCTACAATAGTTAGCCCTGAGAGAATTCAAAACTCAACACTAGATTTTGTAGATATTGCAGGTCTTGTAAAAGGTGCTAGCAAAGGCGAAGGACTTGGGAATAAATTTTTAACTAATATCCGTGAAACAGAAGTAATATTAGAGATTGTTCGATGTTTTGTAGATGAAAACATCACCCATGTAGAAGGCTCTATAGACCCTATTAGAGACATAGAGATTATAGAACAAGAGTTACTCTTTGCAGATATTGATTCACTCCAAAAAAGAATAGATACTATTACAAAAAAAGCTAGAGGTAATGACAAAGATGCAAAAGCACAATTAGTTATTGCTGAAGAGCTTATGGAGTTTATTGCAGAGGGAAATCCTGTATCAAGTTTTGCTAATAGTGATGATGATATTTTTATTGCTATGAACAAAGAGATGAGACTTCTTACAAGCAAAGAGATTATATATGGTGCAAATGTAGATGAAGATGGATTAGAAGAGGATAATGAACTAGTTATTACTCTCAAAGAGTATGCTACACAAAGAGGTCGAGAGGTGATTAAACTCTGTGCCAAGGTAGAAGAGGAGATGGTTGAGTTTGACGAAGAAGAAAAAACAGAGATGTTAGAGTCTTTGGGTGTAGAAGAGTCAGGGCTTGATCAGATTATCCGCAAAGGATTTGATAAACTAGGGCTTATGAGCTACTTTACCGCAGGAGTCAAAGAGGTAAGAGCATGGACAATACGCAAAGAGACAACTGCACCAAAAGCAGCAGCTGTTATTCATAATGACTTTGAAAAAGGTTTTATCCGTGCAGAGGTTACCTCTTATGAGGACTTTGTAGAGTATGGTGGTGATGCAGGAGCCAAAGAGGCAGGAAAGATGCGTTTAGAGGGTAAAGAGTATATTGTCCAAGATGGTGATGTTATGCACTTTAGGTTTAATGTTTAGGAAATTATTATGAAAAAAATTCTTTTAGTAATTATATCTTTGGGTTTAGGAATTTTTGTTATCAGTTCCATGGTAGGATGTGAAAGCAAAAGAGGTTCATTTATTACTATAGTAGAGAGTAAATATAGTGTAAAAGATGGTGTCAAACGATTTGAAAAAATATTAGACGAGAGTGGATTATCACTCTTTCAGATTATTGACCATGCACAAAATGCCAAAAACTCTGATATGACTCTCTTACCTGAGCGAGTTGTTGTCTTTGGTAATCCAAAAATGGGTACAATACTTATGCAGTGTAACCCAACTATGGGTGTGGACTTACCACTGAAAATGCTATTTTATGAAGACTATGAAGGAAAAAGTTGGATTTCATATACCAACCCTGAATACTACTCATTAAAACATAATATCAAAGATAAACAGTGTTTAGATGTTATCAAAAAAGCAAATATTGCTTTAGAAACTCTTGCATATAAAACTGCCGATATTATATTACCTGAAACAAACTCAACAAAGGAATAACTTATGAAAAAAACACTACTAGCACTTGCAACACTCTATACACTTGGTCATACAAATGGATGTATTTTGATGCAAGAAAAAAGTATGAATGTAAATTGGAAAGCCTATAAAACTTTAGGCAAAATTGGTGTTGGAGGAAAGTTTACTGATGTATCATATACTCCTAATGCTACAGAGGGTAAAAACTTTACAGAAATTCTTGTAGGATCAAAAGTAGTAATTAATACAACTAAAATAGATACTGGTAATCCTGCTAGAGATGAGACTCTAGTAAAATTTTTCTTTAATCAAATGACAGACAAAAGTATTAATGCTACTATCAAAGGTATTAAAGCAGACAAAAGAGTATTGGACAAACCACGAACAGGTATAGTTGAAGTTATGATAGAGATGAATAAAAAATCTCTTGTTATTCCTATGAAATATAGTTATGCTAATGAAAGTTTTCAAGCTACTGGTACTATAGATCTTCTTGATTTTGATGCGAGTAAAGCCCTAATATCTATCAATAAAAGTTGTTTTGATCTTCATAGCGGTAAGACTTGGAGTGATGTAACTATTGGCTTTAATACAAAAATACAAGCTAAACTTTGTGATATAAATATTACAAAGTAAAAAGTATATAATGCAAACAAATAATATTTTATATAAAATCACAAAAGCTTTAAGCCTAGAGAATAGTTCTATTCTCGAAGCTTATACATTAGCAAATTTTACAATGAGTACTACTAGACTAGATACTCTTCTTGATACTCAACTAGATACCTATAGTGAGGATACTATATGTAGCTATGAAGAGTTAGGTATGTTTCTTGATGGATTGATTCTGCTAAAAAGAGGTCCTAGCCCAAAAAAAACTACAAATAAAGAAGTAGAATTAAGTAATAATCTTATTCTTAAAAAACTGCGTATAGCACTAGAACTCAAAGAAGCAGAAGTAGAAATTATTTTTGGTTTGGGAGAAGCAGAACTAAGCAAACAAAACTTAGCATCTCTCTTTCGTAACGAAAAAAATAAAAACTTTAAAAGCTGTTCGGATGCACTGCTACTTGCATTTTTAGATGGTTTAGATGAATTTTACTTTGTAGGAACTGTAGAATAAAACTTTATTATTCCTTATTTACAATATTAATAAATAATTAATAGTTATTAATTAATATTAAGATTATCCTAAAAATAAAGCTAGTATACTATTTTTTATAATTTATTAAGGAATAATCATGGAAATAAACCGACCTACCCCTACAGGGAAAGAGATTAAACTAGGTTCTACACAGATGCTTGTTAGTAAAACTAATGCCAAAGGTGATATTGTTTATAGTAATGAGTGCTTTATAAATGTTTCTGGATACTCAAAACTAGAACTTATGGGGAGTCCCCATAGCATACTGCGACACCCTGATATGCCACGAGTAGTATTTTATCTTATGTGGAAAGAGATTAGGCGTGGCAATAATATTATTGCTGTAGTAAAAAATCTCTCTAAATCTGGTGACCATTATTGGGTAACTACTGATTTTGAAATTAAAAAAACACGCGATGGAAAAGTAAGAAATTATATGGCATTTAGACAAGTTGCCCCTCGTAATGTAGTTAAAATCATAGAACCTCTTTATGCAAAAATGCTAGAGATAGAAGAAAAAGATGGTATGGATGGTTCAGCTGATTATTTTGAAAACTTTTTAAAAGAAAAAGGTGTAAACTATAATGAGTTTATTCAAGACCTAGCAAGCCCAAAAGGTATCACACAAGCATTCTTCAAAAAAATGAAAGAGCTATTCCCTGCTTAATATGTTATAATCTATTTAAAAAGAGTACCTTATGTCTATTACTATTATTGCAAACAACAAAAAAGCATATCATGATTATGAAATAATTGAGAAATTTGAAGCAGGTATAGTCTTGCAAGGAAGTGAAGTCAAAGCCCTAAGAGCCAAAAGAGCTAACCTCAAAGATGGCTATTGCCGTTTTATCAAAGGAGAGCTATTTTTGATGAATGTACATATAGCACACCTCAATACCGCCAATACAAGCTATACACCCGATAGCAGAATACCAAGAAAACTCCTTTTACACAAAAAACAACTTAATAAACTTTTTTTAAAAATGGGTAAAGAGAGTCTCACTATTGTCCCTCTTTTTATCTACTTCAATGAAAAAAATCTTGCCAAAATCAGCATAGGACTTGCCAAAGGAAAACAAACCCATGACAAACGACAAGACCTCAAAAAAAGAACCCTCGATAGAGAAGCCCAACAAGCAATGAAAGCTAGATAATAACTGCTATAAAAAATTAACAGTCAAGAAGAATAAACCAAGACTATCATAAAATAAGGAAAGTTTATGATCACATCTCAACCAATAGAACCACTCTACATCAGTACTGGACAGCCAGCAGATGGAAAAAATAAATTTTTCCCAAGAGATAAAATCATAAACCTAATTTGGCGAAAGCTAAAAGGAGGTGAAGATCTACTTCTGACTGCTCCACGGAGAGTTGGCAAAAGCTCTATTTTGCACTCTATCAAAAAGAATCCTCATGATGGGTATATTGTCAAATATCTCTCTATTATGGGAGTGGACAACTCCAATATCTACTTTAAAAATATCTACAATGCACTTTTGGAAGATGATGAGATTTATGGTTTTTGGAAAAGCTTTAAAGAGAAAAGAAAACTAGAAGCAGAGAATGCAAAAGAGAAGATAAGTAGTATAGGAGTAGAGGGAGTTGGACTGGAGGGAGCAATAAAAACTGATTATTATGAGAAGACCACAGAGCTACTCAAATCACTCCCAAAAGAGACTAAAAAAGTAGTTTTTCTACTCGATGAGTTTCCTGAAACTCTCTCTAATATATCTCAATATAGTCATCAAGAAGCAATAAAGTTTCTACAAGACAATCGTGATTTACGACAGCTTAACCATGACGCAGATATTCAGTTTGTCATTACAGGCTCTATCGGTTTGGGTAATGTAGTTAAGAAAATCACTGATAATAAACATCTTACGAATGATTTGAAACTGATAGAGATTCCTCCTCTAGATAATGAAGAGGCTTCTTTGATGATAGATAGACTCTGTGCAGGGCTTAAGGAGGATGGTATCTCTCTAATTTTCTCTGATGAAGTCAAAGAGCATCTTTTTGAGAAGATAGTCCAAAATATCCCCTATTATATTATGATGATTATGGATGCGTTGGGTGATGAGATAGCTGAGAGTACCGTAACAAACGAACTAATAGATAAAACTATAGACAAAATCACAAAGTCTCGCTCCAATGCTGACTACTTCTCTAATTGGAAAACCCGTCTCAAAGGTGCCTTTGAAAAAAAAGAAGAGATGATAGTCATTGAGATTTTGAGCCATATCTCAAAGCATGAAAAGATGGCATATCAAGAGATGAAACAGATAGACAGTGAGATAGATTTAAAAGCTCTTATCGAAGTGTTGGAGTATGATGGGTATATCAGTGAGCAGGGTGAGTTTTATAGTTTTAACTCTCCGCTACTAAAGAGTTGGTGGTCTCATCGTGTGGCAGAGTAACAGACCAGTATCCCACCTCTACAATCCTGCTACGCAAACAAAGCAAGAGCTACTAGATGGTTTTGTAGCTCGTCAAAAAGAGTTTAGACGCATTATGAGAGATATAAATCAGAGCCAACTCGATGAAGTCTCTCAAAACTTTCTCATCACTGCTCAAAGAGGCATGGGCAAGACTACACTTCTACTTCGACTAGAGTATGAGATAAATTTTATACCTAAACTCTCTCACCTAATTCCTATTCGTTTGACTGAAGAGCAGTATAATATAGTCTGTTTGTGTGATTTGTGGGGAGTTGTGGCAGATAGTTTGGAGGATATTGAGGGATTTGAGGATATTGTAGAGCAGTTAGAGAGTGCTATGGATGAGGATAGAGATAACTGTTTTCATATTATCAAAACAGCACTACAAAAAAATGGCAAAAAGCTTCTATTGCTTATAGATAATTTTCAAGATATGCTCAAAAAATTTACTGATAATGATAAACTATACCACAAAAATAATGTCAAGCTACTACGAGATATTTTACATGATACACATCTACAGCTTATCTCTGCTTCAGCTATTGCCATAGAAGATACTTACCGACATGATAAACCTTTTTTTGAGTTTTTCAAGACTATTCCACTAAAGAGTCTAAGCACCGAGGAGAGCCAAGAGCTCTTTAAAAATTTGGCAAAAAATCACAAAGATGGTATCCAAAACTATGAGCCATCTCGCATAGAGATAGTCAAGAGATTGACAGGGGGTGTGCCTCGTACTATGATTATTATCTTTGAGATATTTTTGGATAAAAATGCAGAGATATTTGAAAACCTAGAGTATATACTAGACCAAGTCACCTCACTCTACAAGCACCGTATGGATGATTTATCTTCTCCTTCACAGAGGGTTGCCCATGAGATAGCCATAGCTTGGGATGGCATTACCTTTGAGGAGTTACAAAAAAAGACACGCTCCAAAGAGGAGACGCTTAGAGCCAATCTTTTGGAGTTAGAAAAAGCATATTTTGTAGACTCCAATCATGTGGGAACAGAGATAGAGATTTATCAACTTAAAGAGCGATTTTTTAATATTTGGTATCTGATGAGAAATGGCAGAAAGAAGAAGAAAGAGAATATTAGATGGTTAATCCGATTTTTGGAGATTTGGTTTACTGCTCCTGAGATTACAGAGAGAGTCCATGGGCATATCCTCCTACTCAAAGAGCGAACTATACATGCAAAAGGAGCCTACTATCTCTCTGAAGCGTATGGTGAAGTGCTAGAAGATAGAGAGCTAAAGCACCAACTCCTCTCTGAAGCAAAAGAGTGTTTATCAGAAACCTCCCCAGAGTTGGCGAAACAGATAACTATATCAGGGGAGATCAAAAATACAATAGAAGATACTTCATTAAGTTTTGTTGATAAGATAAAACAATTATTTATTAATATATTTAAGAAACCATCAATATATTATTATAATATGGGGAATAGCTATTATAACAAAGGTGAGTATGACAGAGCGATAGAGGCATACCAACAAGCAATCAAACTCAACCCTAAAGATAATATGGCTTATAATAATATGGGGATTAACTATGATAAAAAAGGCGACTATGACAGAGCGATAGAGGCATACCAACAAGCAATCAAACTCAACCCTAAAGATGATAGTGCTTATTATAATATGGGGAATAGCTATGCTAAAAAAGGCGAGTATGACAGAGCGATAGAGGCATACCAACAAGCGATTAAACTCAATCCTGAATATGATAATATTTATAATAATATAGGACTTTGCTATTATAGAAAAGGCGATTCTCATAAATCCATAGAGCTATTTGAACAAGCAATTAAGCTCAATCCTAAAAATGATATGGCTTATTATAATATGGGGATTATCTATCGTAACAAAGGTAACCATAATAAAGCGATAGAGGCATATCAACAAATAATTAAACTTAATCATAAAGAGGATAGTGCTTATTATGGTATGGGGATTAGCTATGCTAACAAAGGTAACTATGACAAAGCAATAAAATTATTTAAGAAAGCCAAAGAGATTAATTCTCAAGATAAATATATTTTTTATTATTCTTATTCTTTGCTTGCAAATAATCAGTATAGTATTGCAATTAATGAATTACATAAAGTATTAAAGTCTAATGATTACTTAGAGTTTGTAGAGGATATGATAGAGTATTTTTTATTACTGATAGCAAAAGGGCAAACGCAAAGACTCTATAGTTTGTTTGAGCAGTATCCAAAATTAAAAAATAAGTTTAAGCCTGTCTATTATACTCTTATGTATTTTATGCAAGAGGAGTACCCTACTGAGTATAAACGAATGGGTAGTGAGCTAGAGGAGACGGTGGAGGAGATGATAGTAAAGGTTAAAGACATGGCTGATAAATATGGAGTGTAAATCACTCCATATTATAAAATAATTTGGCAGTTGATATACCACCTACTCCTTAAGTCTTACAATATCTGCACCTAGTTTGGATAGTTTGCCTTCTAGGTTGTCGTAGCCTCTGTCTAGGTGATAGATGCGGTGGACATTTGTGGTGCCTTGGGCTACTAATCCTGCGAGTACTAGGGCAGAACTTGCTCTAAGGTCTGTTGCCATTACATCTGCTCCATAAAGCTTCTCTATGGGGCGTATGGCTGCTATGTTGCCTTTGAGCCATATATCCGCTCCTAGTCTATTGAGTTCACTTACATGCATAAATCTATTTTCAAAAAGTCTCTCTTCTATAAGTGACTCTCCTACTGCCATTACAAGTACTGCCATAAACTGTGCTTGCATATCGGTAGGAAACCCAGGGTACTCTGTGGTGATTAGGTCTACATGTTTAATCTCTTGGCATGGGTGTATAGTGATACTATTTGGAGTAATATCAAAAGAGAAGCCCATCTCTTCGAGTTTGTTCATAGAGGCTCTAATATCTTCGGCATTGACTTGCTGTAGAGTGATTTTAGATTGGGTAATAGCTCCTGCACAGAGATAAGTTCCTGCTTCTATACGGTCTGGAATGATTTGGGTCTCTTGGAATGTTAATGGTTTTTGGTTTGTACCATGAATAATAAGCTCATTGCTTCCTATTCCCTCTATTTTGACACCTGCATCTCGTATCATTTCACACAACTGCACCACTTCTGGCTCTTTGGCTGCGTTAATGATGGTGGTTACACCTTTGGCTAGGGATGCTGCCATTACTATGTTTTCTGTACCACCTACTGTGATTTTATCAAAGATTATTTTGGCTCCTTGGAGTCCATTGGGTGCTTCGGCTCGTACATATCCACCACGAATATCTATAGTTGCCCCCATAGCCTCTAGTGCTTTGAGGTGCAAATCAATAGGTCTTTGACCAATAGCACACCCACCAGGCAAACTCACCTCACACTCTCCAAATCTTGCAAGAAGAGGACCAAGTACCAATATAGAAGCACGCATTTGTGAGACTATCTCATAGACTGCTTTTGTAGAACTCATAGTAGAGTTATCAATAGTTGCTACGGTCTTTTGATGATCTACGCTACCACCTAGCATACCCAAAAGCTTCAAAAGTGTACGAATATCTACAACATTAGGAAGATTAGTAAGAGTTATTGGTTTGTCACTAAGTATTGTAGCTGCAATAATAGGTAATGCTGCATTTTTGGCACCACTAATAACTACATCTCCTTGTAACTTATTTCCACCTTTTATCTGTAGGTAATCCATATATTTGCCTTAACTGTAATTTATTTTAAGAGTATTTTATCCTAAAGATTATTAAGCTCTATTTGAAACTATCGTTCAAGAATAATTACTTTTATATCTAGCTCTTTAGAGACCCTATAGAGTCTTTTGAGATACCGCTCATCCCCCTCTTCTACAATCAAGCCAATAGCTGGTTTTTTATTGGTAACCATCCCATAATAGAGCGACTGCCCTATCCCCTCTGCCCACTTTTTTGCCCAATCTACCTCTATGGCATACTCATCGGTAAGACAATCTACTCGTGTCTTGTCTGCTAAACGATACTCTATTTTGCCTTCAAGCTTATTACACATCTTTATTTGATAGTATCTCTCATTTTTCTTTTGTGGTAAAGGCTCTGCTTTTGGGGTGCTAAAATAACTTACAATAATATAAGCTAACAATAGTATTAAAGGTATCAATAAAAGTTTCTTGAAAGAAATATTTTTTAGTTTCATATATAAGCTCTTAGTAGAGTGTGAGTATATCTATTGTTGGGGGGATTAAAAACCGTAGGGGTAACCCAATAGACCCTAAACCTGTAGTAACAAAAACCTGCCCATTCTTATACTGATATAAGCCCCTATCCCATGCAACCTCTCCTTGTACAGGAATAACTTTTTGATAAAGATAAGGAATGCGTATTTGTCCACCATGCGTATGCCCTGCAAGTGTTAAATCTGCATAATGATTTGACTTAAAACTTAATGTAGTATCAGGATTATGCGTTAATACCACAAGATTATGCTCTTTTGAATAGTTATCTAATAGCTCAACTTTATCTTCTCTTGCCCAGTGACTTCCTAATCCAAGTAGAGTTATATTATTAAGCTCTATAGCTTTATTAGTAATAATAATTACACCCAAACCATCTAAAATTTTTTCTAATCTTTTACGAATACTTGCACCATTCCCCACACAATCATGATTACCTAATACAGCATAAATTGGGATAGACAGCTCTTGGAGTGGTGCAAAGAGATCTTTTAGACTCTTGGGGTCTGGTTCGTATATAAGATCCCCTGCTATCAAGAGTGCATCTACATCTTCTTTGTCTATTTTGGCAACAGCCCTTTTGAGTATAGAGGCATCATTGTATATACCCAAATGTAAATCTCCAATCAAGGCGTACTTAGCAGAAAATCCTGTTTGAATTTTATACTTATGTACTAATAAAATTTCTGGTTCAATAAATCGAGCGTAGATAAAAAGAAGTGATAATACAATTAATATACTATATCTTTTGGCAATAAACCAAAAGAGTAAAGGAAATACTAGCCAAGAGGCATAATATATAAAAAGCTTAAGTTCTATCATGTTTTCTAAGTATCTTAATAAGAGAACTTATAACCTCTACGACGCACCGTATGAATCACTTGAAATCCTAAAATACTTTTTAATCTTTTCCGAATTTGATTAATAGCTACTTCAACCGTATTATCACTTACATATTCAGGCTCTTCCCAAAGTGCATTAATGATTTCATCTTTAGAGAAGACTCTCTGTTTTCTAAGGGCAAGATATGCCAAAATATCAAATGTTTTTCCATTAAGAGATACAATTTTTTCATCATATTCTATTTTTTTATTGGTAATATCTATTACAAGTTTTCCTATATCTACTTTTGTACCAAATAGTTGTCTCATATTTGCCAAAACTCTTGCTGCGACTAAGTCTGGTTGATCACAGTGCTGATATATTACATCATCTACACCCAATAAAAAGTGTATATTTTGATTTTTTTCAAAATCAGTAAGCATGATTATTTTTGTTTCGCTTTTCTTCTTTTTTACTTCATTAACATATCGTTCAAGAGAAAATTTAACTCCCTCATCTACAATAATGACTAATTCATAATGCCTAAAATCTGTAAAGTTTGTTGCATCATAGAGATCTTTAGCATTATCAACAATACAGATAAAATATTTCTCTAGTTCTACAGCAAGTTTTTTGACATAATCGTCATCAAACCCTATCGTTAATATCCTCATATTTTTTATTCATCCTCAAATTATTATTACACTTAAATAGTATCCAAATAGGCTCTTTGGCTTATGATAATAGTTTATAGCGAAATAATGCTTATTTAAAAATAAAAGTAATTTTTAGTTTATTGTGGTATTTTATATAAAAGCGTATCAAAACAACGCTAGACGCGTCATTTGATAGGTAAAAATAAGAGATATTTATAAAAAAAATTAATTTTACTTTTTTTTATTTGTCACTTTTTGATAGCTTTAATGTAGACTCTCTTGGGTGCAGGGTACCCTTCTATAGTTTTGTTATTATCTCTTGGATCAAGAAAATCTTTCAGACTTTGGGTATCTATCCACTCTGTTTTTCTCTGTTCTTCCTGAGAAGTTGTTTTTATATCTAGCACTTCTATACTCTCAAATCCCGCACGATAACACCAATTTTTAAGAGCATTTACAGTAGGAATAAAGTAAATATTTGGAATTTTTGAATAGCGACCTCTAGGTGTAAGACAAACCTCATCTTCTCCATCAATCATAAAAGTATCTAATATAAGCTCACCACCACTATTAAGACCCTTATAGAGTGATTTGAGCATTAATACAGGGTCACTTCTATGGTAGAGTACTCCCAAACAAAAAAGAACATCAAAACGATGCTCATAAAACTCCACATGCTCAATACCCAAAAGTTCATACACAATTTCACTTTGAATAAAATGATTTATAAATTGAAATTGTGAGTAAGTAATAGCAGAGGGATCAAAGCCTATAAGTTTTTTGGGTTTATGTGTAAGCATACGAAAAAGATAATAGGCATTATTACACCCTATATCTCCAACTATCTTATCTTTGAGGTTAAAATGAGGCTCTAAGAGATTATATTTCATAAAACTCTGCCACTCACTATCTATAAGTGTATCACTAATACGAAAAGGTCCTTTTCTCCATGGTTTAAGCCTTTTGGCAACCTCTATTATCTGCTCTTCTTCTTCTTTGCTACAGCTATCAAAATCTATTGCTACAACATCATCTAATCTTACGGAAGAGACTGTAAGTTGAGGAAGAGAGGCAACAGCCTCTTGTAGGGGGATAATATTTTTCCAAGTGAGCCACTTTAGACGCTCTTGGCGTAATGCTACTAAATCCAATCTAATCTACTTAACAATTACTTTTTTGATAACCTGAGGAAACACAGGTATATCACCAGCATTCGTCGATACGCTTTCTATCTTACGAACAGCTTTTTGCCCTTTGGTTACTTCTCCAAAGATAGTATAGCCACCATTAAGATATGGTGTTACTGCGGTAGTAATAAAAAACTGACTTCCATTGGTATTTGGTCCACGATTTGCCATAGCCAAAATAAATGGCTTATCAAATACTACATTTGGTGCATACTCATTATCAAAATCTTTTTTCCAGATAGACTCTCCGCCTCTTCCTGTACCCTCAGGGTCTCCACCTTGAATCATAAATCCTTTGATAACTCTATGAAAAACAAGACCATTATAGTAGCCATTTTTGGCATGAGTAACAAAGTTTTCTACAGCTTTTGGGGCAACTTTTGGAAAGAGCTTTAACTCTATATCACCTTGATTTGTTTTGAGTACTACGATTGTATCTTTTGCCATAGTCTGTGTAGAAAAAAGTAAACCCATAAAAAGAAGTGCTAAAATTATTTTTTTCATTTTTCTAATCCTCACAATGAGTTATATTGAGTCTTTTGAGTACTTTCTCAAAAAAGTCTCCACCAGTACGATGTACATCATCATGAAACTCAACATAAATAGCCTGAAGATCAGGACGGTCATTAGAGACTTTATCATAGATAAAAGGTGTTAATCCTGTCTCTTCTTTGACCTGTGCTACTACTGATAAAACTTCAGTTTTAAGCTCTGGACAATCACCAAAAATTAGGTTTAATCCTTCATAACGCTCTTCCATACGAACATACGCTTTTACATCTTTACATTTTTCCATTGTACTACCTTGCATAATTTATTGATCGTGACTCTCTAATGACAGTTACTTTGATTTCACCTGGATATTGTACCCTATCTTCTATCTGTTTTGCTATAGTTTGACTCAACATTACTGCTTCATTATCATTAATATTACCAGCGTCTACATAGACTCGTATTTCTCTTCCTGCATTGATAGCATAAGCCCTTTGTACACCATCATGATCTACTGCGATACTTTCTATCTCTTTCACTCTCTTTGTAAAGCTCTCTAGTACCTCTCTTCTAGCCCCAGGTCTAGCAGCAGAAAGGGCATCTGCTGCACATACAGCTGCACTCTCTACACTATCTGGTTCTTCATGCCCATGGTGAGCATAGATAGCATTAACTATTGTAGGATGTTCATTATATTTTTTACATAAATCTGCACCCAAATCTACATGAGAACCACCCATCTCTTGCGTAAGAGCTTTTCCTATATCATGGAGTAATCCTGCACGCATGGCTAGCTTTTCATCACCACCCATCTCTGCAGCCATAACAGATGCTAGTTTTGCAACTTCAAGCGTATGTGCGAGTGCATTTTGTCCATAACTTGCACGATATTTAAGTTTCCCCAAAAGTCTAATAAGATCTTCATGCATAGGGAATAGTCCCATATCTATCAAAATATTCTCACCCTCTTCATAGATTTTTTGTTCAAATTCTGATTCTACTTTTTCGTGTATCTCTTCTATGCGTCCGGGGTGAATTCTGCCATCTTCTACAAGAAGTTCAATAACTCTTGTAGCAATAGCTCTACGGTAAAGATTAAATGAGCTTATCAAAATTACTCCTGGAGTCTCATCAATAATAATATCAACACCCAAAAGCATCTCTAGGGTCTTAATATTCCGTCCCTCTTTCCCAATAATTCGTCCCTTGTGATCATCACTAGGAAGTGTTACAAGGTTAATCAATCTCTCACCAGCAAACTCACCTGCATATCTTGTAGTCGCTTGCGAAAGAATATAGTTAGCTTTTTTCTCACCCTCTTCTTTTGCTTGCTGTTCATACTTTCTTACAATTGATGCAATATCTGCTTTACTTTTCTCTTCTACACTCTCCAAAAGAGCTATTTTTGCTTCTTCTTTTGTCATAGATGCTACGCTCTGCATCTTTGATATAATCAAATCAATTTGTCTCTTTTTTCTCTCTTTGAGTTGATCGAGTATTTGAGCTTTTTCATCTAATCTTTTTTGGACTCTTTGGAGTTTTGATTGTTCTTCTTTTAATGATTTTGTCTCCAAGATTAAATCACGATTTCGTTTATCTACTTGGGCTATTCTCTCATTAAAAATTTTATCTTGTGTTAACTCTGCTTCTTTAATTTTAAGTGCCGTATTTTGAAGCATCCGCTCTGATTCTAATTCTATAGCTTTGGCCCGTGCTTTTACTTCCAATTCCATATAGGCAAATTTTCTGCTACTATTGCTTTTAAGCCATAGGTAAGTTGTGCCTGCCCCTACAGCAACACTGAGTAATCCTACTCCTGCTGTTATTATCATAATATCTACTTTCTTTTATATTCTCATATTTGCAGTTATAATCTTTTCTGCTCTTATATCATATTCATCTGTTAATACCTCCAAAGAAGTACACCTAATGCGTGAAATAAAAATAGTTCTTTTTATATATTTTTTCTCTTGTTCAAAAAATCTATCATACATTCCTTTTCCAAATCCAATACGCTTTTGAAGTGTATCTATACCTACAATAGGAACAATCGCAATATCTATTTTTTTTACTCTATATTGATGCGAATTTTTAGGTTCTAATATACCAAATTTTTTCTTTTTTAGTGGTAATCTGTATTTTACCAACCTAAAACTTTCACCTTCCATAAATGGAACAAAGAGTCGTATCTTCTCTTTTCTTAGTTGTTTTATCAAAGGCATAATATTTACTTCTATACCCAATGGAATATAAAGCATTACACTTTTAGCTCCACTCATTTTAATATCTTGATATACTCTTTGCGAAATTCTTTTATCAAGAGCAAAGCAAGATTTATCTTTTTGTTTCTTCAATTTTGCCAAACAATCCATACGAAATATTTTTTTATTCATAAAGTCACTCACTTCTATAAAAGTTTAGATATAATCTCGAAATTATGCTTAAAGGTTTACTATTGAAAAATATATTTTTTCTCTTTTTACTCTTAGTATTGATTTCTGCTTGTTCCAAACAAGATAATTCAAAAGACAATGATAAAAACAAAACTATACCAAATGATAAAGAGACTAATTTAGATGACTTAAATAAAACTATCTCTTTTTTGTTGATAGATAAAAAAAATAGAGAGCTCAATGTTACAGCTACTCAAAATAGTATTGTTACCAATCAAATAAGACAACCTCTTGTACTCTTTAATCTCTTTAGTAGTTTATGCAAACCCTGTATGGGACAAATGCCTTACCTCAACGAGATACAAAGAATGTATCAAGATGAACTTTTTGTTGTGGGTATATTAGTACCGAGTAAAGAAGATAAAAACCAAGTTGCCAAAGAGCTACAAGAGTCTCTTATTGAATATTTTATCTCATATTCAATAGATAATACTCTTCTTATCAACTATCTCCGTAGGGTCTTACAACTCCCTCAAAACTTCTCTATGCCTCTTTCTATACTCTATAAAAATGGAAAGCTCTATCGCTATTACGAGGGTGCTATTCCTATGGAGATGTTGGAAATAGAGATAAGAAATGCACAAAAATTATTATAAGGATATATAAAATGTTTAATTTTTTAAAAAAAGCTTTTGGAAAAACAAGTGAAGCAATTGCAGAGGTTTCTCCCAAAAAAAAGAAAAAAGTTACCAAAGATGAGTTTGAAGATATTTTGTTAGAAGCAGATGTTAACTATGACCTTGTAGAGAGGCTTTTGGAGTCTCTGCCAAACAATATTGAACGCATTCAGGCATTTAACTCACTAATAACTGTTTTTCAGTACAAAGCAGATTTTAAAGAGAGTGATAATAAGCCATTTATCGAAATGATAATAGGTGTAAATGGTGCAGGAAAAACTACAACTATTTCTAAACTAGCATATCATTATCAACAGCAAAACAAAAGTGTTATATTAGGTGCTGGTGATACTTTTCGTGCAGCAGCCATAGAGCAACTCACTCGTTGGGCAAACAGACTTGATATTCCTATTGTCTCCACACAACAAGGGCATGACCCCTCAGCTGTGGTCTATGATACTATTGCCTCAGCAAAAGCCAAAAATATAGACCATGTTATTATAGATACAGCAGGTCGACTCCATACACAAGTCAATCTATCTGAAGAACTCAAAAAAATGATTCGCATAGCCGACAAAGCCCATAAGGGGTCTCCTGATAGAAAACTTCTTATACTCGATGGTACACAAGGGAGTTCATCTATTAATCAAGCAAGAGCATTTGACCAAATGATAGGTATAGATGGAATTATTATTACTAAATTAGATGGTACAGCAAAGGGTGGCTCGATATTGAGTATCGCTGACGAACTAAAGATGCCGATTTTATTTATAGGTACAGGAGAACAACCAAAAGACCTTATACCATTTAAAGCTAATGAGTATGTAAATACTATCTTAGACGAAATTTTTATATAGTTATTATGAAATATGCCTCAATAGATGTAGGACTTAAACGCATTGGTGTAGCTTTTTGTTTTGACAAAACAACAGTACTTCCTCAAAATGCTATTTTACGAAAAAATCGTAACCAAGCATCAAAAGATATTAGAGAGCTTCTTGGAGAGTGGGAGATTCAAACTCTTGTTGTAGGTCTACCAAAAGATGGTTCTAGTGCCGAAGAGATGCAAAGGCGTATTATGCACTTTGTTTCACTTTTGGAACTAGAGATACCCATCAAGTATCAAGATGAACAAGGAAGTAGCTTTGAGGCAAAAGAGCTAAGCAAAGGAAGTTTTAAACATAAAAGAGATGGTAAAATTGATTCTATTGCTGCTAAGATTATTTTAGAACGACATTTAGGCTTACTTTAGAGATCTATCTGTTCTTGACTTTTTTCAAAACTATTTTGCATCTTTTGAATTTCTGCTATTTTTTTGACTTTTTTATAATAAAAATAGAGTCCTAATATAAAAAGTAGCAGTAGTATATACCACTTTTCTATCCATAAATGAAAACTTTTTAAATGGTTTATAATTTTCCCCTCATCTACTTTCTCTAAAGATTCTAATAACAAAGTTGTTTGTTGAGGAGTACTCTTTTGTATCTGTAAATTATTTGTAGATATATGCACATAAAATAATGAAGGAAAGTCTACTCGAAAAAGAATATAAAGAGCTTCTTGTAATCGAAGAGTTTCAATAGGTGATATAGTAATAGCAAAATACTCACCAAACTCTTCTATAGTATAACTTAGATTATAATCTTGTGATAAATATTTTGCTTGGGTTAATTTACTAACAATATACTCTCTATTTTTACTATATTCCAAAATCATCTTCTGTTTATCTGTAGAAGCATCCGCTAGGATAAAACTCCCAAGAAGAAAAAGTAAAATTATTTTATTGAGAATACTCACTTGTCATCCATATAAAGATGAATTGTATTAACAAGTTTCTTTAACTCTAGTTCATAAGACTCAACAAACTTAGGAATAAGATGCACATTATTATATAAAAATTGTTTATGCATAGTATCTACTAACTCAAACATATCATACGCACCAATAGCTCCTGTTAATCCTTTCATATCTAAGCATAATCTTTTAATCTGCTCATAACGATTATCTGTAACCCATATTTTTAGAGAGGTTGCTGAGTTTCCATACGCGGTTAAAAACTCTTCTAATATCTCTCTATATATCTCGTGGCTCCCATTAGAGTGTTCTATACCTTTACTAATATCAAGTCCATTTTGATTTCTATGTAAATCTTCTTCTTGGATAGTTGGCTGTATATGTATCTCTTCATCTCCCAAAAAATGATTCAGTACAGTATAAAGATACCCTATTTTAAGCGGTTTACGAATATATGCGTTACTCCCAACTCTAAACATCTTACTTACATCATTATCAAGAGCCAAAGAGGTTAATGCAATTATAGGTATTGTATCAAAACTACTATCTTCTCGTATCTTTTGTATAGTCTCATATCCATCCATAATTGGCATACTAATATCCATCAATATAAGATCAAAATTCTTTATATCCAAAAGTTTATCCAAAGCCTGTTGTCCATTATTAGCTAAAGTAATATTCATTCCAGCCTTACCTAAGATTCCTAGCATTACTTTTTGATCAATTATATTATCTTCAACTATCAAAAGGTGATAATCTTTAAAATCCGTAAAATTATTTGTAGTAATATTTTTTGTCTCAATCAAATTATCTGGTCGTATAACTTTAAGACCTTCAGAGCTTTTAGTCTCTTTTGATAGAATTGTTGTATCAAAAAGAGAAATCATTAATTCATATATTCGTTCTTGACTTATAGGTTTTTCAAGCCAATCATCAGTATAGTCATGTGCTATATGCCTCTTTGTCGAGAAACAACTACTTAGATGTACAATCTTTAGAGGCTGTTTTTTTCTTATCTCTCTTATTTGTGTAATTTTACTTTTGGTAAGATTATTTATATCCACCAAAACAATATCATACTTTGATAAATTCATGCTCTTTGAATTAAACTTTTGTGGAGAGATAACTTCTGTAGTAATATGAAAATAAGTAAACATCTTTTGAATTGCCAATGCTGAATTTTCATTATTATCATATATCAAGACCTGTTTTTTAGTATATGATTCATCAGGAAGTCTATATACTCTCCTATCATCAGATTGAGGAATAAGCAAAGGAAGAGAACATAAAAATGTAGTTCCTGTACTATTTGTACTTTTTATACTCAATTCACCATTCATCAAAAGCACAAGCTCATTTGCCACATATAGACCTAAACCTTTATACTCTTCTGCATCAGTATACCGAGGAATAAAAAGCATCTCTAGCCCTTTATCACTAATGCCTCCACCTGTATCACTAATTTCAAACTGTAACTTATCTTCTGAAGAAAAACCTGAATAGATAGAAACATGTAATTTGACCTCACCCTTATTTGTATGTTTCATAGCATTTTGTAACAGCTCTGTAAGTATCTCTGATAGATGCAAAGGATCACCAATAATACTCTTAGGAACACTATTTTCAATCTCAAATATAAGTTCTGTATTACTTCCTTCAAAAGTATGTGTAATAGTCCCTAAAACTCCATTAAGTAAATTATTCAGATTAAACTTCTCCTGAATAATAGTAACTTTTTTAGATTTAAGTCTTAAAAAATTAATCATAACTCTTGTTGTATCAAAAAGCTTTTTATCTATTACTTCTCTATTTGGTATTATGTCACCACTTGATAACTTATCTACAGAAACTTTTCTATAGCTAATATTTTTTTTACTTAGCGAATAGATATTTTCACCCATATTTGTTAGAAATGCTTCAATTTTATTTTGCTTATCTTGCATTTGTGTATGTCGAATCATAATATTTTTTATCTGTAAAGAAGAAGAAAAAAGCCCTAATATGCCTATTAATGCCAAACTAAAAATTGCTATCCATAAAAGTTGATTATCTTCTTCATTTTTAGTATTTCGAGAGTAAATAGGTTTTTCTATAATATTATCTTCTAATATAAATGCTTTTGGAAAACTCTCTTTAAGTACTAAATATGCAAAAGTAAGATTTTTTGTATCTTGAAATGATTTAATTTTTAAAATAAAATACTTAGGGAATTTTTCTACTATAGCATGAAGTCTCTCTTCTTCTTCTATTTTTAAGAGACTATTATTATTTGCAACAATTTTTTGATACTCTTCCAACTCCTCATCTATACTCTCTTGAGT
>JADGDQ010000030.1 GCA_016744805.1 Sulfurovaceae bacterium
TCTATCACTTGCAGTATGACTACCTAATGGTTTTAAGAAACAACTCCTATATCTTGATATTTCATTTATAATAATTTTATACATAGAATAAAAAGCTAATACAGGTAATTTTGAACCACCAAAAGTTTTATAATTAAATGAGAATTGATTATCTAACAAAGTAATCATTTTTAAAATTGTTAATTTTTCAGGGTTTTTTAAAGGTTGAATCTTAATTTTATTCTCTTTTTGTATTTTTATTATGCGTCTAAAAAGCTCAACTAAAATAAATTTAGGATTGATAGTATTAACTTGAATTTCATGAATAAGCTCTAAGAATGCTTTTTTAACATTTTTATTACTTATTTTCCCATTATAATCTAATGTATATGAAAAAGGTTGCTCCAATGAACGAGTAAGCCACCCACTCTCACTCATAGATGGTAATCCTATTTTTTTAAGAGTAGGGGTAATAAAATGTGTATCAATACTTCTTCCTGAAAAACCATTTTCTAATCCTGCTTGATGTCTTCTAATATCTTGTATAGGATGTTTGATTTTATATATTGACAAAGTTACGAGAACAGTAAAAACACCTTTTTGATTAAAACATTTATTTGCAATAGTTTCGATATTATCTAAAGTTTCTCTATTTAAGTTTTTTGAATAATCTTGATTTTCTATTGCCTCATTATAAAGGGATACTAGTAACTCTTGATACTTCATTTAATCTGTATACCTAGTCCTAGTTTTACTTCATAGACTTCATCACAAAAGGAGACGAGTTTTTGACCTATGGCACCTGTTCTATCGACATATTCACGGCTTATATTATCCATAGGTATTACGCCAGAGTTTACATCATTGAGAACAAATACTATTGTGGCATCTCTTCTGCTTAATACATTGAGGTAAACTAAAAGCTCTTCTAGGGACATATCCATACTATTGAGTATCCACATAGACATACAATCTATAAGATAATACTCCTCTTCTTCTATAACACCCAAAAGATCAAAAGTCTCTTCTATGGTAAAAAATGAACCTATGCGTTGTGATTGATGTTTGGCTATACGCTCTTGCATCTCTTCATCGCCATGGGTATTATCATAGGTTGCTATATAAAATGGTTTTTTTAACCCTGCTAACTCTATAATTTTTTGCTCTGCTAACAAACTTTTTCCCGATTTTTGTCCACCATAATAGAGAATTTTAGACATTATTTTAATAACCTTTCTATTTCTTTTGTTATCTCTTCTTTACTTAAGCCATGTAAAAATCCATACGCCAATGCTCCCCCAGCCCCTACACCCTCTTTTGCTTCACCATCATCATAGAGTTTAAGGGCAGGATGCTTGCTCAGTGAAAAATCAAAATCCACATAAAAGGAGTTAAGAGGAAAATCAAGCATATCAAGAAGAGCTGTTATATCACTTGATCTATCTTCATAAACCCACTTAGTCGTACATAGTCCCAAATTAGAGGTCTCCATAGTTCCACCCATTGCTTTGAGTATACTATTTACAATCAAAAGAACACACGCCATCTGTGTTCCACCTGCTAATACAATAGGGATACGATTATTTATGCCTAGTATAAATCCTGCATTAAATAGTAGCATATTATCACTTACTTTTCCTAAAATTTCAAACAACTCACTCTCTTTGGTGAGTCTTGCAAGAGCTAATTTGATTACCTCTTCTTTGATGCTTGTTGGAGACTCTTTGAATGAACTACTAAAATACTCTTCTGCTTTATATCCTAACCCTAAAGCTGTTGCAGTTGCGGTAGTTGTGCCACTAGGTACAGATTCTGCTAATATAATATACTCATCTTTACATGCATAATTTTGACCAAACTCTAGCCCTTTTTCAAAGATGCTTTGTGCATCTATATCGGCTCCTAATGCAATAGTGTTACTTGGATTGATGCCAAAATTATGGAGTTTGAAATAGTCTATTTTTGGCTCTACTTCTAATCCTAAATTTAATAACTCAATGCGTCCATAAGGTGATTTGAGATGCACGGCTCGTGTTATGAGTGCAGGGGTAGGCACACCTTTTGGAGTTGAAGCTACTTCAGCTAAACTTCGTACACTTCCACTACAGATAAATTCTGCATCAAGTGTGGGTGTAAGATAGATTTTACCTGCTATTCCTGCCTGTGTAATACCTGCTATATCTGCTGTTTTTGTATTGCTAAGAGCCAATAAAAATGTAGCATTTTTACCACGCAACGACTCCATAAAGTCTGAAGTACCTTTGATAGTCTTAACCATCTTAATCCTTTATTTTTTTATCTGCTATAGAAAGTCTCAAAACCAAATAACCAATAACTGCAGATAAAAATGTCCCTATTAAAATGGCTAACTTATCTGTATAGGCAAAGAGTGTATCATCTACAAATGCCAAAGAGTCAATAAAGAGACTCATAGTAAATCCTATACCTGTAAGCAAACTTACCCCATAAAGCATCATCCAATTACTCCCTTTTGGAAGTGTAGCAATATTGAGTTTGATTGCCAACCAACTTAGACCAAAAACTCCAAACTGTTTTCCCAAAAACAGCCCTAATACAATTCCCAATGGAACAGGTCCTGTAATCTGCTCCATAGATATTTCACGAATATCTATGCCTGCATTTACAAAGGCAAAAAGAGGCAGAATAAAAAAGGTAATCCACGGATGCAGACCATGCTCTATCTCTCTAACTGGAGAGAACGGTTGTCCATTATGATCTTTGGCTCTGTAGGGAATAGTAAATGCCAAAGCAACACCTGCAAGTGTAGCATGGACTCCTGACTTGAGTACACTCACCCACAAAATTAAACCTACTACCAAAAAGAGAGACTTTCGAGAAAATCCCAAATAGTTAAATAGCATCAAAGCAATAAGTGTTCCAGAAGCAATATAAATAGAGATCATAGAGAGGTCTGCGGTATAAAAGAGAGCTATAACCACAATCGCACCCAAGTCATCAATAATAGCTAATGCCATCAAAAACACCTTAAGTGAGACAGGGATTCTATTGCCCAACAAAGAGAGGATTCCCAAGGCAAATGCTATATCTGTAGCAGTAGGGATAGCCCATCCACGCATAGCTACGGCATCACCGCTATTAAACAATATATAAACCAAAGCAGGAAATACCATACCACCAATAGCTCCAATAGTAGGAAGTGCTACAGCTTTGAGAGACGAAAGGCTTCCATCGAGAATCTCTCTTTTTACCTCTAGTCCTACCATAAGAAAGAATATGGCCATCAGTCCATCATTAATCCAATGAATAAGTGTCTTATCTAGTGAATAGTCACCAACACGAATACCTAAATGCAGATGCAAAAAAGAGTCATAGTAAATAGAGAGTGGTGAATTTACAATCAAAAGTGCTACTAAGGTGACAAAAATTAATATTATGCCTCCAGAAGAGTCTGATTTAATAAATTTTGAGAATTTTTGTTTCATATTTTTTTCCTTTTTATCTGATATTATACCACTTCAAGATGATAAAATAGAAAAGTGCTATACTTATATTAGATTTTAAAAAAGGAGTAGTTATGGAAGAGAAAATAAATAGTGTTATTGAAAAAGTAAAAGAATCTTCTACTATAAACAGTGAAAATAAAGAGGCGATAATGCTTAAGCTAGAAGAGTGGAGAGAAGAAGAGGAGGCAATTAGTGATGTAACGAATCACTTTGAACAATTTTGGTTAGATATGGAGCCTATATTTGCTGAATTGGGTTGGGTATAAGTTGATAATGGCTAAAATAGTTAGGTAAACATATTCATACCCAAAGGAAAACCATGAAAAAAATTATCTTAATCTCTGCTGTTGTGGCATCTACTCTTTTTGCTAGTTCATTAACTGATGTTGCAACAAAAGTAGCAACTGATGAAGCAACAAAAGTGGCAACTGCTGAAGTAACAAAAGCTATTGGTACAGAATCAAACGCAACAGAATCAAATGCTACAAAAGCAGTATCTACAAAAGACCAAATGATAGATGCAGCTGCAGAAAAAGTATCTGGTGGTGATGCTATGAAAAAAGAGGTAGCCAAAGAGGTAATCAAGGCAGCTATCTAAATATACTCCTTTAAGAGCTAATTTTTTTGGCTCTTAACCCCTTATTAATCTCAAAGCTTTTTATAGTACTATACTAGTATCTTACACAAAGAGTTATTATGAAATTCCTACCTATATTACTCCTTCTCTCCATCAATATATTTGCAAATACCTGTATAGAGTGCCACAATGGTATAGAGCATATTCGAGATAAGAACTCAAAAATGATGCAAGAGATTTTGGAAGTTGCCCACAAGGCAGGAGCTAGAAACAATGATTGTGTTGTATGTCATGGTGGGAATCCCAACGAACAAGATAAAAACAGATCTCACTCTGGTACACTGCCTTATTTTAAACTCAATAAAGGTCCAAAAGAGTTCTATCCCTCACCAACAAGCCAATGGATAAATAATAATACTTGTGGCATGTGCCATCCTGAACAAGTAGCATCTCAATGGACATCACTAATGAATACAGAAGCTGGAAAGATCCATGGGGCATTATGGAGTTTTGGCAAGAGTGATGGATACAATCATACAGAATCAAACTATGATAATAATAATAGCCATGCAAGACTAGGAACAAAAACTTACCAAAAATATATGGAAGCCCTTGCCAAAAAAGAGCCTCAAGCCTTTCCCAAACACTCCACAGCATTAGCCAAAGCACCTACAGCAGAAGAGATAGAAAAAGACCCATCCCTCGCTGTCTACACTTACCTCAGACAAGAGTGTCTTCGTTGCCACACAGGAGGCAAAAGTAGAAAAAGACGCGGAGACTATAGAGGCATGGGCTGTGCATCCTGCCATATACCCTACTCAAATGAGGGCTTTTATGAGGGGAATGATAGTAAAATACCGCATAATAAAGCAGGTCATCTACTCTCTCACCAAATCCAATCTTCACGCAAAGTTAAGGTACATATCCATGATGTAAACTACTCTGGTATTCCTGTAGAGACATGCACCACTTGTCATAATCGTGGGAAAAGAATCGGGGTTTCGTATCAAGGTCTGATGGAGACAGAGTATAAGGCAAGCTTCGATAATGAAGGAAACCCACAACCAAAACTCCATACCAAACGCTACTTACACCTCACAGAAGATATTCACTACTCAAAAGGAATGCTTTGTCAAGATTGTCATACAAGCAATGATCTACATGGGGATGGATTTATGACTGGTGCTAACTTGGGTGCTGTAGAGGTAGAGTGTCAAGATTGTCATGGAACAACCAAACACTACCCTTGGGAGTTGCCACTTGGATACTCTGATGAGTTTGATACCAAACCAAAAAAGGGCAAAGCTAGAGGCACCACAAAAACACTTGCTGAGTATCTCAAAAAAGGTTCTATCCCAAAAGAGAGAGGAGATGGATTTTTATTATCAGCAAGAGGCAATCCTCTGACAAAAGCAGTACGGCATGGAGATAAGATTATGATGCACCTCTCTTCAGGCAAAGATATAGAGTTAACACCTCTAAAAAAGCTCAAAGAAGAAAAGAAAATTTCCAAAGAGGGTCTCATAGCTATGGATCAGATAGAGGCACATACCGATAGACTAGAGTGCTATACTTGCCACGCTACTTGGGCTCCACAATGTTATGGTTGCCATGTCAAGATAGATTACTCTAAAGGCAAACAAAATCCAGACTATCTCGCAGCATCCAAGCATCATGACAAACATGGAATAAGTGGAGAGGATACACTCAAAGATTTTTTGGTAGATGGGCAGGTTATAGAGACACGAAGTTATCTAAGATGGGAAGACCCAGCCCTAAGTCAAAATGGAGAGGGAAGAGTCTCTCCTACAATCCCAGGATGTCAAACAACTATTACAGTCATTGGCAAAGAGGGTAAAGCACTTTTGCAAAACCATATCTTTAAGATTCCAAATGTCGAAGGTGCAGGCAAAGAGGGGCAAAATGCCATTACTATGTCTCAGGTTAATCCACATACTATTAGCAAAAAATCAAGAACATGCGAAAGTTGTCATAGCTCTAAAAAGGCATTGGGTATGGGAATAGAAGGAGGAAAATACTTCTCTGACCCTAGCAAAACAACTACCATAGACCTAATGAGTGCAAACAGACAACTCCTCCCCAAACAAGTAGACGAGCAGATACCTGCCATCCCTAACCTCAAGCATGACTACTCTGTGATGATAGATGAAAATGGCACACAAGTACAAACCGTAGATAACCACTGGACGCTAGCAAACCCTCTCAGCGAAGAGACAAGAGCCAAACTTGACCGCCAAGGTCTATGCCTCTCTTGCCATCAAGATATACCAAAAGGAGATTTAGCCATCTCAGCTATGAACCATGTAGCCAATATGGCAGGTGTAGAAATAGATAATAAAATGCACAAAGATATACTCAATAAAAGCACTAAAATCTCTGCATGGGTACAGATTGGACTCCCTTTACTCTTTGGGATTTTAGGATTATCTTGGTTTATAAGGAAAAAAAGCTATAAAAAATAGATAAGCAAGAGTTTTTACTGCAAAAACTCTACTACTCTCCAACTATATGCATCAATACTCAATATAAAGGTATTATTTTGAAGCACAGTTACAATATCTTTTTTCTCTATAAAATCATATAATTTTCTAAATGAATACCCTAACTCTTTAGTATTTACTTGGCAATGAAGTTTTTGAGAGGAGCTATTCCAGTTAGAGATAATTACATAGCCTTTTTTATCTACTAGTCGTGTACCTATAGATATATTTAGATTATCATCAGGAATAAGGTAATACCCAAATATATCTTTTTTATAAATATTATCTAAGAGTATCTTTCTATCATATTTATCTCTATAATAATGAGAATCACAAATTATACTAAAAGGATTGTGTAGAGACTGAATAATATTTGCTTGCATCATTTTTCTAATATCTGCATTAAATTTAGGTAAATCATTCCACCATATATTATCTTCTACAGAAGTTTTTGTACTACCATAATCTTTCCAAAAAGCAATACCTTTTGCTCCTTGGGCTACAGATGCCATAGCTATAGGTGTAAATCTTTTACCAATAGGGTCTTTAGGATATTTATGAAGTTTATCCCCCCCTACTCCATAATTAAGCTGTGCCATAACTACAGGATTATTTTGTTTGTTGCTTTCTAACTTTATAATTCTTTTTGGTCCATTTGGTTGGTATTGATTCCATCTCTCATAGACATAAGTACCCAAAATATCACTAATATTTTTTTTGGCTTTATATATTTTTTCAACAGACCAAGGGTGTCCATTAAGATAGTAATGAGGATGTCCTTTAGGGTCTTCTTTGGCTAATATATTTTGTTTTTCTTTATGCCACTGCCATGCATCTATTCTTTTTCGTTCGTAATCAGTATAATAAAAAAGCAAACTATTCATAAGACCCTGTTTTTTAATCTTTTGAATCTCGGTAGAGAGTTTTCCTGCTAATGCCTCTCCCTCTTGATAGGGGTCGGTATCTAGTATACCTTTCATCTGTGCATCTTTAATATGCCCTAAATTACTCGCATTCCATGCTATCATACAGTTAAATCTTCCATCTACACTATAGGCTGTATAGTTATGGTCTCTTTGCTTATCAGAATAGATACAAACAGGGAAAAAATATCTCCACTCTCCGCTCTCTTTTGTGCAAACATTCCCCAAAGAATCAACCTTTACATAGACTCCATCAAAAGCTCTTTTCCCATTTCCGTAATCTAATGTTTTACAACTCTCTGCACTAGAAAAAGCAAAGAGTAATATCGTACAAACAAAAACCTTTAAGAACATCTATCTATAAGAACTTTAAAACAACCCAGCTATACGCAGCAACTGTAATTTTGAATGTACTCCCAGATACAGAGCCTACGGCATCTTTATCATCAATAAAATTATAGAGTTTACTAAAAGAGTATCCCATCTGTGAAGTATTAACAGAACATTCAAAATCTTGTGATGAACTATTCCAATTTGAGAGAATAGCATACCCCTTACCATTTACTAATCTACTCCCCACAGAGACACTTAAATCATCATCAGGAATAAGATAATACCCCCACTCATCTTGTTGGTATATATTATCAAGTACTATACTTCTACCATGCTCATCTGTAAAATTATGAGAGTTACAGACTATATCAAATGGATTATGCACAGACTGCACAATCTTTGCTTGCATCATTTTTTCTATATTAGCATTAAACTCTGGCAAATTATCCCACCATGCATTGCTCTCGACTCCTATACCTACACTATCACCCCAATCTTTCCAAAATGCAATAGCTTTTGCCCCTTGGGCTACAGATGCCATAGCTATTGGAGTAAATCGCTCTCCTACAGGATCTTTTGCATAATCCCCCCCTACTCCATAATTAATCTGAGCTACTACTGTTGGATTTGTCTGTTCACCTATTTCTAGGTGTATAACTCTTTTGGGTCCATTTGGCTGATAATCATTCCATCTCTCATATACATAAGTACCTATAATATCACTTGTACTATGTCCACTTAGATAGATATTCTCTTGACTCTTTGGATTAGTAATTGAATTTCCATTTAAAAAGTAATTTGGATGACCATTAGGGTCTTCTTGGGCAATAATCGCTTTTTTCTCTTCATGCCAACTCCATGCATCCACTCTAGTATCCTCGTAATCTGTATAATAAAATAGTAAATCACCAAATAAACCATTTGCTTTAATGGTTGCAATCTCTTGGGCTAACATTCCTGCTAAGAGTCCACCAGATTGATAATAGTCTGTATCTAAGATCCCTTTCATTCCTGCATTCTTTGCATGTTGGAGCATATTAGTATCATAAGCCATAAGAGTATTAAATCTTCCACCTGCTGTATAATCACCATAATCTGCTCGCTGAGATGAGGGTCCTGGGTAGATAATCATAGGGAAAAATGCTTTCCATACACCATCTTCATTAGTACATACATTCCCTAATGAATCGACTTTTACATAAGTACCATTAAAAGCCATTTTCCCAGTAGAAGAGCTAAAGGTACTACAAGTACCTAATGCCTTTGCATAAGTATCTATCTTACTTTTGGCAGTAATAATAGTATTGGTATCAGCGGTTACTTCACTCATAACCTCTCGTGCTTGATCGAGATCACTAAGATTATTAGACATAAAATACTCACCCACTTGAGTTTTATTATCCAAAATCAATGCATCACTCTCTTTTGCACCATTAATAACAGCTAAGATAAAATTGGAATTTACAACATTTCCACTATCAAGTTCTGATACCCAATAGGACTGACCATCACTATCAGGTGATCTCTTAAAAAGATTTTCATATATTTTTACTACAAACTCTCCTGTTGAAATTCCAGTTGGGTACTTACTTCTAGTCTCATCTTGATCAAAAAAACTTTGAGCTATCTGCTCTAAGCTCATATTGGTACTAATCCAGTAGCTAATACCATCAATATCAGGAGCTCTATCAAAAGTAGCTATATAAAGTTTTGTTAAACTCTCTTTATTTGCTTCTTGTGCAAATGAAAAAACACTAAAAAGAGAAACTAATAATATTATTATAAACTTCTGCATTAAAAATCCTTTATATTTAAATATAATCTAATTTATTGTACTTCTTAATTACTTAAAGCCATATTACTATAAACAGCTTTTATATAAGATTTGGGTAACATAAGAGTAAACTTCAAATAGGATATATAATACTATGATTAAAAAAATTACTAATATTTTCGGTTCTGCAAATGATAGAACAGTCAAAAAATACCTTAAAAGAGCCAAAAAAATTAATGAGCTTGAGATAGTTTATGAGGCTATGAGTGATGAAGAGTTACAAAATGCTTTCCACTCACTTAAGGTAGCTATTAGGGAGGGTCATAAAAGTACAGATGATGTACTCAATGACTCATTTGCCATCACAAGAGAAGCATCTAAAAGAGTATTAGGAATGCGTCATTATGATGTGCAGTTAGTAGGAGGAATGGTACTCAATGACAGTAATATTGCCGAAATGAAAACAGGAGAGGGTAAAACTCTTGTTGCTACTCTTGCTGTTGCTTTGAATGCTATGAGTGCTAAAGGCGTACATGTTGTTACCGTTAATGATTATCTTGCTAGCCGTGATGCCCAAGAGATGGGTGTACTGTATGAGTTTCTAGGCTATAGCGTAGGATGTATCACCGCAAATTCTGGAGATGAAATAGAGCGTAAAGCTCAATATGATTCAGATATCACTTATGGAACAAATAACGAATATGGTTTTGATTATCTTCGCGATAATATGAAAGTTCGTTCAGATGAAAAGGTACAAAGAGAACATAATTACGCTATTGTCGATGAAGTGGATTCTATTCTAATTGATGAAGCAAGAACGCCTTTGATTATCTCTGGTGCAGTCCAGAGAGATAGCAATCACTACCCTCGTGCCAATGCCATAGCTATAGAGATGGAAAAAGGTGAAAAAGAGGAGACAAAACCAGGAGAACCAGAGATAACAACTGGTGATTTTATTGTAGATGAAAAGAACAAAACTATTATTATGACTGAACAGGGTCTACAAAAGGCTCAAGATCTTTTTGAGGTGGAAAACCTCTATAGTCTAGAAAATGCTGTTCTTTCTCATCACCTAGACCAAGCCCTAAAAGCACAATATCTGTTTGAAATAGATATAGATTATGTTGTTAGCAACAATGAAATAGTTATTGTAGATGAGTTTACAGGTCGTCTCTCAGAAGGAAGACGCTATAGCGAAGGACTACATCAAGCACTTGAAGCTAAAGAGGGTGTAGAGATTCAAGAGGAGTCACAAACTCTAGCAGAAATTACATACCAAAATTTCTTCCGTCAATATAACAAACTTGCAGGAATGACAGGTACAGCACAAACTGAAGCCACAGAATTTGCACAAATTTATAATCTAGAGGTTATCTCTATTCCTACAAACCTTCCTCTTATTAGACTAGATAAAAATGACCTTATATACAATACAGAAAGAGAAAAGCTTAATGCTGTTGTAGCCAAAGTCAAGGAGTTACACAAAAAAGGTCAGCCTGTTTTGATTGGAACAGCTTCTATTGAAAAAAGTGAAATGATAGATGCAAGGCTAAAAAAAGAGAAAATTCCTCATAATATGCTTAATGCCAAAAATCATGAACAAGAGGCACAAATTATTATGGATGCAGGGCATAAATCCGCAGTAACAGTAGCAACAAATATGGCTGGACGAGGTGTTGATATTAAGATAGATGATGAAGTTCGCTCTTTGGGTGGACTCTATATCTTAGGAACAGAGAGACATGAGAGTAGAAGAATAGATAATCAGCTTCGTGGACGAAGTGGTCGACAAGGTGATGCAGGAGAGAGCCAATTTTATCTAAGCCTTGATGATAATTTATTGCGTATTTTTGGTGGAGATAAGATACGAAATATTATGAGTAAACTTGGTGTAGAAGAGGGTGAATATATTGATTCTAAGATTGTAACTCGAAGTGTAGAAAAGGCTCAAAAGAAAGTTGAGAATATGCACTATGAATCAAGAAAAAATATTTTAGAATATGATGATGTAGCAAACCACCAAAGAAAAGCTATTTATGCATTTCGTAATCAACTTCTTGATCCTGATTTTGATATAGCTGGAAAAATTTTAGAGAATCGTATAGAGTATATTAATCACCACCTCCTAGAGTGTGATATTTTTGAGGGTGCACCTAAAGAAGATTATAATATAGAAAAACTCTGTGCTGTTATCAAAGAAGAGTTAACCATAGACATAGCCCAAAATATCCTAGAAGATAAAGAACAAGCTGATGTTTTTGATGCTCTCAAAGATGCTATGGAAAAACATTATGAAGAGAAAATGGAGCAAATTGATCCTGAACAAAGAAGTGAAATAGAAAGCGTTCTCTATCTGCGTGTTCTAGACCCTGAATGGAGAGATCACCTCTATGAGATGGATGTTCTAAAAACGGGTATTGGACTCAGAGGATACAACCAAAAAGATCCACTTACAGAATATAAACAAGATAGCTATCAACTCTTTCAAGATCTTATTCTTAGAGTTAAATTTGAAGCGATTAAAATATTACATTTAGTTCAATTTAATTTTGAAACTCCTCAACAAGAACAAGATGCGGTAGAAGAGATTAAGAATGAACTTGAGAGTTCTATAGAAGACACTACTCTTAATCAATCAAATGAAGAAGAATTATCAACTACAACTCCTATTACAGGCACAAAAAAACCAAAAAGAAATGAACCATGTCCATGTGGTAGTGGCAAAAAATATAAAAGCTGTTGTGGACAGAGTGGACCTAAAAAAGGTCTTCTTGCATAATGTCAAACCCATTTGTTTTTGATATTATAAAACACTATCTCAAATATGATAGAGATAATCCATTTATCTTTATCTCTGCACTTCTTGCTTTTTTGGGGATTGCTGTGGGTGTTATGGTATTAATGGTTGTTATGGGAATAATGAATGGGACGCAAAAAGAGTTCAAAGAGCGACTTTTTGTTATGAATTATCCACTTACGATTATTCCTATGCAACAGAATGCTACAGACGATACACTAATTATTAAACTCAAAGAACAATTTCCAAAACTCAAATTTAGCCCCTACTATACAACACAAGTTATTACAAAAAATGATGGTTTTATACAAGGAAGCATGCTTTTTGGTGTAGATTTTAGCAAAGAGAGTGCGCTTAATCCTGTTTTTCAAAAAGCATCACCCTCTGTAAAGCAGAGTAAGTTTAGTATTATTGTTGGTGATGGTTTAGCTGAGGAGATGAATATAAACACTAAAGAGAAACTTACTCTCTATTTTTCAGAGCAACAAGCCATAGGTTTTGGTACTATGCCTTTGCAAAAAAAGATGCTTGTAGATGGTATCTTTGATTCTGGATTACAAGCGTATGATAAAGCTATTATGTATACAACTCTTGAAGCATTTGAAAAATTACTCAAACGAACCAAAGGAGTCTATGATGGTATTCATATCCACAGTGATAATCCAATCAAAGAGATAGAAGCCATACAAAAAGTACTCCCTGAGAGTGTCATGATAGAGGGGTGGTGGCAACAAAATGGAAGTTTTTTTGCTGCTATGGAAATGGAGAAAAAGGCACTTTTTTTGGTTTTGCTTCTTATTATCCTTGTAGCTTCTTTAAATATTATCTCTTCATTACTTATGACTGTAATGAGTAGGCGTAGCGAAATAGCACTCCTAAGAACACTTGGCACAACAAAAATAGAGATAAAACAAATTTTCTTTCGTTTAGGTCTTATTATTGGTTCAGCAGGAATAGTTGCAGGAACACTACTAGGTTTACTAGGTATATGGGTACTCAAAACATTTGATATTATCTCTTTGCCTGCTGATGTATATGGTACAAGTAAGTTACCTGTAGAGTTAACAATAAGTGATTTTAGTTTTATTATTGTAGGAACTTCTATTATTATACTTTTATCATCTTTATATCCTGCAAGAAAAGCATCACAAACAGACCCACTTAGAGTACTAAGGAATGAGTAAAAAATATTAGAAAAGATCTAGCTCTTCTTCTTTCATTTTGGCTTTTTCTTTTTGTTTATTATAGATATATTCTGGTGTTGTGAGTGTTCTTTTAAGGATTTCAAGAGGTACTAAAAGCGTATCTTTGATGGCACTATTTTTGACAAGTGGTTTATCAAGCGTGCCTGTGACTTTGAGTCCTACTGTTACACTTTTGTTATCACCCATAAGTATATAGCCCACAATAGGGATTGCTCCTATAATTTTTCCTACTTCTCTTGCTGTCATTATCAAAACATCTACTTGAAGTGTTTTTGTAGCTATATTTATTACGCCACTTCCTGAAATACTAGAAGAGAGACCTTCTATAAGAATAGAGTTAAGCGTAAGTATATTTTTGTCTAATCGAAATTTGATAGTTCCTTTTTTTATATCAAACCCTTTATTACTAAATCCTGGTCTATTGAGTGTAGCTAAAGATGGGATAGTATTAATAAATGCCATAATATTATTGTATGTTTTAAAGTCACGCATTACCCCTCCATAAATAGTAATCTCACCTGTAGACACACCATCTCTATTTTTAAGAATTTTCATAGAGTATTTACCCTTTTGTAAGCCTGTAAAATTAATAAGTGGATGCAACATTTTATCTGTTACTCTGTTGGCTTTAATACTCATATAGTCTCTATTTTGAACTGTAGTTACTCTATCTTTCCCCAAAATTCCTAAAAAAGAAAAATTCCCATTTGAACTTAAATTAATATCATATCTATCTGTTAGAAGTTGATGGCTTTTATAGCCTATAATACTATTTTTACCTCGAAGCAGAATTTTTGGCATAGTAGTTTTTTTGGATTTAGATTTTATTCTATTTTTTTTATTTTGCAGAAATTTTTGCAAATTAAAATGAAGGTTTTTAATTTTTATAGTAGATGTGTTAGAGTTATAAAAGAGCCGTTTGTCAAAAGCATTTAATTGTAGACCTTTACTAGAGAGTGTTCCTTTTATAGGAAGAACAATTAAACAAGTACTATTATTTTCGTAAAAAAAACAATCTTTATTATTGATTATTCCACTAAATTGATATTCTAAGAAATCTTTTGTTTTTATTTTTATATTTCCACCATCAATATTCATAGGTATATTCGTAAGATAAGGCTTTATTTTGTTTATATCTGCAATATCCATAACCACTATACTATCTTTAGCAAACATTTTAATACCACTATTTAGTTTTGGTAGAGTGAGTTTAATATGATTAGAATAATCAATAAGCAGTGGTTGTTTACTATTTTTAATTACAAAATAATTTATATTTTTTTTACCAAGTTTAAGGTGCTTAATATCAAGTAAGAGTTTAATTTTTCTCTTTTTTATATTAATATCCCCTTTAAGGGCAAGTTCATACCAACTATTATAAACAATAAAGTTAGAGAGTTGAACATTTTTTTCTTTTATTTTGATAGTGCCTTTTTTGATAAAAAGAGGTATAGTTCCTATTTTTATTTTTGCTTTATTCAACTTTATAGTAGCATCAACAGTTACTTTTTTTGCCTTTAAAACCACATCTATCAAGAGTCTTGCTCGTGCCTTTCCACTTATTTGTATAATAGGAATATGAATATTATACGCCTGTAATATTTTGTCTACAGCTTTATCATAAGGAGTTGTTACATTGAGGTCTAATTTAAGTATAGCTTTTTTTTGAAGTAAACCCTCTATAGAGACTCTACTTCCTTCTAATGGTTTATCTAAAAAATAGGGTTTTGTAATATTAAAATCTAACTTATCATCAAAAGATATTCTCATAGATTCTGCTCGTACTGGGTCTAATTTTGGATGAAAGAGTACCCTAACATCTTTGGTAGAGAGTTGTGCCTTAATAGTATTAGGAATAAGCGTTACACCACCTTTATTTACAGTTGCAACACCTTTAAGATACTCTACTTTGTAACTTTTAGCTTTAAGATACTCTGTAGCCCATTGATTAATCTTAGGAGGAAGATTAAACTGGTCTACTATAGATTTAAACTGAGTAAACTCTTTACTTTTAAGTACATAATAGAGACGGTCTTCTTTTTTATTGAGTACAAAAGTAGTAAAGATATCTTTATAGTGAGCCTCTCCTTCTATTAATACATCTTCATCTTTTACATTGTACATCAACTTTCCACTCAAACGAATATTATACTTTTTAAGATATATAGACTCTATACTAGCATGAAGTCTTTCACCTACATAATCTACATCCATAGCTGCCATTTCGAACTCATTATTGCTCATATAGAGAACTTTATCTGTATAAAAAAGATTATAGTGATTATTTTTAAAATGAACCTCTTTGAGTTCTATAGATTGAAAGTATCGAAGAATCCCCTTGAGCTTAATCAAAGTTCTCTCCAAGTTTGGTAGAGGGGTATTTCTATTTTTTTTGGGAATTATCACCTTATCTACACGAATGATAAGCTTTTTATCAAGTTTTAGATATAATTTTTCGACATAAAAAGAGCCTATTTTTAGATTGTCAACCCAAATTCCTCCCTTTAAAAAGAGAAAAAAAGTAGTAATAATGATAAGAAAACTTATAAAAATATTTCGGATTATGGAGTGGGTAGCAACCATTATTTTACTCATGCTCATCTCTTTTATTTTCTATACTACCATCCCTATCAAAACTACAAAAACACTTTTTATACCCAAAGGATCAGTTGGAAGTATTATAACACATCTGAGTAAAAAGGGCTATATGCTTAGCCCAATTGATAAATATATTTTGGTTTTATTAGGAAAACCACAATCTGGCTGGATTTCTATGGAAAATAGAACACTCAATCGTATAGATTTTTTGCATAAATTAGTCACAGCAAAAGCACACCTACAACCTATAACCCTTATCCCAGGAGAGACAACGCATATATTTTTTAAAGAAATTGCAAAAAAGTTTCATCTCAATAGTATTAAGCTCCAACAGCAGACTTATTTACTCTCTCCCTACAAAGAAGCAGGTATATATGCAGATACCTATAGCATTCCTTTGAATATTAATGAAAAAAATCTTATTGCATTTTTGGTAAATCAAACAAATAAAAAGTATGAAAAAATTTCTAAAAAAATATATGGTAGCTATAAAACAAAACAGTGGAATAGAATACTTACTATAGCATCTATTATTCAAAAAGAGGCTGCAAACAATCAAGAGATGCCTTTGGTCTCATCAGTTATTTATAATCGTCTCAAAAAAAATATGCGACTTCAGATGGATGGAACACTCAACTATGGCAAGTATTCTCATACCAAAATCACTCCTCATAGAATCAAAAATGATACAAGTCACTTTAATACCTACAAATATAGAGGTCTTCCACCCTACCCTATCTGTGCGGTATCAATTGATGCTATCAAATCTGCTATCAAACCAGCAAAAACAGACTACCTCTACTTTATGAAAAACTCCAAAGGAGTCCATGACTTTAGTACTACATACAAAAAGCATAGAGAGTTTATCAAAGATGCAAAGAGTCTACAAAAATAGACCTCTATGGCACATAAGAGATAACTGGTATACCTAATCCCTCATCATACCCACACATCAAGTTTGCAGCGACAAGTGCTTGTGAACTTGCACCTCTTAAGAGATTATCTATCGCAGAGTTTACAAAGAGTCCATTTCCATTTTTCATAGCAAAAATATCACAAAAGTGTGTTCCTGCTGTACTTTTAATATCAACAGGCTTCGTTCTAATGCGAATAAACTTATCATCTTTATAGTACTCTTGGAGAATTTGGAGAGGGTCTATATCCAAAAACTCCTCTTTGAGTGTGCCATATACACTCACCAACTCCCCACGCGTAGCAGGAATAAGATGAGGCACAAAGTTAACACTCATCTCTACACCACAAACTTTTTGTATCTTCTCTTTAATCTCTGGAGCATGGCGATGTTTGAGAGGATTATAAGCAAAAATATTATCATTAATAGTCACAAAATGTGCTGTTTGCGAAAGCTTTTTTCCTGCTCCACTTACACCTGATTTTGCATCTACAAAAAGAGGTGAGTCTGCTTGCATATAAGGAATAAAAGGCAAAATTCCCAAAAGTGTAGCCGTAGGATAACACCCTGGTCCTGCAACAAGAGATGCTTTTTTAATCTCCTCTCTGTATAACTCAATAAGACCATATACAGCCATATCTAAATGCTCTTTATCTTCATGCTCACAATAGTGTGCTTGATAGGTCTCTAAATCCAAACGATAATCAGCAGAGAGGTCTACTACTTTGATACCTTGTTCTATTAACTCTTTTGCAATTCCCATAGACGCTTTGTGAGGCAGTGCCAAAAATACCAACTCACACGAAGAGGCTACTGTGGCTATATCTACCTTTTCAACTTCTGCTGATACTACACCTACAAGTGATGGGTGTAACTCCTCTATCAATGTATCTCCTGAGGTTGTTGCTAAATATGATAGCTCAAATCCACTATGATTTATAAGCATCTTCACAAGCTCCAAGCCTGTATATCCGCTTGCTCCTACTATACCTACTTTTATCATAGAACTATATCCTTATAAAATATCTCTTCTATATCATAATTTTTTTTACCATCAGGTAAATTAGCTTCTACCTCATCACCCTCCTCTTTGCCTACTAATACACGAGCTAATGGTGACTGAATAGAGATTAGTCCTTTGTCAGGGTTAGACTCTTGACCTCCAACTATAGTATAAGTCAACTCTTCATCTGTAGCAACATCTGTAAGTGTTACAGTAGAACCAAAACTCACTCTTTGGTGTGCTAGTTTCGATGGGTCTACTACCTGAGCTCTTCCTACCAAATCACCCACTTCATTAATCCGTGCTTCCATAAGTCCTTGTTTGTCTTTGGCTGCATGGTACTCTGCATTCTCTTTTAGGTCACCTAGTTCTCTAGCCTCATCAATAACTTTGGCAATAATAGCTCGCTCTTTATTTTTAAGATAATCTAACTCTTGTGATAATTTCTCATAAGTTACCCTTAGCATTGGTTCAGCTTGCATAATACAGCTCCTTAAATTTTTTTATATTTTTTATTATTTGGGTATTATACCCCTCTTTGATAAAAAATCTCTTTTTACAATCAATTTATATTTTAAGAGTGATATAAAGTTCTTTTTGGCATTATCTATACATATTACATTACTATATTTTAAGGAATACAATAGATGAACCAAGAGCATTCAAATAACCCTCTGCATGGAATAAAACTCAAAGATATGTTACATTCTCTCGTAGAAAAATATAGCTGGGAAGAGTTAGGTACAAAAATAAACATCAACTGTTTTACCTCTAATCCATCTATTAAGTCATGCCTAACATTTCTAAGAAAAACTCCTTGGGCTAGAACTAAAGTAGAAAATCTTTATATTAAGGAGTGTTTATAATGAGTAATATAGTCATTACAGGATGTAGTACAGGAATAGGTCTTGCTACTGCCAATTACCTCAAAAAATTTAATATAAATGTCTATCCCACAGCTAGAGACCCCAAAGATGTTCAGATGCTCCAAAAGATTGGATTTGAGAATGCTATGGTACTTGATGTGACAAAAACAGAAGATATTAGCCAAGTTATAACTACAGTTATGGAAAAAGAGGGGCATATAGATGTTTGGTTTAATAATGCAGGATTTGGACAACCTGGAGCTATAGAAGATATAACTACAGATGTTCTTAAAGAACAGTTTGAGACAAATGTATTTGGTTTGCATGAGTGTACAAGACAAATAATTCCTATTATGAGACAGCAAGGATATGGAAAGATTATTCAACATAGTTCTGTTCTTGGAATTGTCTCTCTTTTTAGTAGAGGTGCATATAATGCAAGTAAGTATGCTATAGAAGGACTAACAGATACTCTTAGATTAGAGCTTCAAGATACTAATATTTATCCTATACTCCTTAATACTGGTCCAGTCACAAGTCTTTTTAGACAAACAGCCTTACAAAAATTACAAGAAAATGTTGCTATAGAAAATTCTATTTTTACTAGTAGGTACAATCAAAGTATCAATGGTACAAGCCGTAAAGTTCCTTTTAATGAAGAGGCAATTTCTGTAGCAAAAGTAGTACATACTATTATCAAATCCAAAAAACCCAAACCAAGATATTATATCACCAAAGCAACATATCTTCTGGGATATTTCAAAAGAATTTTAAGTACCTCATTACTTGATAAACTCTTAGTAAAAGCTGGATAGAGTCTTAATGCCTCAACAAACAAAAACTAAAGAGATTACCCTACTCTTTAGTACTTTTATTATTGCTATATGTGGATTAGTATATGAGTTACTAGAGAGTACTATATCTTCATATCTCTTAGGTGATTCTATCTATCACTTCTCTTTAATTATTGGTCTTTTTATGAGTTCTATGGGTATTGGGGCATGGTTATCTCGTTTTATTAATACTCGACTAGAGAGAGCCTTTATTCTCTTACAGATGAGTATTGCACTTATTGGTGGTTTTTGTGCTTTTTTACTCTTTTATGCTTTTGCATATATACAAAATTATCAAGCATTTCTATATCTTATTACTATCTCACTTGGATCAATGCTTGGAATAGAAATACCTCTTATTATCCGTATACTCAAAGAGAGTTTTTCTCTCAAAAGTAATATTTCCAATGTATTTACACTTGATTATATTGGAGCATTATTTGCTGCTTTACTTTTTCCTATGGTATTAGTACCACAATTAGGTCTTATGCAAACAAGCTTTTTATTTGGCTTGTTAAATCTTTTTGTAGGAATATTAGCATGGAGCATTTTTAGGCATTTATTAGGAATAAAATATCTCATTGCAATGATAGCCATTGCTATTACTCTTATTATGGGTTTTATACAGTCAAACCAACTTATAGATATAATCGAAAAGAAGCTTTATCAGCATAATATCATCTATAGCGAACAGACCCCTTATCAAAAAATTATTGTTACAGCTCAAAAAGGACGCATACAGTTTTATATCAATGGTGCTATACAGTTTGATAGTATAGATGAGTATCGCTACCATGAGTCACTTGTGCATCCTGTTATGAATATTGCCCAAAAACATGAAGAGGTATTAATTATAGGTGGAGGAGATGGTATGGCACTTCGTGAAGTTTTAAAATATGAAAGTGTAGAAAAAGTTACACTTGTAGACCTTGACCCATCAATCACTAAACTTTTTAAAGACAATCCACTCCTTAGCCAACTTAATAACCATGCATATCAAAATAATAAAGTTACTGTTCTTAACAAAGATGCTTGGAAATTTATAGAACAAAGTACACAACTGTATGATGTAATTATTACAGATCTCCCCGATCCAAATAACTTATCACTCAGTAGACTCTATTCTCAAACATTCTATAAACTTCTTAAATCACACCTCTCTCATACAGGTGCCATAGTTACACAATCTACCTCACCTATATTCTCCAAAAAAGCCTTTTGGTCAATCAATAAAACATTTGAAGCGGTAGGACTTTATACTCTACCATATCACACATATATCCCTAGTTTTGGGGAGTGGGGCTTTAATATTGCTTCACATATTCCTATCAAGCTAAGAGCCATACATCCCAAAATAAAACTTCATTATCTTAATGATAAAGTAATACAAAATATGCAACACTTTCCTCCTGACATAGATAAAGTTTATGTAGAAAGTAACCATATAAGTACACATAAACTTATATATTATTATGAAAAAGGATGGCAAGAGTGGTATGATAGATAATACAATTTTGGGCATTATACTCGTATGGATAGTTACGATTATCTACTTTTTATATTTACTAAAAAAAAGAAAAGCAGAGTATAATAGTAATATAACAAAGATAAAAAAAGGTAAAGAGAGGCTTCATCATCGTACTAAAAATAGTATGCAAGTTATGATAAGCTTATTAGATATGCAAGCATTTAAAACTAACAATCCCTACTATCAAAAAACTTTTAGCTCTCATGTAAATCGTCTAAAAAACATGAGCACACTTTATGATTGTCTCTATATGCAACTAGAGCATGACAGGGTGAACATTAAACCTATTTTGCAAGAAGTCATAGGAAATTTGCAAAAATCTACAGACAATACCATACACAGTAATATTGATACAATAGCACTTGATATGCGAACGGTTACAACTATTACTCTTATACTTAATGAGGCTCTAGCTAATGCCATTGAATATGCTTATAAAGAAAAAAATGGAATAATAGAAATTCATCTCAAAAAAATAGAGCAATACTATAGACTCTCTATAACTGATAAAGGCATGGGATTTAATACACTAAATACTACACAAACATTAGGATTAAAGCTTATAGATTCTCTAGCAAAATCACTCCCTAATAGTACTATAAAAGTACTCAGTAATACAGAAAATAGTGGAACACAAATAATCATTACATTTGAAAGAGAGCATAAATAATGCTACCAAAAAATATAATCATAGTAGAAGATGAGATTATTACTCAACACTTCCTTCAAGAAATACTTGCAAGTAAATCTATTACTACCGTAGCCTGTCTAGATAATGCCGTGGATGCAATCAAAGCATTTCAGTCACTTCCTTGTGATATGATTTTAATGGATCTTGATATATTAGGTGCAATAGATGGTCTTACCCTTGCAAGAAAGCTCCTAATCAAAAAGAAAATTCCCATAATATTTATTACTGCTTATAGCGATGAAGAGACTCGCCAAGAAGCTCTTGATCTCTCTCCTTATGGATTTATTGCCAAACCTTTTACTGCAAATGAAATTTTAAAAACTATTGAAACAGGCTATGGTAAATTTCACAATAGCACTACAAAACCCATTATATCTACAGAAGTACTACTTAGTAATGATTATAAGTTCTCATTCCAAACTAACTCTCTTTATTATAAAAATAAAATTGTACCTTTGTCTAAAAAAGAGAATAAACTACTCTATCTCTTAGCTAAAAACCACCAAAGTGTTGTCTCTTCAGAAACAATAACCAAAGAATTATGGGGTGATAAAGAGACATCAAACTCAAACCTACGAAACTTTATTTACAAGCTACGAAAAACAACCCTAAACTTAGAAATCAGCTCTAGCTATAATAGTGGGTATATATTATCATAAATTTATACTCTTATTTCCCTACTGCTAAAGCATACAAAACCATTGCATCATTATCTACAAAGGTATTGACCTCATCGTCATAATATGCTCCTATACCACTACAGCCTAGCCCTAGATACTCTGCTACAATATAGAGTCTATGACCTATAATACCTGCTTTTTGATAGAGAGCCTGATAATTAGAATCTGAAGAGGTAAGAAAAAATGTTATAGCAGAATCTGCACCAAGTGAGTACTGCTCCAAACAAAGGTATCCAGCCTCTCTAGCCAAATCACCATAACGCAGATATTCACCATCTTTATACAATCCCAAAGGCATATCTAACACACGATTAATCACTGCATAAACACAAATATCTGCATCACAATCGCTTAATATAGCTTGTGTGAGTGCATCCATAATAAAGTTAAATTGTCCTTTTGTTATAGCCCCTTTATCAAAACCTCTTTGTGATCTACGAGTATAAATAGCATCTAACAACTTCTCTTTGTTATAAGTAAACTTTGGAGCTTGTAGCATTCGCTTACAACTATGCAACTCTTTAGTCTTATTATAGGCTTCTTCTATCAAATGGTTTTGCTCAAAACTAGCACTTCCATCTACAAAAGGAAGTACAAACTCTACAGCCCTCACCTCTTCGTCTCTTATAGGCACAGCCATACTTGCCCCAGATACAAACCATTCTTGATTATTAAATCCAAAGAGTCTATTAAGCCTATCTCTTTTTATATCATAAAGTATCTGTACAGCATGTGGCTTACACAATGCAGATGCTTCTATACTTGCCAAAAGATGTCCTGCATCAAGAAGACAATAGCGAAATGCACGGTTTTTATATTTCCAAGCACTCCTATGATAAATAGCCGAAACCAAAAAGAGATACCCTTTCATAGGCGTTGTAAATCCTAGATATGGCTCTATCCCCTCACCTTGGTCTATGCTAGAGAGTAAACTCACACTAGCACTACGCACTTCATAATGGTAAACTCCATCTTCCAAACCCTCTACGCCTCGTGCCTGAAAGTAGAGTTCATTAGGATACAATGCACCTGCTGAGGGATTAATACGCAGATATGATTCACCACTAGGATACAGTTTTCTTGCACTTAATCCTGCTATATGAAAAAGAAAATTATCTTCTGTATTTTCCATATTTAATCTTTGTTTTTTATACTCTTGTGGATAGTTTTTATAGGTTGTAGGCTGATTATGCCATGAGAGTTGATTTGGATGTGTTCGTATAGACTGATATGAGTGTTTGGTCTGATTATGATACCAAAACATCAAAAACCTCACTATGCTTATTTTTAAGACTCTCTATCTTTTGATATGCTTTAGCAAATAGCTCTTTATACTCTCCTGTCTCATATCGCAGGTGTTTATATCGTTCATAAGAGCTTATAACTTTTTGAGCATTCATCTGAGCATTTTTTCTATTTCGTTTCAAATGCTCAAAACTAATTGCACCATTAATAAAACCTTTTACCACATGTCTCATTGGATCTTGCGACTGCCTCAATGGATGCCACGCCTCTTCAAGAGCTTCATGCGCATCAAAGTACTCTTCTTTTTCTAGTAATGAAAGATACTCTAATAAAGCATCTTCTAAATTATGATTTATTTTTAACATACGCTACTCTACTCATTTTTACTTTAATAAATCTAAAATTTTAATTTTTTATAATCAACTATCAAGAAAAAAAGAGTAGAATTTGCAAAAAATCAAGGATACTACTATTATGAAATTTCAGATAGATAATTGTGATAATAAAGCCAGAGCTTGTACTATCAAGACCAAACACTCAACTATACAAACACCAGTGTTTATGCCTGTAGGTACAGTAGGAGCGGTGAAAGCCCTTGATGCTACAGATTTAGAAAACTTTTTGAATCCAGAGATTATTTTGGGTAATACCTATCACCTCTATCTTAGACCGAGTGATAAGGTAGTTGCCAAAATGGGTAAGTTACATGGTTTTACAAAATTTCCAAAGAGTTTTTTGACCGATAGTGGGGGATTTCAGGCATTTTCATTGAGTGATAATGTGAAAATAGATGAAGATGGCATTACATTTAGAAGTCATATTGATGGCTCCAAACACTACTTTACACCCAAAAAAGTTATTGATATACAGTATAATCTTGGTTCTGATATTATGATGATACTTGATGATTTGGTGGCTCTTCCTGCTACACAAGAACGGATTAAAGCGTCTATAGAACGGACAACAAGATGGGCAAAGGAGTCCATAGAGTACCATCGCCAAAACCAAGCAGAGGGTAAAAGCCTAGACCAAAATATATTTGCTATTATCCAAGGGGGGACAGATAAGGCATTTCGTGAAAAATCAGCTAAAGAGCTGTGTGCTATGGATTATGATGGCTTTGCTATAGGAGGACTAAGTGTAGGAGAGGCAAACCAAGATATGTATGATACCGTAGAGTGGACAACACAATTTATGCCAGAGGATAAACCTCGCTATCTTATGGGTGTGGGGACTCCTGAGGATTTAGTAGAGAATGTCTCTAGGGGAGTAGATATGTTTGATTGTGTTATGCCCACACGAAATGCACGAAATGGAACACTCTTTACATCATTTGGTAAGGTTTCTATCAAGGGTGCAAAGTTCAAAGAAGACCCTCTTCCTATTGACCCTGAATGTGGCTGTATGGTTTGCAAAACCTACTCTAGGGCATATTTATGCCATCTTATTAGAGCCAAAGAGATAACTTACTTTAGACTTGCTACTATCCATAATCTCTACTATTATCTTAATCTTATGAAACAGATGCGAGAGGCTATTTTGGAGAATAGATTTGAATCATTTAAAGAAGAGTTTTACAAAAAGAGACAATAAGAAGACATTTTAATTTTACCCAATATTAATACTATAAGAAATGTATAGATTTGATACATATCAAAAAAAATTATGTTTTTATATGGTATAATAAGAGTTACTATTAACTATAAAAAATTTGGCTTAAATATGATAAATAAAAAACGATCTCTCTTTTGCATAAGTGTAGTCACTCTTTTGATTACTTCTGTATGTTTTATATTATTTTTAAATTACAATGATATTCCTCTTGTAAAGCGAAGTAATGCTATTTATATCTCTTCTTCAGAAAAAGAAAAAGTAATTGAAGAGTTACAAAAAGGTGGTGTTGTACTTCACTGGGCTGATTATTTACTTTTTAAAGTTATAGAATTGCCAAAAGAGGGATGGTACAATATCCAAGAAGATAGAAAGGGAAGGTTTTACTTTTTTCATACTCTTTATCAACAAAAAGCAAGTACTATGGGCATAGTTATTTTTGCTGGAGACACAGTTGAAGAGATATTTAATCGTTTAAGTAAAGATATGTCTTTAGAGAAAGAAAAATTATCACAATTTTATGAAAAATACTCTCGTTTTCTAGAGGGTGAAATCTTGGCAAATCGTTATGTTGTAGCACAGCATGCTGATGAAGAAATGACAATACGATACCTTCTTGATCAATCTACTATAGAACTTAATTTTTTTGCCAAAGAACGGTTTGGTTCTGATTATACGAAACTTCAACTACATCAAGCACTTATTATTGCGTCTATCATACATAAAGAGAGTAATAAGCTATCAGAGATGGCTACTATTGCATCTGTTATAAATAACAGACTAAAGAAGGGAATGAGGCTTCAGATGGATGGAACACTCTGCTATGGTAAATATTCTCATACTGTTGTAACTCCTGAACGAATCAAAAATGATACTAGTTATTTTAATACCTATAAACACAAAGGTCTTCCGCCTTATCCAATATGCACAGTAACTATGGATGCTTTAGAGGCAGCAACTTTTCCAAAAGAGAGTAACTATCTTTATTTTATGTTAGATAGAGATGGAACACATAACTTTGCAAGTGATTATGATGAGCATCGTCAAAATATTAGAGATTTTAAAAATAATAAATCAATTAAAAGAGATAAAAAAAGAGAAGTAGAAGAGGCAAAAAAAGCTAAAGAGACTAAAAAAGAAGAGAAAAAAGAAGAGAAAATAGTTCCTAAAGCAATAAAAGCAGTAGAGAAAAAAGAGAAGAAAAAAATAGTTGAAGCAAGTAAAACAATCAATATAAGTGATAGTAATACAAGTAAAGAAAAAAATAGTACACAAAAACCTATAGATGAAAAATTAGCTATAGAAACATTAGAAGAAAATAGAACAAATTTTATAAAAAACATAGATAAAAATGATTCTTATCTATCAGTTTTTTAATTTTATCGTGTGTCTAGGTAGCTAAGTTAGTATAACTTATAACTTTAATAATAAATTTTTAGGTAAAAATAAACATGAGTTAGGTAAAATCCAAGTGTTTAAATTTTTATATTGAAGGAAACATATGACTAAATTTACTAAATTAGCAGTAGCTGCACTTTTTGCATTTGCTGTTGTAAGTACTACTGCATCTGCTGATGTTGCTAAAGGACAAAAACTTTACTCTAAGAAACTTAAAGCTGCATGTGGTTTTACTGGTGCAAAATTTGCTGCAAAACATACTCAAGATGAGTGGGCAGCATTAAAAGAGAGTGGAAAAATTGGTGAAGAGATTGCAACACTTTGTCCTGGTGCAAAGTTTAAAGATAAATGGGCAGATGATATTTTTGACTTTGCTAACGAATATGCTTCTGATTCAGGAAATGTTCCTAGCTGTTAAGTAGCACTTTTTTTGGAATCCCTTTTGGGGTTTCAGAACTATTTTTTTCTTACATTTTTTAACTTTACTTCTTAATTTTTTAATAACTTCCTATAACCATAATTATCTTACTGTAAAACTAAAATAAAAAATCTTAAATATTGCGTAAATAGAGCTGTCCTTAAGTACTTTTTAACTAAAATTATAAGTAAATAACAAATAAATTCAATAAAGGTCTCACCCTATCTTATGATTAAACGAAATAAAAAAACTATTCTAATAGGACTTTTATCAACTGTTGTTGCCTCATTAATCATCTCAACATCTGCACAAGCAGAAAATGAGACTGATGATAGCACCCAAAAAAGCAAACTAGAATCGTATATAAAATTTACCAAAGTATTAAATCTTATAGATGATCAGTATGTTGATGAACTCAATACAAGTGATTTAGTAGACAAGGCACTCAAAGGGCTTTTATCTAATCTTGATGCACACTCCTCTTTTATGGACAAAAAAAGTTTTACAGAACTTAATGTTCAGACTAATGGAGAGTTTGGTGGATTAGGTATTAGTATAGGAATGAAAAATGGTGTACTTACTATTATTGCACCTCTTGATGGAACTCCAGCTGATAAAGCAGGTGTTAAATCTAGTGATATTATTTTGAAGATTGATGATAAATCAACGCTTGGTATGACCATAGATGAAGCTGTAGGGTATATGCGTGGAAAACCACAAACTGATATAGTCTTGACTATTGTAAGAGAGAATGAACCAAAACCTTTAGAGATAAAGATTACAAGAGACATTATTAAAATACAGTCTGTATATGCTAAGAAAATTGGAGACGATATACTCTATCTCCATGTAAGTTCTTTTGACCAAAAAGTAGTCAAAGATGTACAAGAAGCTATGCAAAAAGAGCATAACAGAAGCGGTATTGTACTAGATTTACGAAATAACCCAGGTGGTCTCCTTGATCAAGCTGTTGGTCTTGTAGATTTATTTGTAGATAATGGGGTTATCGTTAGCCAAAAAGGGCGTAACAAAGAAGAAAATATAGAATTTGAAGCAGATAAAGAAAATAGTAATACCGCAACCCCTATAGTTGTACTTGTAAATGCAGGAAGTGCTAGTGCTAGTGAGATTGTAAGTGGTGCACTTCAAGATAAAAGAAGAGCCATTGTTGTAGGTGAAAAGACCTTTGGAAAAGGAAGTGTTCAGGTAGTCATGCCTGTAGGAGAAGGGGAAGCTCTTCGTTTGACTGTAGCACGATACTACTTACCAAGTGGGCGTACCATTCAAGCTGTGGGGGTAACACCTGATATTATTGTTCACCCAGGAAAAGTAACACGAGATAATAATAGTAGTTTTGTTATCAAAGAGCGAGACCTTAAAAAACATTTGGAAGGTGAACTAGAAAAAATCAGTGGTAAAAAAATTGATAAAAAGAAAGATACACTTTTGAATAAAACTATTATAAGCAAAGAGCAGATTTATGATGATGCTCAACTTAAAAGTGCCATTGATATGCTTAGAGTATTAATGATTACAGCAAGAAACCAACAGGAGAAATAGAAAAGTATGAATAAGACAACACTAGTATATGAGGGAAAAGCTAAAAAGATATGGGCTACAGAAGATAAAGAGTTATATATTTCTGAGTTTAAAGATGATTTAACTGCTTTTAATGGTGGTAAGAAATCTATTCAAGAGGGAAAAGGTGCACTCAACAATAAAATCTCAACTCAGTTATTTAAATTTTTAAATACTAAGGGTGTTCCAACACACTTTGTAGATATGCTTGATGATAATAATATGCTTCACAAAAGAGCTGATGTAATTTTGATAGAAGTTATAGTCCGTAATATTGCTACAGGAAGCTTAAGCAGAAACCTTGGTATTGAAGATGGAAAAATTTTACCTTTTACACTTGTTGAGTTTGATTATAAAGATGATGAATTAGGTGATCCTAAACTTAATGATCAGCATTGTATGATACTTGAACTTGTAAAAGATGAGAGTGAACTAGACTATATGCGTTATATGGCACGCAAAATAAATACCCTTCTTAAAGAATTTTATGCCTCTAAAAACCTTACACTTGTAGATTTTAAATTAGAATTTGGACGAGATTGTGATAATAATATTATCCTCATTGATGAGTTAAGTCCTGATAACTTTAGATTATGGGACAGTAGTACTGGTGAAAAAATGGATAAAGACCGTTTTAGAGAAGGTTTAGGTGGACTCAAGGTTGCTTATGAAGAAGTACTTAATAGAATTTTAGGAGAAAAATAAATGAAAGCTATTGTTAATGTCTATCTCAAAAATGGTGTTCTTGACCCTCAGGGAAAAGCTACACATCATGCACTTGAATCTATGAATTTTAATGGAGTAGCTGATGTTCGTATTGGGAAACAGATAATTCTTCAACTTGATACAGAAGATAAAGAAAAAGCTCTTCAAGAGGTTAAAGAGATGTGTGAAGCACTACTTGCAAACACTGTTATAGAAGACTATGATATTGAGATTAACTAATGAAAATAGCAGTTTTAAGATTTCCTGGTACTAATTGTGAGTTTGATACACAGTATGCATTTGAAAAATTAGGCTATACAACACAATTAATTTGGCATAAAGAAGAGAGAATTCCTAAAGACACAGATTTAGTTGTTATTCCAGGAGGATTTAGTTATGGTGACTATCTTCGTTCTGGATCTATTGCACAGTTTTCTCCTGTTATGAAAGCTGTTGTGAGTTACGCTAATAGAGGTGGTAAGGTTTTGGGTATCTGTAATGGATTTCAAATTCTTACAGAGATAGGCTTACTTCCTGGTGCATTAAAACGCAATAATAATCTTCATTTTATCTCAAAGATTCAAAAAATAAAAGTAATCAATAGCAATAATACATTTCTATCAAAATGTCACAAAAATGAGATACTCAATATACCAATTGCTCATGCTGATGGAAACTATTATATTGATGATCAAGGACTCAAAGAGTTAGAAAATAACCATCAGATACTCCTTCGATATTGTGATGAGTCTGGTAATCGTGTAGTTGTTAATGGTTCTGTTACTTCAATTGCCGGTATATGCAATAAAGAAAAAAATGTTTTTGGTCTTATGCCTCACCCTGAAAGAGCTTTAGAAGGACTTTTAGGATCTAGTGATGGTATCAAAATGCTTCAAGGCTTTGAGCACTAATGCCACTAACCTTAAGGTACTATATTATATTTCTTTTTATCCTGATGGGATCTTCTTCTCATCTTTATGGAAAAATAGATTACAAATATAGTTATCTCCCAAAAAAAGTCTATGAAAATCAAATTTTTCCTATTACAATTTTAGAGATTGGCTCAAAATCTACTATAAACCCTCAATTTAGTTTTGACAAACAAAATAGTATAGGACCTATCTCTGAAAAACCTTTAATAGTAAAAAATGGGAATGACACATTTTATACTTTTTATTTTAAATCTATGAATGGTGATATTACTATTCCTTCTTTAAGTATAAAAAGCTCTCAAAAAACAACTTCTATTCAAGCACATATCATACCAATTGCAAAACTAAAACCTAGAGAAGATTTTTGTGGTGTTTTAGCAGCTGATATGAAAATAAAAACATCACAAGCATCTACTTATGATGAGTCAAATAACCTTATTACTCTTTTAGTAGATGCGTATGAGGCAAATATAGAAAATATGCATCTTCGAAATATTATAGAGAGTGGTGTAGAGCAGATAAATAGAGTCAATGCAAAGGTAGTTGCAGAGTTTTATGTTGTTGTTCCTTCTTCACAGAAAACATTAAAATTTACATATTTTAATACTATAAAACAACAATATATCTTTTTGGAAATAGCTATTGATATTAAAGACTCAACTGTATCAACACAATCACAACTTAACCCAAAAGATGATAGTTTTGACAAGCTAAAGAAATACTCATTTATCTCTTTTGCTCTTTTCTTTCTACTTCTTTTTTTGTGGAAAAAAGATATTTTTTATCTTATGTTAATGGTTGTATCACTTGTAATACTTTTTATTTTTTACATGCCAAGAGAAAAAATATGTATAGACCAAGGAAGTTCTCTCTATATATTACCTACAAATACGAGTCGTATCTGTAC
>JADGDQ010000031.1 GCA_016744805.1 Sulfurovaceae bacterium
AAGGCAGTTGTCAGTACTTAACAATAATTTTAGATACACATACACAAAAGGAATAGCCATGACAATGATCAGAATGACAAGAATGGGAAGAAAGAAAAAACCATTTTATAGAATCGTAGTAACAGATAGCAGAAAAAGAAGAGATGGTGGTTGGATTGAATCAATTGGTCACTATAACCCTGTAAGTGCTAACAAAGAGTTAACTCTTGATGAAGAGAGAATGAACTATTGGTTAAGTGTTGGTGCTCAAATGAGTCCAACAGTTAAAAGAATTGCAGGTAAATAAACTCTATCATGATATTAGATTTTGTTACCTCTTATGCTAAACTATTAGTCAAAAATCCTGATGAAATCAGAGTAGAGATTACTTCTGTAAGTGAAGGATTTGATGAGATTACTATCTACGCAAGAGACGAAGATGTGGGTAAACTCATTGGTAAAGGGGGACAAATGATCAACTCTATCAAGACAGTTATATCTGGTTGTAAAGCCAAAGGCGGTAAAAATTACCGCGTCAATGTAAAGGCTATTTCATAACTCTATGAAAGAAAAAGAGCAATTTTTTATTGCCCAAGTGGGCAAGACAGTGGGGCTTTGGGGTGACCTAAAGTTCCATCTCCATACAGATTTCCCTGAACAATTCAAAATATCTCAAAGCTATAAAAGTGATAGAGGTACGCTAGAAATACTTGATATTAATCTTACAAGAGGAATTATTAAGTTTCGTGGATATGAATCGCTAGAATCAGCCAAAAAACTTACAAATGCCAAGATATATAGTAGCAAAGAAGCTACGCAAAAAAATTGTGAACTCAAAGAGGGTGAGCATTTTTGGTTTGATATTATAGGTTCTACAGTTTTTGAGGAGAAAGAAGTATTAGGTGTTGTAACTGATATACAACGAATACTTGATATTGATTATTTACTTATCAAAACAGATAGTAAATTAGTCAAAGAGGGTCTATCTAATTCATTTTTGGTTCCTTATATTCCACGCTATATTATTAAAGCTGATACCTCGACAAACGAGATTTTTACGCAAGATAGCAAAGATATATTAGAAGCAAGTTAATGAGATTTAGTTTTGTAACTCTTTTCCCATCTATTGTAGAGGGATATTTTAGTGATTCTATTTTGGCTAGGGCTATTAGTAGTCATAAAATTTCTATTGATACCATAGACCCTAGAGCATTTAGTACAAATAGACATAATAAAGTAGATGCTCCTATGATAGGTGGTGGTGCTGGCATGCTTATGTCTCCTCAACCACTTTTTGATACTATTTCTCACCTCAAAGCAACTTCTCCTGATGCACATATTATATTTCTTACCCCTGTAGGCAAAAAATTTGAGCAACAAGATGCCAAAAGACTGGCAAATAAAGAGCATATAGTATTTGTTTCTGGTCGTTATGAGGGAATAGATGAAAGAGTTATAGAATCAGAAGCAAATGAACTCTTTTCAATAGGTGATTTTATCCTTACAGGAGGTGAGTTAGCAAGCATGGTTATGTGTGATGCTATTAGCCGAAATGTAGAGGGTGTACTAGGAAATAGTGATTCTTTAGTGATAGAGAGTTTTGAGTCGTCACAATTAGAAGCTCCATCTTTTACCAAACCAATAAATTATGAAAATATGGCAGTTGTTTCAGATTTCCTAAAGGGAAATCACAGTAAAATCACAGCCTTAAAAAGTAAACTATCTTTGTGTAAAACAAAGTATTTCAGACCTGATCTCTATTCAAGGGTCAAAACAAAGGGCATAATATGAGAAATAAGTATATCGAGAGTTTTGAAAAAGCTCAAACAGAAGCAAAAAATATTCCTGAATTCAGAGCTGGTGATACTCTAAAAGTAGCAGTTAGAATTAAAGAAGGTACTAAAGAGAGAGTACAGAACTATGAAGGTGTCTGTATTGCTATCAGAGGTGAAGGTACAGGTCGTACATTTATGGTTAGAAAAATGGGTGCTAACAGCGTAGGCGTTGAGAGAATTTTCCCACTTTATTCAGATAGTATTGAAAGTATTTCAGTACTTAGAAGAGGTAGAGTAAGAAGAGCAAAACTATTTTATCTTAGAGAACTCAAAGGTAAAGCAGCAAGAATCAAAGAGCTTAGAAGAAGATAATCTTCTCACTCTCTCTAGGGTTTGGTTTTACCAAACTCTCTTTTCAACTCCCAATAATCTCACATCATTACCTTATACTCTTACCATTACATTTTTTAATAAAAATAAGTAACTATACTTTTGAATTATTTTACTTTTCTTGTGGAAAAAAATCCTATAATATAAGTTACTAAAAGAAAGAGTGAAAGCAGTAAAAAATGTACCAAACCCAACTAAAAGCCCTCAAAAAAGCAGGGCGGTTTCGACAGCGGAAGATATTTGATGCCTCTTTGGTGGACTTGGCTTCTAATGATTATCTAGGACTCTCCACAAATAAAAAGCAGTTTAAGAAGGCTATTAAACTTGTAGAGCAATATAATACCTTTGCACCCAAAGCGAGTATGCTTGTGAATGGGTATCATCCTATACATAAGCTTTTTGAAGAGCGGTTAGCAGAGCTCAATGGTTTTGAAGAGGGGCTTGTGGTGGGGTCTGGGTTTTTGGCTAATATGTCACTTATTGAGGCGTTGGTACGCAAGGGGGATATGCTCTTTATGGACGCGGAGTACCACGCGAGTGGGGTGATGGCTTCTGGGTTGTTGGGTGATAGGATTGTGTTTTTTGACCATAATAATGCGGAGGATTTGGAGAAAAAGCTCTTAGAGTCTAATGCAAAACGAAAGATAGTAGCCGTAGAGGGTGTCTACTCTATGAGTGGGGCTGTCTGTAGTCGTGAGATATTTGCCGTGGTAGAGAAGCATAAGGCTCTGATGATAGTCGATGAGGCTCATAGCTCTGGGGTGCTAGGGGAGCATCTGCTAGGGGTGTTTGAGTACTATGATATAGCAGTGACTCCGTATCATATCAAGATGGGAACACTTGGCAAAGCCTATGGGAGTTATGGGGCGTATATATTAGCTTCATCAGAGCTTATCTCGTTTCTCGAAAACCGTGCAAAGCCAGTGATATACTCCACAGCTCCCTCTGTGTTTGATACGGCATTAGCTCTTGTAAATATAGAGTTTGTTGCGAATAACTCTTATCACTATCATCAAAAAATTCAAAAGCGTTTAGAGATAGTCAAAGAGTTTACTGGTATTGAGAGCAATTCGCTGATTATTGCACTTTCTAAAGAGTCTAATCAAAAAGTAATAGAGATACAAACACAACTCATAGCAAAGGGATTTTTGGTAGGAGCTATTAGACAACCCACAGTTACAGAGCCTATTATAAGACTTATCCCTCAACTTGGAGTAAGCAAGAGAGAGTTGCGTAGGGTTTTGGAGTTGATACTTATGATATAATATCTCTTTAATGATGCTAAAAAAAAGAGGTAGAATGATTTGTCGTAACTTGACTATTGCACATAAAGGAGAAGAGCTTGTAAATATCTCTTTTGAACTCTTGGACTCTCTTGCTCTTGTGGGGCAGAGTGGGAGTGGTAAGTCGCTTACACTCAAGGCACTGCTTGGGCTTTTGCCCTCTACGCTTACGAGTAGTATGGAGATAGAGAGTGATTTTGCATTGGTTGCAGGGGAGAGTGTGGCTTTTGTGCCTCAAAATGCTTTTACAGCTCTCTCGCCTATGAGTCGGATTAAAGAGCAGTGGTTACACTCTTTTGAGCATCAAGAGGAGCTGTTTGAGCTTTTGGGGTTGGAGCAATCTATGATTCATCGTTTTCCTAGTGAACTAAGTGGTGGACAGCAACAACGAATTGTTTTGGCTATGGCTTTGAGTTCTAATCCTAAGTTACTGCTTCTTGATGAGCCTACTACAGCTCTTGACCCTAAGCTTCGAGAAGAGATAGTAGAAATTTTGGTACAACTGCAAGAGAGGTTTCAATTTTTGATGCTTTTTGTAACGCATGATATTGGAGTAGCTTATAAGTTATGCAAGAGTATGGTAGTTCTAAAAGATGGTGTTGTAGTAGAAGAGGGTAGGGCAGAGGATATTATTCAAAATCCAAAATATCCCTATACCAAACAATTAATAGAGTCAAATTTTGGCAATAGGGAGTTTAGAGCATGATTAATAGGTTGATTAAGGGATCGATTATTTTGATGCTTATCTTTGCAATAGCATTAGTATCTGCATTTATCTATGCCTACCAAGAGATAAAATTAGATGCAGATAAACTTATTCACTATAAGCCTGAAACATCTTCTGTAATTTTAGATAGAAATGGAAAACAGTTAGCCTATGTATTCAAAGAAAGACACCGACTCTATGCACGGTATGATGAGATTCCAGGGTATGTAATAGAAGCATTAGTAGCAGTAGAAGATACACGATTTTTTGAACACAAAGGGGTAAATCCTGATGCTATTATTCGTGCAATTGTTACAGATATTAAGGCTAGAAAATTTGTAGAGGGTGGGAGTACTCTTACCCAACAGCTTATCAAAAACAAGCTCCTAAGCAATGAAAAGAAGCTTACAAGAAAACTCAAAGAGGCTATATTAGCACTTAAAATAGAGCGAGAACTCACCAAAGAGCAGATATTAGAAAGATACCTTAATGAGATATTTTTTGGGAATGGCTATTATGGTATCAAGACAGCATCAAAAGGGTTTTTTCATAAAGAACTTAGTGAATTAACACTCAAAGAGTCTGCTATCTTGGTGGGTCTGCCTAATGCTCCAAGCTACCTCAATCCTGTACGGCACTACAAAAGAGCCTTGGCCCGTGCAAATAGTGTTTTGTATAGAATGAAAAGTATAGGTTGGGTAACAGAAGAGGAGTATATAGAGGCGATCAAAGAGACTCCAAAAGTCTATAAAACCACACTTACACAAAATATTGCTCCCTATATTGTAGATGAAGTCAAAAGAAGATTTAATGGAAAACTAGGAGATATTCGTACGGGTGGGTATCAGATATATACTACTGTAGATATGAAGCAACAGCAAATTGCAAGAAAAGCAATAGGACATGCACATAAGTTAGCACTCAAACGCTATAAAGAGACAGCCAAAAAAACTACACTCAATGCAGGATTAGTAGCTGTAGAGAGTAAAACAGGAGATATTTTGGCTATGGTTGGAGGTGTGGACTATAAAAGAAGTGCCTTTAATCGTATTACGCAAACTGTACGGCAACCAGGGTCTGCTTTTAAGCCATTTATCTATCAGACTGCTTTAGATATGGGCTATAATCCTGCTACAAACCTTACAGACCTCTCTCGAACTTTTCAATACTATAAAGGAGATGAGAGAAAGATATGGTCTCCCAAAAATTATGAAGGGGATTTCAAGGGGTTTATTCGTCTGCGTGAGGCATTAGTGCATTCTCGCAATCTTGCAACTGTTAATTTGGTTTATGATATTGGTGTGCAAACTATTCGCAAAAGATTAGGATTGCTTGATGTTCCACATATTCCTAGAGATATGTCTATCTCTCTTGGGAATTTGGGCTTGAGTCCACTTAAAATGGCACAGATATTTTCTGTATTCTCTAATTATGGGCATATGATAGAGCCTCGATTGGTGAGCAAAATTATCTCTAAAGAGGGAGCTGTTATCTATGAGACGCGTCCCAAAGAGATACGCAACTTTACAACTCCTGCACAAGCATACCTTATGACAGATATACTCAAAGATGTTATCAGCAGAGGCACAGGCAAAAGAGCCAGAGTCAAAGGGATAGAGTTAGCAGGAAAAACAGGAACAACCAATGATAATGTAGATGCATGGTTTTGTGGGTACTCTCCAACTATTGAGACTATTGTATGGTTTGGTCGAGATAATAATGCTAGAATAGGCAAAAAGGCTACAGGAGGATTTTTGGCTGCACCAGCTTTTGCCTATTTTTATAGAGAACTTATCAAACTCTATCCTAATACACCTCGTACATTTGTTAAACCAGAAGGAGTTTTTAGAGGTAAAACAAAAAATATAACAGAGTTCTATACAAATATTTCACCTCTTCCTCAAAATAATGCTAGTAAAACTTTTGCTATTAATAGAGATAATCAGGCTACAAAAACTAAAGAGAAAAGTTTTTTTGATGCAGATTATGGTATAGAAGATGAAGATATGGATCCTGATGAAGAGAATGAGACCCAAATCCAAAGAGCCACAGTAGAGTCAGCACAGAGTGATGACCTTTTTTGATAGAAAAAAATAGAGGAGTAGAAGATGCACGATTTTTCCATAGAGATTATTTTGATTACTATATTAACATTAGTAGTCGTATCAGATGCAATTGCAAGTAGACTAAAGATACCTTCAGTATTTTTATTATTAATAGGCTCTTATATTACCTATCACTATCTTCCTATAGGTGTTCCATTAGATTTAAAACCCTATTTTGATACTATTGTTATCTTCTGTATTCCTCTTATATTTATGGGGGATGCACTCCATCTTCACTTTACTGATATCCAAAAGTATGCTTGGGAGATATTTTATCTAGCGGTTATCTCTGTCTCTCTCTCTATAGGAGCAGGGGCGAGTCTCTACTATTTGGATATATTTGATGGGCTAAGCTTGGGTGCGTATGTCTCACTATTTGCTATTAATATGGCTACTGATGCGGTGAGTGTGCAGTCTATACTTTCACGATTTGATGGTATATCTCATCAGCTTAAAGTACTTATAGAAGGTGAGTCTCTAGGGAATGATGCTACAGCTGTTATAGCCTTTTTCTTTATTGGGCTTCCTTGGATGATGCATGGAGAGATAGTCGCTAGTGAGGCTTTGTTTGATGCTTTGCGTGTTTTTGTGATGAGTATGGGTATTGGTACTGGGTTAGGTTTTGTTTTTTATATGCTTATGAAACTCTTTAACGATAAAAGAGGAGAGTTTTTTGCTTTTATTATTGAGGCATATTTGGCGTATGTGATTGCAGAAGAGATGCATGTGAGTGGTATCTTGACACTGATTACAGCAATTATTGCTACAAAAGCTTGGATAGATATGGATATTGCTACAGATGATAAAAAATCCAAAAGTTTTTTGCGTAAATTAAGACTAGAAAATATTCATGCTACAACACAAGAGAGACTAGAGTATATCTATGAGATGGCAAAAGAGTTTGGATATATAGCTGCTGTTATGATATTTTTTGTCTTAGCAGAGATGGTAGATTTTGATAAGATGTGGGAGTATAGAGTAGAGATAGTGAGTATGTTTGTGATTACAACACTTATTCGTGCTATATCTATGGCAAAGTTTGCTTTTTTAGGACAACAATTTAATACTATTAAGCCTGTAGGGTTTCAAGGGTGGTTTATTTTGACCTTTAGCGGAATGAAAGGTGCATTATCTATTATTCTTGTACACCTTATTCCTGCAACTTTTGAGCATAAAGAGCTTTTTGAGGTAGTGACAACAGGTGTTGTTATGCTCTCTATTTTTGTCTATGGAACGACTCTTTGGTTCTATTTTACTCTTCAAAGAATCAAAGAAGAGAATGATATTTCTTTATTTAAGAAGTAGTTAGATTCTTAGAGACTTAATAAATAGTATGATATAATGAAATATACCACAAAAAATTAAGGAAAAATAATGAAAATGATGAATAAATTTGTAGCAGTAGTGCTACTTGGTTCAGTCTGTTCGTATGCAGGTGGAGATATTGCTCCTGTTGAGCAACCAATTGTTGCAATCCCTCCTGTGATTGAAGTTGCACCAACTGCTTTTTATGTTGGATTAGGATACTCATGCCTCCAAACAGCTTTGGACAAAGCAGATGTTGATACTCGTGCGATGAGTTCATTGAGTGCTACGGCAGGATATAACTTTAATCAATATTTAGCTATTGAGGGTAGATATACAGCAAGTATGAGTGATGTAACTGTTGATACTAGAGGCTTAGAGGTAGATGTTGATAGTATAGATATGTCAAATATGGGTTTATACCTTAAGCCTCAATATAGCTATGACAAAATTGCTATTTATGCACTTTTGGGATATGGAGAGTTTACTATTGATGATGGAACTTCTTATTCTGAAGCAGGTATTCAGTATGGTATTGGTTTAAATGCTATGGTTTCAGATAGTGTAGGTATATTTGCAGACTTTAGAAGACTCTATGATGATAGCTCTTTTGATATAATAGATGATGATACAGTAGCAAACTCGTATACTGTTGGTGTAAATTACCACTTTTAGACAATAATACCCCTTGATGGGGTACTATGCTCGACTCTCTTTCTCTTGGATTCCACTCATTCCAAATCTCCGTGCTAATTCTTGTTTGACTCTATCAGGACTAATCTCTCGTAGACCTAGACCTACTAATGTATGATATAAAAGATCAGCAGATTCATAAATAACCTGCTTATCACTCTCTTTGTCTATTGCTACACAGACTTCATCCGCCTCTTCACGAATTTTTGAAAGAAGTAAAGCTTTATCATTGAGCAATTTTTTTGTCCATGACTTGGTGCTTACTGTATCACTTTTGCGTTCGAGTATAGTATGATAGAGGGTATCAACCACTCCATACAGAGCATCTGTATCTACCTCTTTGTCTGCTACTATTTTCTCTTGCATTACAGAGGTAAAAAAGCAACTTCTTCTTCCTGTATGACAGGCTACACCTTTTTGTTCTATTTTGAGTATAACTGTATCTGCGTCACAGTCAAGGAGTATATCACTTACTTTTTGTGTATGCCCTGAACTCTCACCTTTTTTCCAGATGCGTTGTTTGCTTCTACTAAAGTAGTGAGCATAGCCAGTAGAGAGAGTCAAAGTGTATGCCTCTTTGTCCATATAGGCTAACATTAGTACTTCATTGCTATGCTCATCTTGAGCTATAGCAGGGATAAGAGGATTTTTATTCCAATTAATTTCCATTTTGTGGTACTTCCATTCGGCTAACCATATTTTCAGTATTTGTTTTATCAATACTACTGTTAGATTTATTTTTTGAATCAACCCAAATATTTGGTACTGCTCCACCAGGGGTGAGGAATATCTGTGCATTTCTATTGACTTTAAGTGCTTCGTTAAACTTCCCTTGGGTTTTTATCTGCTCTAACTCTATAAGCTGTGCAGTAAGTGAACTAGAGATAAGTTGGTTGGCTTTAGCTTGTTCTTGGGCTTCGATACGGATTTTATCAGCTTCACCTTGTGCTTCAATACGGTTTTTCTCTGCTACACCTCTGGCTACTTCTGCTGCCTTTTGTGCTTGTTGCTTGGCTTTCTCTTTTTGCTGTTCTGCTATGGTGACATCTTGTTTTGCTATCTGAACTCTCTCAATCTGATCTTTAATCTTAGGAGGGAGGTTAATAGTTCTTAACTCTACAGATGTAAGAATGACTGGTTTGTTAGGAAGTGTATCTACACTCTCTTTTACTTTGACCTCTATAGATGCTGCGATTTGGTTACGCATCTCTGGGAGTTGTTCTGCTGTGTATTGTCCTACAACATCTCTTACAACTTCTCTTACTTTAGAGTTGATAATCTTCTCTTCCCAGCTAGAACCCCATTTTTCAATAGTTGCTGGAGCTGATTCTGCTTTGAGTCTGTATTGAACAGCTAGGTCTATATTGACTGTTAGACCTCTTTTGTCCAAGACTGTAATAGCAGGGTTTCGTCTAAGACCACCCTCAAATCCTCTATAGTCATCACCTAGCTCACCAGTACTCAAATCACTATATGTAATAAGTCTAATACGAGTATTTACAGGAATAATCTTTTGAAGAACAGGAATAAAAAAGTGTAATCCTGCATCAAGAGGTTTTTGTTCAAACTTACCTGTGTTGACTTTGATTCCTACTTCACCAGAATTAATAATTGTAAATGGTTTAAACGAGATAAATGCAAAACCAATTACACCTAGAGTAATAATCCAAGGCATAGCTTTGCCCATAGGTGTATTACCACCCCCTCCACCTGTGTTATTCATCTTAAGACCACCGCCTCCATTGTTTCCGTTCCCTTTGTTACTATTATTAGTACCGTTAGGTTTTTTCTTTTTAAAATAATCATTCATATCTGCTGGCATGTGTTTGTTTCCTTGATTGTGTTGTATTTGATATTGAGGGTATTCTTATCTACCCTCAGATTTTTACAATATATTAAATATATGTTAAATAGTGTTTATATTTTTCGTTGCGTCCAAAGACTATATCAAAATAAGTGCTTTGTATCTCTTCCGTGATTTTTCCTCTAAAGCCTTCGCCTATGATTCTTGCATCTATATTTCGTACAGGTGTTATCTCTGCTGCTGTCCCTGTAAGAAAAGCTTCGTCTGCTACATAAAGTTCTTCTCTTGTGATCTTGCGTCTTATAACTGTATAGCCTAAGTCTTGGGCAAGTTCTATAACCATTTTTTGTGTAATAGACTCAAGTGAGTTATCATTTGGTGGAGAGATAATAGTTCCATCTTTTATCATAAAGAAACATGCACCACTCGCTTCTGCAACATAGCCTTGATCATCCAATAAAAGTGCTTCATCATAACCACAATCAATAGCCTCAAATTTTGCCATTTGGCTATTAAGATAGTTTGCGGTTGCTTTTGCTTTACCCATATTAGATGTGTTAGCAGCTCTTGTCATTGAAGCAATTTTAAGCTTAATACCATTTTCAAGACCCTCTTCACCCAAGTATGCACCCCATTCCCAAGCTGCCAAAACAGTCTCCACAGGAGCATCTTTATGATACACACCCATAACACCATACCCCAAAAATGCAAAAGGACGCAAGTAAACATTGTCACCTTCAAACTCATTTTGACGCAAAAGTTCAATTTGTGCATTATTGAGTTCTTCTATACTGTAAGGTATATCTATAAGTGTCATTTTAGCAGATTCTTTAAGTCTTTTTGTATGGTCATTCAAACGAAAAATAGCATAGCCATCGGCTGTTTTATAGGCTTTTGTTCCTTCTATAACACCGTTTCCATAGTGAAGTGTGTGTGAAAGTACATGTGTAGTTGCCTCTTTCCAAGGTACTAACTTACCATTCATCCATATATATTTTGCTTCATTCATTGCTACTCCATTTAAGCCAAAAATTAGAAGATAATAGTAGCTAATAGATGGTTAAATATTGATTATTATCCTAAGCGAAGCGTAAAAAGAGTCCAATAGATAGAGAAAAGAGAAGGATAAGGCTTAACATCATAGGATTGTGCCATTTCTCATCAATATCAATTTTACTTTCTATCCACTCTGTTGTTTTTATAGCAGGAAAAATCATGAACATAATCATTACACTACTAAATACTAGAGTTAGTACTATATCTAAAGTTTGCATCCTAAACTCCGTAAAATGTTCGTATAAAGTTTATTTCATCTTCATTTTGTAGTTTAATTGTATCTTTGTGTGTGCCATTATTGTCAAATATTATAAGTTCTGTATTTGTAAGTTTAAGATGTTTTTTCCCCCACTCTTTTTGTAGGCTATCAAAAACTTGATAAAAATCCATACTTGTGGGCTTCCTATTGAAATTTTCATTTTCTTTACTAAGTATAGTAATACCACTAAGTCTTTTTTGTAGATAATAGGGACTGTTCTCTTTTACTTTATTATATATTCGATCATTTCTTGCTTCAGGTTTGGCTTGAATATAGGCAGAAATTCCCAAAAATATAAATGCTAGTGCAAGAAATAAAAATAGATATCTTTTCATTATTGTATTACCTTATTTTTGTTTAGAGTATAGAGAATTTTATCTAAAGTATGCTTGATAAATATCAATTTGCTCCAATCAATTTTGTGTTATCATTAATTTAATAAATTTAAAAAAAGGTATATACTAAAATGCAACAATTTCTTACTTTAGAAGGTGGTTACTTGGTAATTGCTTTTGTAATTATGCTTATAACACTCTTTGTGACAACTCGACCATTTATGGCAAAAGGTTCTCTGAAAAAAGGTACTCTATCAGTCTTTCTTGTATTATCCTTTTTTATATCTTCTCATTTTTATGTCACAACAAGTAGGATGGCTGAAGTTAAAGAGGCTTTTGATGCAGATCAAATAGTTATTTGTGAGAGTCGAATGCAACGAAAAGTTGCTCAAACAGTTATTGTTCAAAAATCTAATAGTTGGTTTATGGATGGAGATAACTTTGCCTCTCCCCACTATACAAGAGAATTTCACTCTGCTAGATGTATTATAAAATAGAGTTTCACAGCTCTATTCCTTAAAATAAAATAAGATTATAAAGTTGATTTCTCTTTATTGCCTTTTATCCATTTTCTTGATGTGTGTCAACAATTTTTAACTTATAAAGTGTCATAATTCAGGATGCTTGTGTAAATTAAGTATACTTAAAAGGATACATTTATGGAAAATACAGTTTTGAGACCAGAGATAGCGTTAGATCAATTTCTTCCTATATTCGTAGAATCAACACTTGTACTAATATTTGGAGTGGGATATGCAGCACTTATTACACTTTCAAAAATGGGATTTTTTTCTAAAAAGTGGATGCCTTTAGGTTATCTATTTTGGGCATTACAAACTTACTGCTTGTATGATTTTTCTATTCTTATTCAGAGTGATCCCTTTACGACGAAAGTCTTAATGGTCACGATGGTAGCCTATCTTTTTATTCCGCATCTTTATTTTTATTTAATAGAAGAGGCAGATAAGAGATATGATAGTGATGAAAATGAAATACAGCAACAACAATAAAAGGAGGAGACATGGCTAAGAAAAATGTTTCAGTATGGACGAGTATTCCATTCTGGAGACGATCAGCAGCATGGGTAACTGGATTTGCAGTTATGTTGCTTATTTGGTTGTCATTTGATACACTTGGACAGATTAGCATGGGTACAGATGAAGATCTTAAAGCAGGAACAACAAAGAGAGTTCCAGCACCAACAGTAATCAATTATAATATTGATTATAAAATGGATAAGAAAAGAGGAAGTGAAGTTCCTGTCATCGGTGCAAAAGAGCCATTTTTTGGTAAAGAGTGGAGTGTTGAAGAGGCGGCAGATTTATTACACCTTGGTAAACTTACTTCTCAAGCAAAAAATTGTATGAATTGTCATACACTTTTAGGAAATGGTGCTTATTTTGCTCCAGATTTGACTAAGTCTTGGTTAGATCCAATGTGGAGTGCTACAGGACCAATGCAAGCTATGACAGGTAAACCAACAAAAGAAGAAGCTATGGCTGAATTTTTGATTAACCCTTCACAGTACCCTACACATGCTAGAATGATGCCAAACCTTGGAATCACAGCAGAAGAAGCAGTAGGTTTAGTTGCATTCTTGAAACACATGAGTAGTATCGACACCAATGGTTTCCCTAGAAACTTCTCTAAAACAGTTGATCAATTCAAAGTAGGAGGCACTAATGCTCGCTAGTATTAAAACAAATTCGTTAACTAACGAAGGACAAAAACTAGGAATGATGTACTTTAGAGTAGCTATTATACTCTTTGGGGCGCAACTTCTTATGGGGCTAATCGCTGCTATACAATTTTTGGTTCCTGGATTTTTATTTGAAATTTTTGACTTTTCTGTTGCTAGAATGGTGCATATCAATGCACTCGTTGTATGGATGCTTTATGCAATGATTGGTTCTGTATATATGATGATTACTGATGAGACTGGCGTAGAGACTGTTGGTATCAAACTTGGTAAACTTGGATTTTGGGTACTTACTGCTGCTGTTACAGTTGTTGTTCTTGTCTATATCTTTGTTCAAGTTGGTGCTGGTACAGAAGCTAGTATTTGGTTGATTCATGAAGGTCGTGAATATATCGAAGCACCTAGATGGGCTGATATTGGTATTGTTGTTGTTGTTCTTATTTTCTACTGGAATGTTTTTGCCTCTTATATGGCTGGTAAACAAACAGGTATTATGACAGTAATGGTTGCAAACTTAATGGCTCTTGCTGGTCTCTATCTTGCTGGTATGTTCTTTACAGATAATATCTCTATGGATCAGTTCTGGTGGTGGTGGGTAATACACCTATGGGTTGAAGCTACTTGGGAAGTATTTGTAGGAACACTCGCTGCGTATGCTCTTATTAGATTGATTGGTGCAAAACGAGAAATCGTTGAAATGTGGCTATGGATTGAAGTATTGATGCTCTTTGGTTCAGGTGTTCTTGGTATGGGTCACCACTATTTCTGGATCGGTACACCTGAGTACTGGTGGGAGATTGGTGCTTTATTCTCTGCACTAGAGCCTGTTCCTTTGATTGCTATGTTTGTTCATGTCCTTTATGATTGGGGTAAAGAGCAAGGTATGGCACATGGTAGAGGTGAAGAGGGTAATGTTGTTACCAATGGTCCTGCTATGGCTTGGATTGTTACTAATGCATTTGGTAACTTTTTGGGTGCTGGTGTTTGGGGCTTCTTCCATACACTACCACAAGTTAATATCTATACACATGGTACACAGTTTACAGCAGCTCATGGACACTTAGCATTCTTTGGGGCGTATGCAACTATTCTTATTGGTATGATGTATTATGGTGTTCAAAAAGCTCACGGTGTTGAGCGAATGGCGATGAACTTCAAGTCAAAAATGGGAATCTTCTTGATTACCTTTGGTGTACTTGGCATGACAGTTGCATTAACAATTGCTGGATACGAGCAAGTACTTGTAGAAAGAGCGGAGCTTGGTGGTACTTGGAATGCATTCTTTATTGCTCAAGAGCTTCCTTGGTATATTCAAGCACAGCTTTGGAGAACAATTATGGGTGTAGTAACACTTGTAGGATTTATCTATTTAGTCTGGGATTTACTAACTATAGGTAAAGAATCCCAAAAAGAAGAAGTTTAAGTTATATAATTAAGTTATATAATAATATAATAGATGCAGAGCAATCTGTATCTTGAATACAAAAGGAGATACAAATGTTTTTTGAACCATTTACAGATGTTGTGCCAAGCTTTTTTGGTTGGCTAAATCAAGGACCATTAACTTTAACAATCTTTTTACATACAGTAATCATATTACCAATGTTTTGGATTTATAAACAAGAGAAAGCTAATCTAGAAAAAGAGGCTTAGGTCTCTTGCTATTGGTGAGAAGATGAGGTGTCTACATCATAAGTAGATTTTAGAGTTATTTTAACAAAGGAGAAAAAATGAAGATGAGTAAACTTTTAAGTATAGCGGCGGCTACTTGTGTTACAGCTACAATAGCAACAGCAGGTACATCAACAATGAATTTTGCTGAAGTGTATGAGAAAGAGTGTCAAGGGTGTCATGGTCCTATCCACCAAGGTGGTGTTGGTTCTGACCTTAGACCAAAAGCACTCAAGGCAAAAAGTAGAGAGTTTTTAAGTGAAGCTATTATGAATGGTGTTGAAAATACTGCAATGCCAGCTTGGAACTCTTCTTTTTCTGCTGATGATGCTGCTGGTATGATTGATTGGTTGATGGATTGGAAAAACACAGTTGAATTAACTCTTGATCTTGAAGAAGTTAAAAAAACTTGGACTATTATGGCTGATAGAGAAGCTTTAGCTAAAAAGTATCCAGTGACTAAAGATGGTGCTACTAAAGATGGTGATGTAAAAAATGTAAAAGATATTACATTTGCAACTGAAAGAGATGCATCTTTGGTTGACTTTATTGATTCAACAACAGGGGATGTACTTTCTCGTCATAAAGCTGGATTTGCAGTACATGTTACTGTAACAAACAAAGCAAACCCTAGATATGCATACTCTATCTCTCGTTCAGGTAAATTGACTATGTTTGATATTGGTGCTCCTGGACAACCTGCACTAGCATCAGTACAAGTAGGTCAAGAATCAAGAGGGCTTGCAGTTTCTCCAGATGGTAAATATGTAATCGCTGGTAACTATAACCCAGGTGGTGCAGTACTTTGTGATGCCAATACACTCGAACCACTCAAAGCGTATGATACTAGCCGTGTTATTGACCCTGATGGCGAAATTGGACCATCAAGAGTTGCATCTCTTGCAGATACTCCTTATGGACCATACTTTGCTATGGCACTTAAAGATGGTGGACACACATATATCATCGACTACTCTAAGCCTAACTTCCCAATCGTTGGAGATGTTCCAAATATTGGTAAAATCCTTCACGATGCGTTCTTGAATGAAGATAAAGGTGAAGATTTCGGTAGATACTTTATGATCGCTTCACAAGGATCTGATGTTATGGGTATTGTTGACTTCAAAGAGAAAAATCTTGCAGCTAAGATTCATACAGGTGATAAATCTAAGCCACACCCAGGTCAAGGATCTTCTTGGTACTCTGAAGGACAAAAGAAACAACTTCACGCTACAGTTAGTATGAATATTGGTTCTGTTGTTATTTGGGATTCTAACTGGAAAGTTGTGAAGAAAGTAGAAACTGCTGGTGGTGGTCTCTTTATCGGTACAGCACCTGATACTCCATACCTATGGGCTGACTGTGTACTTGGTAAGCCAGAGAGTTACAATGAAGTTCACCTTGTAAACAAAGATACATTAGAAGTTGATAGAATTATCAAAGTTGGTAAAACTAAAGGTCAACTCATTGATGCTAAAACTAAAAAAGTACTCCAAGAGTGGGATGCAACACAACATGCAAAAGTTGCTGTTAATGAAATAGATTCTAAAATCTCTAAAGAGAAATTATTACCTATGCCTGCTAAGCTTGGTGAAGCTGTTAAAGAGCCTGTACAACCTAGACTCCTTCACGCTGAGCCTGCTAACCATGGTGAGTGGACAATGATCTCTGAATGGACTACTGGTAGAATTGGTATCTACGAGTCAAAAACAGGTAAGTTTATCAAGTATATCGAAAACTTGACTACTCCTACATTTACATATTCAGTAGAGCATCGCCAACATATCCCTGGTGCATAATCGCTCTTAACCCTTTCCCTTTTTTCCTTTCAGGGAAGGGTAATTTATCAAAATAATTTTGTTTATTTTGATAAATTACCTTTTATAGTGATATAATATTACAAACTTATAGAAGGATAGATAGAATGAAAGAACTAAGTCAAGATGATAAAAATATTATTCTAAAGAGTATTAGAGATATTCAGGATTTTCCAAAGCCAGGGATTGTTTTTAAAGATATTACAACAATGCTTGGAGATAGTAGAGCATTTAAGACATTAATTGACCATTTAGCAAGTCGGTATAGTGAATATGAGTTAGATTATATTGCAGGTATTGATGCAAGAGGATTTATCTTTGGTGCTGTCTTAGCCGATAGATTAGGGCTTGGATTTGTACCTATACGCAAAAAAGGGAAACTTCCCTATACAACAGTAGCTCAAAAATATTCATTAGAGTATGGATTTGATGAGGTTGAGGTGCATATAGATGCTTTTGGTGAGAGAGGTCTAAATAGTTCTAGTAAGCCATCTCGTGTATTACTTATTGATGACCTTATAGCTACAGGAGGTACCGCAAAAGCTTCTGTGGATCTTATTGGTCAAGTGGGTGCTGAATGTGTGGAGTGTTGTTTTATTATAGAGCTTAAATTTTTGAATGCAAAAGAGAATTTTACAAGTAAAGTCTATTCTGTTTTGGAGGTTGATTAATGAAAGTACTCTATCCGCTTAATAATATGAATGAGTTTGTATTTAACTCTTCTGCTAGAGATTTTACAGTCGAAGAGATTCCTCTGTATGAGTTTACAGGAGAAGGCGAACATCTTATCTTGAAAGTACGCAAAAAAGAGCTGACTACTTGGGAGATGATAGATGTAATTAGTAATCATCTAGGTATCAAAAGACGAGATATAGGCTATGCAGGACTCAAAGACAAACATGCTATGACCATTCAATATATCTCACTTCTTGCCTCAAGTGCTACAAAGTTAGATACTTTCACCCATGATAAAATTAAGATTTTAGAGACTACAAGACATAATAATAAAATCAGAGTAGGACACCTTAAAGGAAATCGTTTTCAGATTAGACTCAAAAAGGTATTAGGAGTTCAAAAAGATAAAATTAACTCTGTACTTAAGTGGATAAAAGCCAATGGAGTACCAAACTATTTTGGAAATCAAAGATTTGGTACAGATGGCAATAATTGGGTAGATGGCAAAAAGATAATAGATGGTAAACTAAAAATAAGAGATAGAAAAACAAAAGAGTTTTTAATAGGCTCTTATCAGAGTTATCTTTTTAATCAATGGTTATCTAAACGAGTTGAAATCTCTTTGTTATTAGAGCAGTTTTCTGAAAATGAGGTTGAGTCTATTTTACAATTAGAAAAAGGCTCTCTTGCAAATACCAAAAACCAAACACAATTTTTTAAACTCTTAGAGGGTGATTTGATGATGCACTATCCCTATGGACGCATATTTCATATAGAAGACCTTGGCACAGAAGCCCAGAGATTTGCGAGTAAAGATATAGCACCCACAGGTTTATTAGCAGGCAATAAAGTCAAACGAGCAGAAGGTATTGCAGAAAAGATAGAAAAAGAGTTTGACCAGCCAACAAAGCAAAGTGGTACAAGAAGATATGCTTGGATACAGGTGAGTAATATTGAAAAAAAATATATTGAAGAGAAAGCCCATTATGAGATAGGATTCTTTTTGCCAAAAGGTTCGTATGCTACGAATGTATTAGATGTACTCAGAGGGAGAAGTGAATAGATTTTATCTCCAATAATAATTTAGATATAATACTATAATTTATCCAAAATATAGGAATTATACTAATGAGTCGACTATTAATAGATATTGGAAGTACTTACTTCAAGGTTGCACAAAAAACTCAAAATAGTGCTGTGGTAATAGATCAATACTTTAGAAACTTTGAAACAACTATTTTAAATGATTTAGAGAGTAAATGTAGAGGAGTATTAACACAATATAACAAAGAAGATACTTATATTTGTAGTTCGGCTAATGGTGGTCTCACTACGCTTATCATAGGGCTTACAAACTCTTTTAGTTTGAAGTATGCAGTTAATATTGCATTTAATTCAGGCATTAATATTATCTCTACGGTACTCTACTCTAAGATTAGCCAAGAGATAGCACCCGAAGAGATGATAGATGTAGTTATTGTAGTCGGAGGCATTGATTCGGTAGAACAGCCATTTGATGAGAAGCTGATAGAGTATCTCTCTGGAGTAAAGTATCAAAATATAGTTTTTGTTGGAAGCAAAACAAATCATGCCTTTCTACAAGAGAAAGTAGAAAATATTCTTTGCCTAGAAAATATTATCTCAGATAAACTCCAAATCCAAGAAGATGCACTTAAAAACTATCTCACTGATCTCTATCAAGCAGATATAATGGGCAAAGAGGATATAAAACAGCTTTATGCTCTAACAAGTAATCAGATATTTTCTACTCCTTATATTGTTAACCGTTCCCTTCCAAAAATAGACCAACACTTAGAAGTTGCTAATCCCTTTATTGTGGTAGATATTGGTGGAGCAACGACAGATATACACTATAGCCGTGATTTAGTGAATGATAATATATTAAGTACACATGGTTATGATAGATTGGTCTTCAAAAAACTAGGTGTATTCAAATCTCGTGAGAGCCTTGTGCATATTGCCAAACAAAATGAGTTTGTCTTTGAACTTTTGGAGCATCTGAATGTAACAGAGAATATCCTAGAAGAGTATAGTGAGGAGGCTACAAGAGTATTAATGCAACTAGCTATATTTTTAGTCCTCTATAAAGTCTCCAAACACCATGCATCCTATATAGAACTCAACCTAGAACTTCTTAATAATATTATCCTCACAGGAGGCATCACCAAAGTACTCGCCCAAGAAGATGTAGACGACATTATACTCTTCTTCTACAAAAAAATACTCCACTTCCACCACACACCTACTATTCTCCTTGATAAAGAGTATGAGATATGGACTTATGGGGTTGGAGAATAAAGAATGCAACTCAAGCAAATAGAAATTATAAAATATAGAAATTTTGAAAATATTGTTATAGATTTTGAAAAATCTAATTTTCCTAATATTTTTTCTATTGCGAGTAAAAATGGTGGAGGTAAAAGTACACTTTTGCAGTTTATTTTTATCTTGTTGCACTGTTTTAATAATATGAGCCGACAATTTTATATGCGAAAGATACTTACAAAAGAAGATTCAGGATTAGTACACTTTATTATAGAGGAAGATGAAGAAGAGTATAATTTAGATATTAATCTTAATAATGTATATAATGATAGTGGGGTATGTTGGACTACAGATATGACAGATAAACAATTAGCTAAACTCTCAAATAGTATATATCTCACACTCCCAGATGCACAGCCTCTGCATTTTTTATCAAAGGAAGATGACAAAGAAAAGATGAGAAAACTTTTACCAAACTTCTCTACTTATGAGTTTCCTACAGAAGAATCTATTTTAAACTCTTTTGAGCATGAAAAACAAGAAGATTTTAAAGAGATGCGTATTTATGGGCAATATGGCTCCAATTATATCACTTTCCAAAATGAATTAAAAGATTTTATAGAGGGTAAAGAGATAGGTGAAAATGAAGATGGTACTAAAATAATATTTAAACTCAAAGATAGTGATAAAGAACTCTTATCAGAAGATTTAAGCCATGGAGAACTTAGAAAATTGGGTATTTACATTTGGCTTAAAAGTATAGTCAAAAAAGATGCTATTATTTTAATGGATGAGGTTGATATAGCCTTGCACCCCTCGTGGCAGTATGAGCTTGTTGATAACTTGACTCAGTGGTCTAAAGGAAGTCAATTTTTATTGGCTACACACTCTCCTCAAATACTCAGCTCTACTTATTATAAAAACTTAATATTACTAGACAAAAAAAAGAACTTAGTAAGTATTAAAAGATTAAAAGAACCCCCCTTAGATAGAGATGTTAATATTATGTTAAAAACTATTATGGGTGCTGATTATTTTCCAAAAGAGTTAAAGAAACTCCAAAAAGAGTATAGAGATTTATTTGATAATGGAGAAAGTGAAACACCAAAGGCACAAAAAGTAAAGTTACAGATCTTAGAATATGAGAGTGAAAATTCATCATTTTTTCAAGGTATAGCTTTTGATAAAGAGTTGCAGGATATATAAGTGAGATATATTCAAAAAAAAGAAATTCCTCAATCTTTTATTGATGATACAAAAGATTTAGTAACTAAGATCAAAGAGACTTCTCAAAAAGAAAAAAAAGATATATGGGATAAAGAGTATAAAAATAAAAGAGAGTTAAAAAAGTATATATTAGAAGTGGAACAAAATTGGCTTTGTGGATATTGCGAAGCTAAGCTTGAAGAGACTTTTAAGAAAGAAAAAAGAGAAAACCTAGAGTTAATTCATATTGAACATATAAAACCAAAACATTTAGACTATGATAATTTGAGTTTTGATTATTATAATTTATTAGTATCATGTAGTGGAAAATGTTTTACACAAGGTAATAAACCTTTGACTTGTGGGCATAAAAAAGGCAAAAAGTTTGATGAAAATCTCTTTTTAAATCCTGTAAAAGATATTGATATTAGAGATTATTTTATTTATAGTGATAATGGATATATAGGTTCAAGTTCTAAAAATGAAGAAAAATCAAAATATACTATGAATCTTTTAGAGTTAAATGCCTTTAATAATCAACTTTGCGAAGCACGAATAATAGCTTTAAAAGAGTTTACTCGTAAAGTAAAAGAATACAGTAAAAAAAGAGACGAAAAACCAGAAGAAATTATAAAAAAGTTATTAGATAGAGAAAACCTAGCTTTTATCTCATTTTTAAGATATAAATATAAACTTATCCTTTAGGAGCAAAAATGTCTGTAAACACTATTCGTAATTTGGTTGAGAGAGCTGCTCAGGTTGAGCCTGATAAGATAGGGCTTGTTGATGGGGTTACCTCTTATACCTATCTGCAACTCAAAGAAAAAGTTGATAAGGTAGCTCAATATTTGACTACTCTTGATTTTGCTAAAGGGAGTCGTATTGGTATCTACTCTACAAAGGGTTCAGACCAAGTTATAGCTATTTTGGCTGTTCTCTCTACAGAGTATCTTTTTGTTCCTATTACAAAACTGCTCAAACCAGAACAGGTTAAACATATTGTTGATGATTGTCAAATGAGTGCAATTATTACAGATATGAGCAAGATAGATACAGTGAAGTCGATTGATTTTCAGGGTAAAATTATTTCTTATAAAGCAAACGAACAGAGTGATGTCTCTTTTGAGGAGATTTATAAGTTTTATGAGGGGGATATATCATGTAGATTGCATGGGCATAATAATGCTTGTATTACTTATAGTTTTGGCTCATCGGGCAACCCTAGAGGGATAGTGATTGATAATAGAGCTTTGATTGATGGTGCTAGGGTAGTGGCAAATTATTTGAATCTTCGTAAAAATGATGTTTTATCAGGAATACTTTCGTTTAATCTTGATTATGGTATCAACCAAATCCTTGCTACACTCTACAGAAGAGCCACGCTTGTGATTCATAAATTTCTTTTGCCATCAGACTTTTTTACGCACTTAATTAATGATAAAATCACAGTTTTAGCACTTATGCCTATTCATATTACACAGATGTTTGATGAGGATATTCATCGTATTCCACAACCTGCACACTTTAAAAACTTGCATACTATTACCGCTTCAGGAGGTAACCTAACTCCTGTAATGCTTAGTAATATAAAGACACACTTTCCTAGCAGTAAACTTTATGCTATGCATGGACTCACAGAAGCCTTTCGCTCTAGCTATCTTGACCCATCACAACTAGCTACACGCCCCAACTCTATTGGTAAGGCTATTCCTGATGTGGAGTTGTATATTATCAATGAAGCAGGAGAGGCGTGTAGAGCAAATGAGACAGGTGAATTAATCCATAGAGGGGCATGTATCTACAAAGGGTACTGGAATGACCCCCAAGAGACAGCCAAGAGGTTTAAGTCGATAAAAATATTAGATAAGGTCATCGAGCCTCAGGGTCAATTAACAGATGAGATTGTGATAGCAAGTGGAGATTTTGTCTATGCTGATGAGGAGGGATATATCTATTTTGTCTCACGAAAAGATGATATGATAAAGACGCGTGGGTATCGTGTGAGTCCTTATGAGATAGAAAAAGTAGTTCAAGACAATATCACAGCCATAAGTGCGTGTGCAGTTTTTTCTGTGCCTAATGAAGAGATTGAAGAAGAGATAGTGCTTATCTATAGTGCCAAAAATGAGTTAGCAAAAAATGAGATTTTATTTGAAATGAAGAAGCATCTGCCAAACTATATGTTGCCTGAGCAGATAGAGTTTAAGCAGATTATGCCTCTTAAATCTTTGCATGAAAAAGAGGTAGACAAAGAGGTACTAAAGAGAGACTATATCTAGTATCTTGGTCAAATCTTTGGTATCAACTGTATGCGTAGCCTCTTGTCTAAGGATAGGTTTTGCACAAAAGGCTACGCGTGTATCAGCATGGGCAAACATACTCAAATCATTTGCCCCATCACCTACTACAAGCGTATCTTTTCTATCTACTCCTAGTAAGTTTTGCAGACGCACAATCATATCCCCTTTGGCATCACTATACATCATCTCTCCGCCTACTTTACCCGTAAGAACGCCATCTTTGTGGTGTAAAAAATTTGCAAAATCTGCATCCATCCCCAATGCTTGACATGCTGGTTCTGTAGCAAAGCGAAATCCACCAGAAAAACAGACTACCTTATAGCCCTTTGCTTTGAGTCCTGTGATAACCTCTTTTGCTCCATGCATCATAGGAAGGTTTTTACAAGTTTCAATCACAGTGGCTAAATCCGCACCCTCTAATAGCTTAACTCGCTCTATCAAAGAGTCATAAAAGTCTAACTCTCCAGCCATAGCACGATGCGTAATCTTGGCTACTTGCTCTTCTAATCCTAGAGGTTTTGCCAAAAAGTCTATAGTCTCTCCATCCATTAATGTAGAATCAAAATCAAATACTGCTAACTTCATATCTTATCCTTGTATCTTGGGTATTTTTGGGTAAAATTATAACAAAATATACCCCAATAAAAGAGTTAAGTAATACTTCTGTAACTAATCACCCTCTAAAAAAGAGAGTTACCCCGATAAATAGTGACTAGTAAATTAATGGCTGATTGGTTTCAATATTTTTGAAATTTAGAATATTTTATGATATAATAACACTAGTTGGGACAGCTAAGAGAGCGTCAACTCTCTTAACGGTTTTTAATATGCTTTTGTTGCTATAATTAACAGCAAAAGAATAACAATTACTATGCGAAGTATCATTGTTACATCCTTTATTAGAGGCTAACCCTGTCCCACCTTACTCCTTACAATAATAATTTTATAAAATAATCGCCCAACTAGTGTATGGAATTATAGCTAAAATAGGATTATTTATAAGAGATGTAGATATGACCCTTAATAGGTACTCTTATGCTATATTTAGATAAGATTCTAATCACATATACCCCAATAAAAGAGTTAAATTATGTTTGATCAATTTTGTGAAACGCTTTGTAGCGATAAACCCTATATTACTGTTGAAGTCAATCCGCCTCATGGGGCATCTATAGATTCTCTTTTAGCCTCCATTGAATCGGTTGGATTGGATAAGAAGGTGACAGGGTTCTCTGTGACGGATAATCCTCTTGCCAAACTAAAAATGTCTGGGGTACTGAGTGCAATCAAACTCCAACAAAAGTTCACAAAGCCAGTGATAGCTACTATGAGTATGCGAGATAAGAACAAACTCTCTTTACAATCAACGCTTTTAGGGGCGAATGATTTTGATCTTCGATGTATTTTGGCTCTTACTGGTGATCCTGCTAAATTTTCAGACCAACCAGAGGTCAAAGGGGTACTAGAGCGAGACTCTACACTGCTTTTGAGCATTATCTATCACCTTAATAAAGGGGTAGATTATAGTAATAAACAACTCAATCCCCCACCAAAACCAATCTACCCTTTTGCGGTGAGTAATGCCTATTCTCGTAATATGAAATCTTTGCAAAAACGGATTATCAAAAAACTAGATTATGGCTCACGAGCAATTATTACGCAACCAGTGTATGATTTGGATAATGCTAAAGAGCTTCTTGAACTCTTTGAAGAGGCAAAGAGCTTAAGCATTAGAGAGACAGCCAAAGATGCACAGCTTATTTTGGGGCAATTTCCTATAGTAAGAGCAAGAACAGCTAATTTTATTGATGATAAAGTCCCTGGTATCTCTGTACCAAAAGATATAATAGATGAGATGAATCTTGCTGCAATGGACGGAGAAGAGAGAGAACAAGAGGTAGGGTTTGAACTCTCTAAAAGAATCTATGATGAGATGATGAATCTCCATGGAAAGGTTCATCTTATGACTCATAATAGATTTGATTTGTGTAGTGAGCTTATTGGAGACGCTACTTTATGATAGTTTTTTGCCTTGTATAAGCACGGCAAAAAATCTAATAGCCCAAAGAATAAACATAAGTAACCAAACCGTAATAGATATATCAAAAAGTACCATAAAGTTATACCCCCAAGCACTTACCAAAGAGGTCAACAGACGCATTACTACTACAACTTGCGTCCATATAAAAAGATTTTTTACCCATCTATCTGCTTGCATTCTATTGCCTGAGTGTCCGAGTGTAACACGCGTACCAAATCCTATAAGTATGGTAAATACAAACCCAAGCATCAAGATGTGAATATCCAAAAAGAGAAATGCCGTATCATTTATAAGCGTAGTAAGATTGCTCATCCCTGCAAACAAAAATGCAATAGGTATCCAAAACAAAGAGATATGCAAAATCCACAAAAGAGGATTAGGATTGGGGAAAGGCAAATTCCATCTAAGTATCTCTTTGGCTATGATAAATGCCAAGGCAAAATCAGTGATAAAAGAGAGATTAGGATATATTATATCTAATAGAATATGCAGTGACAAAAGAGCAACAACTATTTTGAGTAGATGCTCCTTTCTCTCTACCATACAGTGAGAAAAAAATGGCACCATCCGTTGTGCCACAGAAAATGCTACCAAAAAGAGATAGAGATAGATACCCATCTCTATAGCCACACTTTGTAACCCAAGCCCAAAGAGTTCGCTTAAGCTATATAGTAGATGAGAGAGCAGACCAAGCCCCATAGCTACGAGTATCCAAAAGGTGTCATGTTTGTCTGTCATCTGTGAGTTTTTGAATATATCAGCTAGTATCTTTACCGCCCAAGCCTGACCAATCAGAGTCAAAATAATAGCCATCTTATACACAGTAGCACTTATAAATGCACCAAGAATAAAGAGCAGAGACCCTACTAAAAAGAGTCCAAATATACTTAGATATTGCGACCTCTCTATGGGTTCTGTATTAGAAAAACGAGGAAAAGTAGTGAGTATAAATCCCAAAAATGCAGGAGTAAAAAGCAGAAATATTAAACTATATGCATGGAATAAAGAGGGTGCAATAGTTAGAGTCAAAACACCTTTGTAGCTTAGCATAAAGAGTAGCATTGTTATGATAGCATTTGTAAATGCCAACACAAAAAAGGGTTGATGGGGTTGAGAAAAGAAGTAATTTTCTTTCATATTTGAAGCCTTATCGTTAGAATAGGGCATAATAGCCAAAGATGCTTAAGGAGTACTCTCTATCTCCTGTACTAACTCATCTACCCCAGCTACACGACAATACCCAGCAAAAGCACTTAAGGCTTGTTGGTGGCGTTGTTTGGTTTCTGTGTTGCATCCATCTGATGCACATATCATAAGGTAGCCTCTATCTGCTCCATCTCTAATAGTATGGTCTACACACTGGTCGGTAAGAAATCCTGTGACAATAATCTGCTCTATACCTATGTTTTTAAGGATATAATCAAAGGTTGTAGAGTTAAAGAGGCTAGAGGAGCTTTTGGGTAAAACTATCTCATCCTCTTGTGGCTCTAGCTCTGAGATGACCTTTGACTCCCAACACCCCTTTGCAAAGTTAAATCCACTGAGTTTGTAATCAAGGCTTCTATCTCTTCCATCTTTTGTGAGGCTCTCTATGGTTGTATAGATAACCTCTATATTAGACTCTCTACAATTTTTAAGGAGTTTGGCAATGTTGGGGATAGTTTTTTGGCTTGCTTCTTGATAAAAATAAGGTCGTTTGCTCTCTTCTTGTTTGTTATATGTACCATTTTGTACATCTATAATCAAAAGAGCAGTATTAGTTTTTTGGATAGGATCCTTACGGCTTTTAATAACACTGGGCATATCTACTCACCACTTCATCATCATTCAAACCCTTTAACAGAGCTAATTCACTTTTTTTATGCATAATATAGGCTTGATGGAACAAATCTCCCATAGAAGATTTCATAAGTTGACTCTGTTCTAGTTTTTTGAGTGCTTCATCTAAGCTTTGTGGTAGTCGTACAACTCCTAATGCTTTTTGTTGGTCTATAGATAATGCTTCGGGGTTATCTTCTGTAAGTGTAGGAAGTTTTAGGTTCTTTTTTAGTCCATCTATTCCAGACCATACCAAAGCACCTAGTACCATATAGGGATTTGCACTTGCATCCGCAGGACGAAACTCTAAATTAAAACGCTTATAAGGGTCTATATCATCTATTGTAGGCAGAGGACATATTCTTATGCTTGCTTCACGATTTTTATTGGCAATATTATTATAAGTCGCACTCCAACGATTTGGTTTGAGCCTGTCATAAGAGACTACAGAAGATGCAGTAAGTGCAATAAACTCTGGCATAGTTTGTAAGATTCCAGCAGTAAATGATGCCATCTGATTTGTCATAGAGTGTAGCTTGGTGGGGTCATAACTTTGTGAATTGCCATTTTGGTCTACTAAACTATAATGTAGATGGACACCATTACCTACTTTGCCCATCTGCATAATAGGAGAAAATGTAGCTTTCTCACCAAAATGCCTTGCAACACTACGAGTAATCTCACGCAGTTTGATAGCTCTATCAGCAGACTCTATTCCTATAGATGCATTACAAGTAGCCTCATACTGTTGCTCTCCATATTCTGGCATAAACATCTCAGGGGCTACACCATTAGCTTCAAGTGCATTCATAAGTGTATGAGCAAACTCACCTTGCAGTCGCATAGCATCCAAGCCATAAGCATTGCCTAGTTTTTTGTTGGCTCCAGAGTAGTGAAACTCATGCTCAAAAGCAGACTTAAGAGATAGTCCAAACTCATCTTGGAGTTTTTGTAATCCTCGTTTAAGCCAATCACGAGGACAGCACTCCCAAGCACTTCCATCAAGGTTTTTAAGGTCACAAAGTACAAAATGTTCTCTGCTTTTTTCTGTATCCAAATCTAGAGTAACTTTAGTCTGCATATCAGGCACCATCAACAGATCACCTTTTGCACCCCAAGGAGTATTGAGTATATCTCCAAAAGTTGTTATCATCAAATTTGTAGGAGCCAAGCCTACACCACCTGCTAAGGCTTTATCAGGCTTGTCAGTCCAGTACCCTTTGCCACGCATCTGTGAAGCATAGTCACAGATACATGCCATTACTATCTCTTTTTGCTTCATCTTATCTCACTTTAAAATTAATAATATAACATTATTATAACAAATAATAAAATAATTTTTCTTAAATATTAGTGAATAGCTATTTTCATCTCTCTTACAAACTCTTCATTCACTTCTAATGTTTTGATGCCTCGTTTCTCTTCTAGTTTGCCAGTGGTATCTACACTATCAGCAATACCCTCCCAAGGTTCTATACAGATATAAGGAGCATTAGGAACAGACCAAAATGCAATATAGGGAAAATTAGGATAAGAGACTGTGATAGATTTTGTGCTTTTTTTGCATTGTAGTTTTACTTCGTTAGATACTATACTATCAAAAACTAGAGCATTTTTATCAAATATTCCATTATAGAGTTGTAGCTCTTTTCCTTGTAGGCAAGGCTCTTTTTGAAGACCAATCAAAGCACCATCCAAGAGCAATCTTTGGGCATCTTCTTTTTGTGTAAAGACCAAAGAGTACTCTTGCATCCCTATAGTATCATTAAGCTCTAATGCAAAAGCAGGGTGTGTGCCTAGAGAAAAATAGAGAGTTTTATTATCACTATTTTTTACCTTATATTCAATAGTCACACTCGAAGCATCAAGTATATAAGAGATAGAAAGCTCAAATCCAAAGGGATAATTCTCTCGTGTTTTGGCATCATCACAGAGCAAAAAAGAGAGTCTATTCTCTTCTTGGGCTATAAGCTTAAACTCTCTATCTCTTGCAAAGCCATGTTGGGGGAGTTGGTAGCTTTGCCCACCATAACTATAGCTATTATCTTTTAATGCCCCCACAATAGGAAAAAGCACAGGAGAGGTACGCCCCCAAAATCGAGCATCTGCTGACCACATATACTCATAGCCCTCTTTGCTAAGACTCACTAACTCTGCACCAAGAGTATCTACTATAATTTGGATTTGACTATTGTTTATACTGTACTTCATGTTTTTTCCTCAAAGAGTTATTTTAAACTTGCATTATGAGCCTCGGCTTCGGCTTTCTCTTTGTTTATCTGCTCTTCCATAGCTATAATCCCCAATCGTACCTCATTAAGATAAAATGGAGTCACATCATCATCTTTGCTCCATCTTACTTCATCAAGTCTGCCTGTATATTTCTCAGAGAGTTCATTAAGCTTGCTTTCAAAGACTTTGAGGTCTTCACACTTAAAGCTCTCTGTGGTCTCTGTATCCTCTAGCTCTATATACCAGCCAGCACCTTGTGGGTTCATCTTGATGGTTGCGTCAAATATTACATCCATTTTTTACTCCTTATGATTCGTTATAATTTTGCTATTTTATTAAAAAATAGAATAGCAAAAAGTTAATATATTTATGCTAATACGCCTAATCCTAACTCTTTTAAGTACGCATTATGCTCATCTCTAAACTTCTTTATATCTTTCTCTAACTCTTTTAGTTCACTACCCACTGCATCTAAATCTATAATAGGTTCAGGTTTTGCTGTGCTTACATATCGTGAGATATTGAGGTTAAAATCATTTTTTTCTATCTCTTCAAATGAGACTGCACGAGAGTATCTTTTCTCTTCTTTTCTGTATTGATAAGTCTCTACAATCTTATCTATATCTTCTATTCCCAAATGATTTTGTCGTTTGCCTTTGGTAAAATACTCACTTGCATTCACAAACAGCACATCATCACTCTTTTTACACTTTTTGAGTACCAAAATACAGACAGGTATCCCAGTAGAAAAGAAGAGCTTAGGAGGTAAACCTATCACTGTGTCTATATGTCCATCTTGTAGTAGTTTTGTGCGTATTTTTGCCTCTGCTCCACCACGAAATAGCACACCGTGAGGCAAGATTATCGCCATTGTTCCCTCTTTGTCCAAAAAATGAAATCCGTGGAGTAAAAAAGCAAAATCTGCTGCACTCTTTGGGGCTAGACCATAGTTTTTGAATCTAAAATCTTTGGCTAGTGCATCATTGGGTTCGTAACGCAGAGAAAAAGGAGGATTGGCTACCACAGCATCAAAATGCATCTTTTTAGATGGATTCTCCTCACTAAGCATATCCCAATCATTGATAAGCGAATCCCCATGATGTATCTCAAATTCACTATCTTTAACACCATGCAAAAGCATATTCATCCGTGCTAGGTTATAAGTGGTGATATTATTCTCTTGACCATAAATTTTGCCTATACCGTGTTTACCCATCTGTTTACGCACATTCAGTAGCAATGACCCAGAACCACAAGCAAAGTCAAAAACACTCTTTAGTTTTTTCTTTTTGCCCATACTTGGGTCTTGGCTATCGAGTGAGACAATACGAGAGAGTATAGTAGAGGCTTGTTGTGGTGTATAAAACTCTCCTGCTTTTTTGCCTCCACCTGCTGCAAACTGACCAATAAGATACTCATACGCATCACCCAACACATCACTATCATTAGAAAACTCTGCAATACCCTCTGCTATTTTGGTAATAATCTTACAAAGCTTCTTATTTCTCTTGCTGTAGTCTTTGCCCAATTTTTCAGAGTTTAGATTTATCTCCGAAAATAGTCCATGAAAAGCAGTTGAAAAAGATTTATTTTCTATATATTTAAATGCTTTTTCTAAAGTACTATGCAACTCATCACTTTGTATTCGTGCTAACTCTGCTAAAGAGTTCCATAAATACTTAGGCTCTATAACATAATGCACCTTTTTACGCATCAAATCTTCAAAAAACTCTATATCATCTTGGTTTTCATTATACCAAATTTGCAATGGCGTTACTGCTGTATCATCTGGATAATCAGAACCTAACTCTTTTTTACAAGCCTCTTCATAGTTGTCTGAAAGGTATCGCAAGAATAAAAATGAGAGCATATAATCTCTAAAATCATCGGCATTCATAGACCCACGCAAATCATCAGCTATAGCCCAGAGTATTTTTCCTAATTCTTTTTGGTTTTCATCG
>JADGDQ010000032.1 GCA_016744805.1 Sulfurovaceae bacterium
CTATATTGATGAGTACCATAGTATCATTCCAAATATTGCAGACCATGCCCTCTTGGAGTTTTATATGGCAAAATTGTAGAGTTAAACCTCTACTTTTTTACATCATTTAAAATAACTGCAAAACCCTCTGTATGTTTATTGAGTTTATCTACTTCTTGGATAAAACTCAATCGTGTCACATCTGCCCGAAGTACAAAAAGCGTTACATCTACAGATGTTAATAACTTACTTGCATCTGTCCCCATAATAGGAATATTTAAAAGAATAATATCATATACATTTCTTAGTTTTTGTATCACATCTACCATTCTATTACTCTGTATAAGACTCCATAAATTTGGAGGATACGGACCTGCTGTTACTACATCTAGATTTTGATAATCTGTAGAACGAATTACAGTAGAGATCATCATATTATTAGAAAGTACACTACTCATTCCTTCATCATTAAAGAGATTAAATTTTTGATGTAATTGTGCAGACTGCATATCTAAATCAAGCACAACAACTCTTTGTCCATTTAAACTAATATTTTGTGCTAAATTAGTAATAATCATACTTCTACCCTCTCCTCCATTAGGTGCAGTAATAGCTATTACCTGAGAGTCTGACTCTTGTGGCATAAAGTTTAGATTATTACGAATAGTTCTAAAAGACTCTGTTAGCATAAGACTAGTAATAACAACTCCTTCTTCATCAAACTCTCTTTTAGTATGTGGCACAACACCAATAAGTATAGTTTTCATCTGATCTTTTATCTGATAAAATGAGTTAATTTTATATCTGAACATAGTCTTTATAGCTATAAGTCCCATAGCTACTACTATAGCTATTAAGAGTCCAAGAGATATAAATAGTCCATAAGATGGTAGTATTTTATCTAAACTATAAAGAGAATCTAACCTTCTGTCACCTTTTAGTTTTTTAGGTATATTTTGTTCTATTCTTTTTTGAAATAGAAGTTTTTCTTTATTGAGTTTTTGTTGTATATTTACTATTTGTGTAGATATTTTTTGTTGGAGTATTTCAATATTTGTAGTTTTTGAAGGAGAGCTATTTGTATCTTGACTCTCTATTGTTTGTAGTTTTTGTAACTGTACAATATCTTTAGATAATAAATCTCTATATTTACTATCTATAGATAATAAGATATCTAAACTTTTATTATTATCTATATTTTGAGACAATGTAACTAATAACTCTTCTTGCTTTTGTATATCACCTTGATCCTCATTCAAAAGCACTTTTTCTCCTAGTTGTATGCTACAAAGACTTAAAGATATTTGAGTAGCTCTAGGAGTACTCTCTTTACTATGAGCAATAGATACATCCACAAGAGCTGATAAAAAATCTTTTACTCTTTGTTTTATTGTGTCACTATAAGCTATAGAGATAATAGCAGAATTATCTAACTGCTCTACATAAAGAGATTTTTGTACTTTAGTAAGGATATTTTCTTGACTATATACTACAAAGCCATAAGGATTTTTTGTAAGTTGTTTTCCATTTTTTAGTGTTACGATAAGATTAAAATATTGGTTACTCACCCTTTGCCCATATCTATGTACAGAGCTATACTCCCAATCTTTTCCTTGTACACTAAGTTCATAACGCTCTTTACCTTGAGCTAAAACCTTAAAATGTAGGTCATACCCCTTGGTAAGATAGACAGTAAATGGTGATTGATGGTAGAGTTCTTTTTTTTTATAATCTATTTCTTGGTAATAAAAATGGGATAAGTCTACCTTGGCTAAAGCCCTTTTAATCAAAAACTTAGATTGTATAATTTTTGTTTTGGTATCTACTAGCATAGAGTAATTAAGAGTATTTGGCTCAAATCCTACCTCTATAGTAGCTTTTGCCGTATAAGAAGGTGATTGAGAATAACTATAAAGTATGGCTACTACTAAGCCCAAAAAAGTACTTAAAATAAGAAATTTTTTGGAGTTTTGTAGTTCTTTTAAAAATCTTTTTTGAAATGATAGAGTAGATGACATATAAACTGGCTCTCTTTTTATAAGTTTTTTTATTCTATCATAATTAACAATAAGTCCTTATTACATAGCAGACAATGTATGCTCCAAAAATAATCCTAGAATAATAAATAGACTAATCCCTGCTGGTTTACTATAGAGTTTATTCGCAGTCAAAAATACAAGTATCAGTGTAGCAACAAACATCGTCGCAATATCAAAAATATAAGGAGATATATCTATTTTCATAGGGTTTGTTAATGCTGCTGCACCTAAGACTATGGTTGTATTTGCCATATTAGATCCAATAATGTTACCAATAGCCATATCTACTTTACCTTTAGTAGCAGCCGCAACACTTACTACAAGCTCAGGAAGAGATGTACCTAAACTAATCATAATAATACCAATAACCCATTCAGAAATACCAAATCCTCTAGCAATATCAGAAGCAGAATCAATAGTAAAGTTAGCTCCTACAATTACTAATAATATCCCTGCTATAATCAATGGAATAGTTACCGACCATGAAAAATCATCAACTGTCTGATTTTCTAAGTCTTCACTTAACTCCTCAAGTTGATCAGAGATAATACCTGTGGCTTCTCTAAGAAGAAATAAAATATAAGCACCCATCAAAAGCAAGAGTAAAACAGCATCAAAGCGTGAAACAACACCATCTATAATCATTAATATAAATACAAGTACAGGAACTAATGCCCAGTAGCTATCTTTGGCAAAAAAATCTCTATCAGGATTAATTGTCTTACTAATAAGGAATATTGTACCTAGTACCATAGTAATATTTAAAATATTACTCCCTATAACATTTGCTATAGCAATTTCAGCTTTACCATCAGCACTTGCAGCAATACTTGCAGCCATCTCAGGGAGACTAGTACCCAAGGCAATAAGTGTTGCTCCTATAACAAATTCCGAGATATTAAATCTCAATGCAATCCGCTCACTCTCTCGAATAAGCAAATCTGCTCCCCAAATTAGAGTTGCCATAGAGACAACAAAGATAACAAAACTCATATTTATTCCTTATTTATATGTACGAACAATCAAACTATCAGGAAGGTTAAACCTTTTGATTAACAACTCCTCTTTTTCTCGCATCTCTCCATTATCACACTCATGATCAAATCCCAAAAGATGCAAAAGACCATGAATAAATAAAAGCATACACTCCTGCGAAGCAGTATGCCCCAAAAGCTTAGATTTATCATACACAAAATCTATACAGATAATAATAGACCCCAAGGGTACTCCCTCAAAATCTCCTTCTAAAGGAAAACTTAAAACATCTGTTGGCATATCTTTTGCTCTATGAGATGCATTTATCTCTTGTATGGTTGTGGCATTAGTTATAATGAGTTCTATCTCTTTATCAGTAAGCTCACACGCTATAGTCTCTAGCTCTTCTAAAGGAGCTTCAAAGTTGGTTTGATTTTCTACACTTATTAACATTGGGAATTATAGCCAATATAGGTAAAACTAGGCTAGATAATAAAAAAATTCACGCTATAATTACGCTAATTTATAAATAGTAAGGATTGCTCAAAATGTCAAAAATAGCTGTATGTATTATTTCAGGTGGTATGGATAGTGCTTTAGGTGCTTCTATTGCCAAAGAAGAGGGTTATGATATAGTAGCACTTCATTTTAACTACGGACAACGAACCCAAGCCAAAGAGCTAGAAGCATTCCAAGCAATTACAAAACAACTAGGTGTTATAAAATCTTATGAGATAGATTTAGACTTTTTCAAACAAATAGGAGCTTCTGCTTTGACTGATAGCTCTATAGCTGTTCCAACAGGTGGCATAGAAGAGGGCGTTCCTACTACTTATGTTCCTTTTCGTAATGGTATTTTCTTGTCCATAGCCTCTGCCATTGCCGAAAAACACCTAGCAACTGCCCTCTATATAGGTGTAGTAGAAGAAGATAGTAGTGGCTATCCAGATTGTAGAGAGAGCTATATTCAAGCTATGCAAAAAGCTGTAAATCTAGGGACAAAAGAAGAGACAAGACTAGAAATAAAAATGCCCCTAGTAGCACTTAACAAAAGCCAAATAGTCTCCAAGTCCATAGCCCTAGGCGTACCCCTAGAACTTACTTGGAGTTGTTACCAATCTTCAAAAGAGGCCTGTGGAGTATGTGACAGCTGTCGCCTACGCCTAAGAGGATTTGAAATAGCTGGAGAGATTGACCCTATTAAGTATTGTAAAACAATCTAAATAGTAACACTCACAATCCTAGCATTGATAAAAACTCGTATTTTTTTCATCCCCTACTCTCTCCAAATAACTTGCAACTTATCTGAGAGCTTCTCTTTCTCAAAAGTAGTTTTTTCCTCTTTGAGCTTACTAAGTATAGTATCTGTAAATACAAAAGGCTGTAGATAATAGTTTCCTCTATAGCCTCGCTTGCAGAGATCCTCTATGATGCGGTTTATCTCTTCTACTCGCAAGAGGTCATTATGTACAGTAGTTCGTACTTCAAAAGGAAAATTCCTAGCAATTAAAAAGTTAAGTGTTTTGGAGAAATCATCAAAATGTTTATTTTTGGTAATAACAAAAAACTTCTCTTTTGGTGCTTTATAATCAAGTGCTATATAGTCTATCAAGTTATGTTCGACCAAAAGCTGTACCAAGTGTGGATTGAGTCCATTGGTATCAAGCTTAATTTTAAAGTTTTTCTCTTTTATTTTGATACAAAACTCTAATAAATCACTATAGAGAGTAGACTCCCCACCAGAGAGTACCACTGCTTCGAGTAGCCCTACTCTACTATCCAAAAACTCCAAAGCCTCCTCTTGACTTATCTCTCCTTCACCTAGGACTATATCTTTGTTGTAGCAATATTGACAACGCATATTACACTTGGCAAACCAGATAATAGTAGCTAGATAATCGGGATAATCCAATGCTGTAAAAGTTGTAATATCGTAGATAAACTTATGCGACATGAGATCTTAGGGATTTACTTTTTACTTCTTTCTCTACAAAAAACTTCCGCTCTTGATGTTCGCCTTTTTTGCCTATGTTGAAACTCTCTACAGGTCTATGGTAGCCCATAACTCTTGTGTAGACTATACATCTAGTTCTTCTACTTTCAAACGCTTCATTTGTCATCTTCTTCTCCTTCTTCCAAAATCTCTTTGTCGCACTTGGGACAAAACTCATACTCTCCTGAGAGGTAACCATGCTTTGCACAGATAGAAAAGGTAGGTGTCATCGTAATATATGGTAGTCTAAAGTTACTGATAATACTCTTTATCAGCTTTCTACTCACCTCGGCACTACTCACTCGCTCTCGCATATAGAGGTGGAGGACTGTCCCTCCTGTATACTGGCACTGTAGCTCATCTTGGAGCAGGAGTGCCTCGAAGGGGTCATCGGTATGCAGTACTGGTATCTGTGACGAGTTAGTGTAGTAGTTGTTCTCTCTTGTACCTGCTTGTATTATATCAGGGTATCTTTTGATATCCTCTTTGGCGAACCTATAGGTCGTCCCCTCTGCTGGGGTTGCCTCTAGGTTGTAGAGGTTGCCTGAGCGTTCTTGAAACTCCTTGAGCTGTTCACGCATAAAACTAAGTGTGCGTAGTGCCATCTCCTTGCCATACTCATCAGTGATAGTGTGTCTGCTCTTGCTGAAGTTCTCTATCATCTCATTCATACCGTTGACACCGATAGTAGAGAAGTGGTTGTTAAACCCAGGGAGATACCTCGCTGTGTAGGGGAAGAGTCCTCTATCATACATCTCTTGGATAAATATCCGTTTTTTCTCTAGTGTAGAGTAGGCATGCTCCATGAGTTTGGTGAGTCGCTCTCGTAGCTTCTCCTCATCCCCTCTATAGAGGTAGCCAAGTCTCGCCATGTTGATAGTCACTACCCCTATACTCCCCGTCATCTCCGCACTCCCAAAGAGTCCACCCCCTCGCTTGAGCAGTTCACGCAAATCTAGCTGTAAGCGACAGCACATACTACGAACATGTCCTGGTTTGTAAGCTTTGTCATTATGTACTCTATTTCCATGTTCATCTTTAATATACTGACTTCCAATAAAGTTCTGAAAATAGGATGAGCCTATCTTTGCACTATTCTCAAAGAGTATATCAGTGTTCTCCCCATACCAGTCAAACTCCTCTGTGATATTGACAGTAGGGATAGGGAAGGTAAAGGGTTGCCCACTCTTGTCACCCTCTGTCATCACCTCATAGTAGGCTCTGTTGATCATATTCATCTCTTTTTGGAAATGTTTATAGGTCATCGCCTCTAAAGAGTTCAGGGTTTCATCTCTTTTGAGAGCCTCTACCAAAAGTCCATCATCTGTTATACTCTTCAGCAGATGCAGTTGGTTTTTGGTTGATATCTGCTCTTTGAGGTCATCTGGTACAGTCCAATCTATCGTGATATTTGTAAAGGGACTCTGCCCCCATCTCGCTGGGACATTGAGATTGTAGATGAAACTTCTGATAGCTTTTTTGACCTCAATATAGGGTAACTTATCTTTGAACACATAAGGGGCTAGATAAGTATCAAAGGATGAAAAAGCCTGCGCCCCAGCCCACTCACTCTGTAAAATCCCCAAGAAGTTCGCCATCTGCCCAAGAGCCTCTCTGAAGTGTGCAGGAGCTCTGCTCTCTACTCTGCCTCGCACACCATTGAAGCCCTCATCGAGTAGTACTCGCAGACTCCACCCAGCACAGTAGCCACTCAGACAGTCCAAGTCATGGATATGATAATCCCCATCTCTATGGGCATAGCCCTCCTCTTTGGAGTAGATAGTATCAAGCCAGTAGTTGGCTATCACTTTGCCTGCTGTGTTGTTGATGAGTCCTGCGTGGGAGTAGCCTGTATTGGAGTTGGCGTTTATCCTCCAGTCAGCTTTGTCTATATACTCTTTGATAGTCTGTGTGGAGTTGACATAGGTGGTATCCTCATCGAGTCCTAGTATCTGCTCTCGCTGGATCTTGTGCATATGTCTATAGAGGATAAAAGACTTCATCACCTCAAAGTGCTGATGTTCATAGAGTGACTTCTCTATACTATCTTGTATCTCCTCTACACTTAGCTCTTGGTTTGATTCTATACTCTGCATCACATCATAAAAGACGCTCTTGTCATAAGCTTTGACTTCACTATGAAAGGCTTTTTTGATAGCATCCTCTATCTTGAAAGGAACAAATCTCTGTGAACTACCATCTCGCTTGATAATAATACTTATCATAAGTTCACTCCTATATAATTAATTTAAAGCATTATATTAGAAGTGTATTAGTGATTGTTTGACTTGTATCAAACGATAAAAAAGGAAGGATTTTTATTTTAAGATTTGGTTTTTCTTGATGAAAATCAAGAAAAAGATGATGGGATTTCACCCACCTTATGCATTGTTTAGTCTATATTTGTATAGACAGCCTGTACATCTTCATCATCTTCTAGTTTATCTATAAGAATCTCTGCCTCTTCTATCTGCTCTTCTGTAAACTCTAGTGGAGAGTTAGGGATTCGTTGGAGTTCGGCTTTTGTTATCTCTATTTTCATATCTTCTAAGGCATGTGTGAGTGTTCCAAAACTTTCAAAGCTTCCATACACTGTTATAACTTTTTTTGTTTCGCCTTGTGTATCTTCTATCTCAACTTCATCTTCTTCTATCTCTTCTAAACCAGCATCTATTAACTCTAACTCTAACTCTTCTAAGTCCATACTTTCTGTTGTATCAAATACAAATACTGATTTTCGTGTAAACATAAAATCTAGTGAACCATTTTTAAGAGCTTCTCCGCCATTACGGCTTAGTATAGCCTTGACATTAGCTACGGTGCGTGTATTATTATCTGTAGCACAGTCTATAAAGAGCAAAACACCATGAGGTCCTTTGGCTTCATAACTTGTCTCTTTGATGTCTGATGCATCTTTGCCTGTGGCTCTTTTGATAGCTGCTTCAATATTGTCTTTTGGCATATTCTGTGCTTTAGCATTGAGAATAGCCGTACGAAGCTTGGGATTCATCTCTGGGTCATCACCACCATCTTTGGCTGCCATTGTGATAATTTTACCTAATTTTGGGAAAATTCTTGACATTGTTCCCCATCGTTTCATTTTTGCTGCTTTACGATATTCAAACGCTCTACCCATTCTATATTCCTTCTATAATTATTATTTTTTCTTATTGTATCATTTTAGAGCATAATACCTATATCTTGTATAATTTTATCCACAACCCTAGAACCCTCTGGAAGATTTATCTTAGATTTTTCATAAGCAAAACTTCTATCAGAAATAGGAAGATTTCCTTTTTTGAGTATACGGATATTGCTCTGTTTGTCTCGAATAGTAATTACTTGATTTGCATTAATAATATGTGGAGAGAATGGTATATCTATATACCCTTTTTTAATAGAGTTAAATACCTGTCTCCACATCGTATCTGCTCCATCATTAAAGACTGCTTCTAATATTTCATGCACTTCTCTTGTGAGGTTCTCTTCTTCTTCTTCATCACTTACTTTTGGAAGACCTTTGAGCATTCCTAGCGTATACTTTACATTTGCTACAGCCAAGGCATTTGCCTCTTTGGTTGGGATACCAAATGCCTCATTACGAGTTTTGGTAATAATTTTATCTGCTCCAACCATGGCAGCAATCACAGTAGAAGTGTTGATAAGTGAATCTGAATACTCTCTATTATAAGGAAAAGCTCCCATCCACTGATGGTATACTAAGTTAATTGAGGCATCTGTATGTCCAAACTTATCTGCATAATGACGAGAGAGCTTTTTGATAACATTTGAAGAGACAATATCTTGGGTCATAGAGCCCGTCTGAGAAAAACTCACCGAAAAAGATTTTACCCCCTCTTCTAGAGAAAGTAGCATCTCTAAAATTTGTATCACAAGCACAATGGCAGGAGGCTGAAGCGTAGCAGAAAGAGGTCCAAAAGATTCACGATTGATAGGCTCATTGAGTTTGGAATAAGAGGCACAGACTCGCTCTACATATTTCCAATACAAAAATGCCTTATCCATAGGAAAGTTTTTGGAGTATGGCAAGAGATAAGTAATAGGACCTCCTTCTATCTCAAATATACCAGAAGCTAATGCCATCTCTACCAAAAGCCTAGCATCAGGTGTTCCATGACGCAAACTTACAGGGGTATTATAGTGCGTAATCATCTTGCGTGTTGTTCGGTATCCATGATTTACCAAAGGATAACCATTAAGCATATCTGTATCATTCTCTTCGGAGAGAGCTAGCATCTTTTTAGCTGTTGCATAGTCATTGAGTCGTGTGTTAGAGTCTATAGTAAGTGGAAGTACATCTACATTGGCATCTTTAAACTCTTTATAGAGTTGAAATACTTTATCATAAGTAGGAAACCCTCCACGAGGCTGAACGAGCATCTCTTGAGAGTGCTTAAATCTATGAGAGATAAAAAGGTCTTTACTCGCCCCTGTAATAAACTCTTTGACCTCATCAAAATCAAAACGGTCTATATACTCATTTCCAACTATAATCTCTCGTTCTCTTTGTAGTAGACTCATTTTTTTTCCTTTAAGAGTTCTTCTAGTTGGTCAAGTCCCTCATTGAGATCTACTTGATGAAAGACCAGATCAAATCCATATCCTTTAAATCGAGGGACTATCTCTTGGGCTGTTACCTCACCTACTACAAGATTTCCACCTATCATAAAGACAACATCTCTAAAGTCATACTGATCTTTAAGAATACGCAAATCACGACACCATCCCTCTGCTTCACCATTGAGCGATGAGATAAGCAACACATCCGCATCAGTCTCAATAACAGCATCCATAAACTCTTCAAGATAGGTATTTACCCCTAAGTTAAAGACCTCAAATCCTCTCTCTTGGAGGGATATATCAATCAATCTATTGGCAACTACATGAATATCATTTCCTACTACGCCTGTCACTACTTTCATCATTAAACTACTTTGTTTTAAATATGGGTGATATTTTAGCTAAGTTTGGTATAGGATTTGATTATTTTATCCCTAACAAATCTTTCAGACTCTCTACTGGATTCTTCTTCTCTTCTATCATTTTATATACTTCTTGGGCTATAGGAAGATAGAGATTTTCTTTTTTGGCTATAGTATACAAAGCTTTGGTTGTAGGAATCCCCTCTGCAACTTCTCCTAACTCTAAGAGAATATTTTCTATACTTTTACCTTCTGCCAAACCTAAACCTACGCGATAGTTTCGTGAGAGTTTTGAACTTGCTGTCAAAAAAAGATCTCCTGCACCACCTAATGACAAAAATGTCTCTGCTCTTGCTCCATAGTGTTGACCAAAACGGCTCATCTCTACAAGTCCCCTAGAGATAAGAGCAGCCCGTGCATTATTGCCTAATCCCAATCCATCTGTTACACCACCTGCTATAGCTATAACATTTTTGTATGCTCCTGAAACCTCTGCACCAATCACATCATCATCAACATAGCCTTTGATAAATGAGGGGAGTCCATCTGCAAAATATTGAGCTAATTCCATATTGGTTGAGCTAATAATCAAAGCTGTAGGCAAAGACTCTTTCACCTCTGTGGCAAAAGAGGGTCCTGATATATAGGCTAATCTATCACAAGGTAAAAATGCTCCATAAATATCATTCAAAAATGCTCCTGTACTTGTCTCAATTCCTTTTGCAGCCACAAGTATCTTTTGCCCTTTCTCTTCATAATGTTCTTTGAGCCATTCTCTCACACTTTGAGCAGGGATTGCCATAATAATATATTCTCTACTCATAGCCTCTTCTAAGCTTACAAAATTTTCTATATCACGAGGCGTTCTTGAAGATATTACTACATCATTGTTTTTACTATAGGCATGATAGAGTGCCTCTCCCCATTTTCCTGCTCCAATAATTGCTAATCTCATTCTATCTCCTCTTTTTTTAATATTTTCTCTTCAAACTGCTCCAAATCCTCTGCATCACCTATACAAACAAGTATATCATCTCTTTGTAATGGAGCAACAATACCATGGGTTACAAACGCAAACTCCCCTGTAGCAAATACTACAACCCCCACAAGAAGCACTCCATATAACTTATACTCTATAGTATCAGCCAATCGTCCTATCAAAAGAGAATGTTTAGGCAGAGTAATCTCTTTGAAACTAATACCATGAGGATGAGACAAAAAGCTATCTAAAAGCTTTGTAGCTATAGGTTTTTTAAGTAAGTTAGAGATTCGTTTGGCACTCACTTCATACAAATCAATAACCCTATTAGCTCCTGCCATTTTAAGCTTTTGGCTTGTATCAATAGAGTTAGAGATAGCATAAATAGTACAAGAGGGATAAAGAGCCCTTAGAGAAAGTGTTAAAAATACATTTAGGTGTTCATCTTCCATAACACAGATAATTATATCATCTTGCTTAATAGAGAGCCTAGAGAGTTGGGTATCACTTGTAACATCTATAAGTAATACATCTTTGTAGCCTTGATTTTTGGCTAGTTGATAACTATTTTTATTAGATTCTATAATTGTAAGTTGGCACTTTTCAGCTTTGAGACCATAAGCAATAAAATGTCCATGACTCCCATAACCAAAAAGAAAAGTATCTCCAACCCTCATTTTTTCTCCTGATTACTATATGCTATTTTGCCTTAGGTAGAGCCACTAATAACCCTGCAATAATAACCAAAAGTATACCCAAAAAAGTCCAAATATCAGGTATAGGGTCTCCAAGCATCACACCAATAATAACAGCAAATATAATATTAGAGTATGAGATAGTCCCTACGATACCTGCTTTTGTAAGCTCATAAGCTTTAGTCATCAAGACCTGAGATATAGTAGCAAAAATACCTACTGCTAGTATCATAAACCACTCATTTCCTACAGGCATTACAAAAGGAGCAAAAAGAATATCTGTACTACTCCCACCCACAAATGGAGCCAAAAGCATCAACACGACAGGCCCTAAAGTCCCCATGCCCATAAACGAAAGAACAATAGCACGAGTATCATAATATTTGCGTAATTCACGAATAGAAGTATATGCCAAAGCTGCACCAATACCAGAGAATATTCCAAGCATATCATACTTATCCAAAGCAAATCCATCAGGCTTTGCCACAAGAATAATTCCTAAAAAACCTACTAATATAGCAAGTAATGCACTTTTGGGTAATTTCTCATCCAAAAATAGATAAGCAAATATAGCTACAAAAATTGGTGATGTTTTGTTGTATGTAACAGCCTCACCCAAAGGAATATAAGCCATAATATAAAAATACGCCAAAAGTGCCAAAAACCCCATAGTCCCACGAAAGAGTAATAAAAATGGCTTCCCACCTTTTTGTTTTAGTGGAACTTTCCACAGTGTAACCCCTACTAATATCACTCCTGCTATATTACGAAAAAATGTAATTTCCACAGGAGGCAAAGCATCTGTCAAAACCTTAGCAAATCCACCCATCATAGCAAAACTCAAAGAGGCTAAGAGCATCAAAAGTATACCCCTATCCATATTCTTAATTTTTTGTCGCATTGTACCTCATTTTAAATTTTTGGAAGTGTAGCATAAATTTTGATAGTTGGGAGTTTGAGTTCTATGCTTATATAGTACAGTCATAATTTAAATTGTTAATATTATTTAGAAAAATAGAAATAATAATTCTAACTCTACCTATAAACCTCAATAGTTCTAATATATTTTTGTAAATATCCATTAAAGAACATCACAAACTTTTTATCAAGCTTCGCTAAAAAAAATCGTAATCTCTTGATGATATATTTTCGGACGGCTATAAATTCATTTTCATCATTAAAAAATATTTTTATCTCTTCTTGAATATTCTTTTTAAATTTAATAAATTTATCTTTGTTTTGAGTTTCTATAACCATCTCATAATAATCAAAGAGATTATTTCTCATTTTGATAAAACTTTCCAATACTTTAGCTCTTCTTTTAAGTAAATTATGATGATTTAAATCACTATGAGTTATGGTATAAATCATTTTATCACTATTTAAAATATTTTTATAAACTACAATCTCACCCTTAGTATTAAATCTAAACAGATGTTCATAGCTATCAAATTCAGGATGTATAAAATTTGGTTTTTCTAATTTATTATACTTTTTTGTAATATATTGTAACTCTTGCAAAGTTTCACCATTATAACAAACTCGCTGATTGACAATATCAAAACGATTGGATTTTTTACTATTACACATAGGCAATAGATTACTCCAACTATAAGCCAAAGCATAGTAGATACTCTTAGGTCTGTAATGCTCTATATTTGTACTTGTTCTGTTTATTTGTGTCTCACAATAGGCACATTTATTTTTATACATAGTATTTAAAGCATCTTTTACAGGAAAATATTTGATACCCTCTTCTTGATATTTACATTTATAAAGACTATTGGTATCTGAATATTTTTGATTTTTTACATCTTTACGAAAAGCCTCTACTCTCTTTTCATCTACCAAATGTAAAAGAGAAGTATTTTTAATATACTTTACCATAACTACTCTCCAAATTCTTTACCAAACTCTAATTCAAACTCTTCATCAAGCCAATTATCTACCTCATCATCTTGAACAATACTTCTATTTGCCAATCTCTCTTTGACTTTTTTATGAATTCTATTATAGACATAATCATCATTACTTAACCTATCGTTATAACTTCTTGATGTAATACTTTGAAGATTAAAGAGTGGAGAACTCATCAATATATCAGAAGTATAATAAGAAATATCATCTATCTTCTCACTTACCTTTGTATCCCCATTCTCTTTATAAACCTTATAAAAAATAGCATCCTCACTAGCACCCAAAATTGTAACTAAGCTATGAGTAGTCATTATAAACTGAATTTTTGGAAATATTTTTCTAAGCTTATACATAAAATCATACTTCCATTTTGGATGCAAATATAAATCTACCTCATCAATTAAAACTATGGCTTTAAAGTCTTCTAGCTTTGTAATTTCAGGTTGATTTTCTATCATTCGTGAAAGTAAATCAGAGAGCCAGATCAGAGTTGTTTTGTATCCCTCTGACAACATAGAGAACTGTTCAATATCTCCATATTGTAAACCTTTTTCTGTTTTAGTAATTTGAAATTTCTCATCCATCAAAAAACTCATCTGTTCTTTAAATTTATTTACCAATGGTGTATCTTGTTCTAAAAACTTTTCAGCATCTCTTAGAAGTGTTGTTTTATAGATGCTAGGAGTATCAAAGAGTCCTGAGTAGCTTGTTATTTTAGTCTCTTCTACATTAAAACTTATCTTGTTTCTATTGATTCCATAAGCAAAAAGATTTTGAACTTTTTTATATTTTTTATACGCATCAGGATATATACTATCTTTTGTGGAGAGTTGCATACCTTTTTTTATGTTTTTTATATAATCCTCTGCCAATATTTCGTACTCATCACCCTTTAGAGCCAAAGCTATAGCTTGAAGCAGTACCGTCTTCCCATCGCCATTTTCACCCACAAAATAAATCTCTTTATTAGCGTTTAACTCATCTATTTCCATATCGTTGATAGAGAAATACTCTTTGATTTTAATAGCATTGAGATAAGTTGTCTCCAACTCTATCTTCAAAGATTTCTCTTTTTCAACTGTTTTATTTTCTAAATCTTTTTTCAATACTTCTATATCAAAAACACTATATTCAGAGATAACTTTTTTAAGTGCTTGAACCTCTTTAATAGCTTTAAATTCACTAACTAAAAGACTATTAATCTCTATATTTTTAAAATAAACAGATACAAACTCTTTATCTATTCGTTCATACACCTTTTGTGTGAAGTTCTCTATATCTTTATCTATCACCACGATTATAATATCACTCTTTTGGATTTGTTCTTCTAACTCTTCATCATCCAAATAAATAACGCTAATATCTTCAATCTCATCTCTCGCAAAATCTAAGGCTTTGGGTATAATTATTGTTTTAAGCATCTTTACAATATCTACCTCTTTTATTATGTTGTAATTTCTTTTCTTTTTGGATATTTTTCTCTATCTCTTTTATATTTCTTTGCAACTCTAATATATGCTTATCTATTTCTAAATTTAATCTTATATCTAAGGCTTTTTGTAAGCTCTCTTTAGCTCTTTTACACTCTTTTAAGTATTTATGAGTTAATCCTATATTATAATAAGTAGTAGCTGTATCAGGATGATTTACTCCTATCGTTTCTAGTTTAATATCTAAAGATTTTTGAAAGAAGTCTAATGCTTGTTTATATTTTTTTTGATTACCATAAACTAGACCGATATTATTATAAGTAGTAGCCGTATCAGGATGATTTTCTCCTCTCGTTTGTAATGTAATATTTAAATCTTTTTGATAATATACTAATGCATCTTTATAGTTTTCTTGACTATGATAAACTCCACCGATACTAGAATAAATATTTGCCATCTCAATACTATCTTCTTCTACAAACTCTAAAGCCATATTATAAGATTTATGAGCATCTTCATATCTACTATTCAACTCTAATGCTTGTCCATATTGTTTATAAACAATAAATTTTTTTCTATCCTCTATCTTTGTAGTTTTTTCTAACTCCATAGCTTTTTCTATATACAATAAAATATCTTTAGGTTTAGGAATAGTAGTCTCCACATAAGCTGATAAACAAGTATATAAATATATTTTTGCTTTATCAGAGATGACATGTTCCCATGTTTCCAATATATACTCAATATTTTTAGCACTTTGATTAAAGTATTTCCCATATTTATTATCATTAAAACTATCCACAAACCAATCAAATATAACAGATGATATTTGTGTAAGTGTCTCTTTTTGTTCCTCTTGATTAGAAGTAAAAAACTCTTCTCTAATAGATTCTTGGATAAGTCTGTGCATAGTATAGTTGTTATTTGATAGTTTGATATAAGAGAACTTTTCTAAATCTCTTAAAGATACTGTTTTATTAAATTCTGATATATCTAATTCTTTGACAAGATAGGTTTCTATAAGCTCTCTGTTTATCGGTTCAGGAGAGAGAAGGGCAAAGGCTTTGAGGAGTTTCAGGGACTCTTCATTATCGGTGATTTTGGCATTTATTTTGAGCGTAGCTACCAACCCTTCTAAATGATTTTTGGGTTGATAGTCTGAGATTTTATCAAAGAGTTTTAAGCCCTCTTCTTTTAGGGCTTGTAGATACTCTTCTATCTTCATATTGCTATCATCCAAGAAATTTGCTGTTATCTCTAGGGCTAAAGGGAGATTACCAAGGTAGTGAATAATCTCTTTGATAGACTGCTCTTCGCTTTTAGAGTAGTTTCTTTGAGAGTTGCGGTTAAACATCTCTAATGCATCATCAAGATTTTGAAATACATCGAGTTCAATAGGTTTAATCTCTGCTATTTTAGATATGTCTTCTCTAGAAGTGATGATAATATCCGTAGAGCTAAATTGTCTCAAAAACTGCTGTAATCCCTCTTGATAGCTAGGGCTATGTGCGTAATTATCCAAGACAATCAAAGAGTTTGGATAGTTTTCTATAAACTTTTCAAACACTCTTTTGTAATAGTCTAATGCCTCTTTACCCTCTTCTAAATCTGAAAGCAAAAACTTTATCGCAAAAGTTCTAATCTCATTATCTATACCTTTTTCAATATCAAACCAAATAAGATAATCATAAACTTCATTATCTAAGGCATCTTTGGCATACTCAATAGCTAGAGTAGTTTTTCCCACGCCTCCCAAACCATTGATAAGTGATACTCTCTTGCCTCTTCGCAAAAAGTTATCTACTTTTTTTAGATTATTGTCATTGTCATAAAACTTATTACCCTTGCTTCTGCCCATTACAGAAGAGTTGATTTTACTGTAGTTTGTACGATTTAAGACATCTTCTATAGACTCTTTGAGATAGCCCTCTAAAGTGTTGTTTATCTCTTCTATAGTCTTAAAAGAGTTTGCGATAGTGTATTCGTGACTCACTTTTTCCTTAAATGCAATGCGTTTAAAGACCTCTTCGTTAAAGTCATCAATATCAAGTGATATATCTTCAAAATAGTAAAAGATAGATTGAATATTTCGTTTGCTATAGTTATTATAATAATTTTCGTCCTCTGCTCCTAGTGTTTTGGAGATAAGAGAGATGACAATATCAGTATCAGGAGAGAGGGTATCAGTAATTTGAATATGCTCATTTATCTTTGATATAAAGCTCTCTAGGACTTCTCTATACGCCATAAAAGAAGGGGGAGTGTGAAGCAAAACTTCTATCGCTCTTTGATTCAAAGTTAAACCTTTTTGATTATTATTTTACTCTGATGCATTATTATTTTGCTTAAAGTGAAGAAGTATAAAGTTTTACAATATAAGTTCATCTGTAGCAAAAAGCTATAACACTCCAAGTTATAGTGCTATAAAAATAATTAACCCCATTAATCCCCACTTGACCTATATCATATTTATTTGTGCAAATCTATATTATACTTTTCTGTGTTATTATAAAAAAGATTTAATTTAAAAGGAAATAAAAAATGCATCCAAGTTTTATGAAAGCAAAGATATTTGCTTCGTTGGCACTTATTATTATGACTCTAGCATTTACCCTCCCTATGATTACATTTCATGGGACACTAAACAAAATAGATAATGGTAAAGGAGAGGAAATCTCTTCTTTGGCTATCAAAAGCTGGAATCTTTATAATCAAGGTAGATATAAGAGTGTTAGCGTACCAAAAGAAGCTCATAATAACTTAGAAGAGATGATTGATACAGGCTCTGAAATAGGTGTGGCATCTTTGCCAATATGGGCAGTATCACTTGAAGCACCTAACTATCCAAAAGAGGCATTTCCAGAGGGAATACCTGTATTTTTTCATTTTGATGGTTTTAGTGGAGAGGTGCATGAGATGAATACTATTAATCACTATGTAGGTATGGATCCTATGTGGGTTGGTGGTCAATTAGAACGAGAAGTAGGTATTTATGCTCTTTTATTACTCTCACTTTTTATTATCTATTTTATTGCATATAACCATAAGGTATTGAGTTATATTATGCTTGTTCCTGCTTCTTTGCCTTTGCTATTTATTGCTGATTATGCCTACTGGCTCTATTGGTTTGGACATAATCTTCATAATTGGGGTGCATTCAAGATTAAACCCTTTATGCCAACAGTATTTGGAGATGGTAAAATTGCACAATTTACAACGCACTCTTATCCAACAATTGGATTTTATTTGATACTTGCTATTAGTCTTTTGAGTCTTCTTGCATTTTTTGCCAAACAAAAAGCCATTCGAGAGAGTGAACAATAAGAAGGAGTGAGGTTGTTAAAAATATTTTTTATCTTGTATCTTCTATTCTTTAATTTCTTATATGCCAATGTACTCCAAGAGGCTATAGACTCTGCTCCAAGTGGGTCTATACTTAAGCTTCCTACAGGAGTCTATAAAGGCAGTATTATTATCAAAAAACCACTTACTATCATAGGAAACTCCAAAGGCGTTGTTATTGATGGAGAGAATAATGGTACAGTCATTACTATAGAGAGTTCTTTTGTGACACTTAAAAACCTTCGTATTATCAATAGTGGAGAGATGACACATACACTTGATGCGGGAATACTCATAACTAATTCTAAGCAATGTGAAGTGAGTGATTGTATTATTGATGATTGTCTTTTTGGTATTGATATGCAGATGACAAACAACTCTCTTATCAATAACAATTATATTAGTTCCAAAGATTTTGAACTAGGTCTTCGTGGTGATGGATTGCGATTATGGTATAGTAATGATAATATTATACGCAAAAACTCTCTTGTTAAATCTCGTGATATGGTTGTATGGTATTCTCATGGAAATACTATAGAAGAGAACTTTGGTGAGCATAATAGATACTCTCTTCATTTTATGTATGCAGGCAAAAATATTGTAAAAAATAATACCTATCAATATAACTCTGTAGGTATCTTTTTTATGTACTCCAAAGATACTATTGCTACAGGAAATGTGGTCAAAAGCTCTTTAGGTGCTACAGGTATGGGTATTGGAATGAAGGATGTATCAAATTTTACACTCAAAAATAATACTGTTTTATACTGTGCACAAGGTATATACATAGATAGATCTCCCTTTGAGCCTGATACACACAATTGGATTGAAAATAATAACATATTATATAATGCAGAAGCTCTACACTTTCATTCACTGAGTGAAAATAATATAATCAAAGGGAATAAAATATTAGGCAATATAGAAGATATTGTAAATGACAGTAGAGGAAGCAAAACGAATGAGAATGAGATAGTGGGAAACTATTGGGACAACTACGCTGGATTTGATAAAAATAGAGATAATATTGGTGATACACCACATAAAGTATATCAATATGCAGACCAATTATGGGTCTATAATCCTGATGTTAAATTTTTTTATGGATCTCCTGTAATTTCACTTCTTAATTTTCTGGCAAAACTCGCACCCTTTTCTGAGCCAATATTTTTACTTGAAGATCAAAAGCCAAAAGTGAGGTTATAGTATGGCAAAAGTACAAACAGATAGACGAAAATTTATACAATACTCGACCCTAGGAGTTTTAGGACTTGTAATGGCTGGTGGCGTTGGTATTAGCCCTTATCTGGCAGGAGATGAGTTGCGTTTACGCCCTCCTGGAGCTGTAGAAGAAAAAGAGTTCTTGGGTCTTTGTATCAAATGTGGTCAATGCTTGCAAGTTTGTCCTTATCACTCTATAGAGTTAGCTGATTGGGGCAAAGGTCATGGCATAGGAACACCATATATAGATGCCTCTATTAGAGGGTGTTATGCGTGTGATGCTGTACCGTGTGTATTGGCCTGTCCTACAGGAGCATTAGATCACTCTTGTGAAAAGGCCGAAGATATTGCTATAGGTATTGCTGTATTAGAATTTCCTGATACTTGTCTTGCTATGAGTAATACGGCTATTCCTAAGGGCTTTAATACAAAAATGCACCGCTTTACAGATACTGTACAAAATGTAACACAATTAGAGCTTGACTTACTAGCAAAATTAGATAGTTTTGCAGGGAAACAGTGTACACTCTGTGCAGATATGTGTCCTATACCCAATCCTCTTAGTGCCATAGCTATGGTTCCTGATGCCCAAGGTGGAAAGAGACCAGAGATTTATGATGGATGTATTGGCTGTGGAGCCTGTGAAGATGTATGCCCTACCACACAAGCATCTATAATAATAAAACCCAGAGCAACTTATGCTTTGGAGTATGAAAAAGGAAAACAGTCATGACAAAAAAATTATTAACTACTCTAGCACTTAGTAGTGCCATATTGATAGTAGGTGGGTGTAATGATGATGAAAAATCCTCTAATATAGAAATTGCCAAAGAGGCAACAACTCCAAATACACCCAAAATTGAAATTATCCAAAATGATAATGCAAAAGAGATAAAAGTACAAACCAAAGAAATAGTTGATGCAAGTAAACATAAAGACAAGTACTATTATGACTATAACATTAAAAGTGAATATGATAGTAATAGTAAACCTGCCAACAAAGATGCCTCTGTTAGAACAAAACCAAGAACAAGTATAGAAGCAAATATGAATGTACGAAGCCCTTATGAAGAGGTAGAGATTTCACTGCTTGTGAAAAAACTTAGTAAAAAATTTATTATTAAATGTTCGGCATGTCATAATGATTATGCTAATGGTGTGATTGGTCCATCACTTTTGGACAAAAACTCTAATGAGATATTTACTGCTATAGCTGATTTTAAAAGTGGCAAAAAACAAAATGTATTAATGGATGACTTAATCCGTATGATGAGTGATGATGAGATTCGAGAAATAGCAGATGAAATTTATGCATTTAATCAAGAAATAAAAGAAGCAAGGAAACAATAATGAAAAATATAATAGTAGCCATTCTAACTCTGGCTATACTAGGACTTATGGGAGTTACTTTTATGGGTGGTGGTGCATACCAAGGTGGTGAGCTAGGCAAAGTAATTGAAGATTTTGATGATAAATCAACAGCTAATACTACACAAAGTAAAACTATTAATGAAAAAGATGATAGAGATAAAGAGATGGATAAGCTCTCTGCCCTTAGAGACAAAGCAGGAAACTCAGGAGCATTCAAAGTAAGCCATGAGTATAAAAGTAAATGTGCTTCATGTCATGGTGTGAATGGCTCAGGAGAACAAAATGGTAAAGCCTTAATGGGTTCAAAACTATTTGGTCAAAGTGAAGCTAAAATTTACAAAGATTTAGCAGATTTCAAAGCAGGAAGAAGAGAAAACATGATTATGAAAGGTCTCTTACTTAGCTTAAAAGATGAAGATTTACAACGATTTGCTAAAGAGATTGGTGAATTTCCAGCAAGAGCAGATGCAAAAAAAGCGCAATAATCCAAAAGGTTAAGTAATGGATAAGTACAATAATAGAGAGACGATTAAAAACACATCATTTTGGTCAACTTTTTGGGCTACTTCAGAAGAGGGCAAAAAAAAATTTAGCTATAGAATGAAACGATGGATATTGGTAATAGCTATTCATCTTCTCTTCTTCTTATCATTTTTTATTGATTTACAAGTATTAGAAGGCACACTCAACGGCTCTAGATTTTTAGGCTTTCACCTTATTGACCCCTTTAGTACAATAGAAGTTTTTTTAGCCACGAATCATATTCCTATTAATATTATTATAGGTGTAAGTACCATAGTTTTGGTTTACATGATAATGGGTGGTAGAAGCTACTGTGCATGGGTTTGCCCTTATGGGATTTTAAGTGAATACGGAGAAAAACTACATAATACGCTTGTTAAAAAAAAGATTATTAAATCTCGTAAATTTGATTACCGTGTAAAATATATCTTTTGGATTGGTTTTTTACTTATGGCATTTATCAGTGGCTATATTGTTTTTGAGACAATCAGTGTAGTTGGGATACTAAGCCGTATGATAGCCTATGGGTGGTCTGTAGCTCTTGTGTGGGTAGCAGTGGTATTTGCTATAGAGGTGTTCTATTCTAGGCGTGCATGGTGTAGTTATATTTGTCCTATAGGTACAACTTATGGTATGATAGGCAAAGTAAGTGCATTACGCATAGAGTGGAATGATAATTGTGATAGCTGTATGGTTTGTCATGATGTCTGTTTTGAAAATCAAGTTTTAGAAATTACTAAGGCTAAATATGATAAACAAAGAGAAGAGAAAAATATAACACATGAATATATCACAGGAGCAGATTGTACCTTGTGTGGAAGATGTGTAGATGTCTGCCATGCAGATGCTTTAAAATTTGATTTTAGATTAAAAGGCTTAGTATAGATAGATTAAACTTTGATACCATTGTTGTTGGAGCAGGTGCAGGTGGCATGATGTCTGCAATTATTTCAGCTAGAGCAGGTAATAGTGTACTTTTGCTAGAAAAACTTCCAAAAATTGGTGCAAAACTCAAAGCCACTGGTGGTGGACGCTGTAACCTCTCTAATACTCTCTCTAATGAGGTATTTATGCAACACTTTGGACGCGATGGACGGTTTATGAGTTACGCTCTTGATTTATTAGACCATCATAAACTTATAGAATTTTTTGACTCCATTGGTGTTACAACAGATGCACCTGATGGCTTTCGCATTTTTCCTGTGGGACATAATTCCAAATTTATTATATCTGCCCTAGAACAAGAGATGCAAAATATTGGGGTAGAGATACTCTGCAAGCAAAAAGTAACAAACCTAGAGCATAATGGAACGAGTATCATAGGCGTTCAAAGCTCTACTCATAGCTTTAAAACCTCCAAAGTGATTATTGCTACTGGTGGTATGGGCTATCCTACTTTAGGAGCTGAAGGTGATGGATATGAATTAGCCAAAGAGGTAGGACATAGCATCAAAAAACTCTACCCTGCTATGATGCCTCTGCAAACAAAAGAGTCATGGGTAGCCTCTTGTACCGCAGATACAATAGCCAAAGTAAAACTCTGTGTAGACCTTAAAAAATACAAAAAACTCTCTGCCATAGGTGATTTAATATTTACCAAAAATGGAATTAGAGGTCCTGTGGTTTTGGATTTTTCACGAGAGATTACACCACTAATAGATAAATTTGGTGAAGTCCCAATGCGTATGAATCTAACCAAAGGCTTAAATGAAGAGCAGATACGCCAACACTTCAAAGTGCAACTAGCTAAAACCCCTACACACACTACTCTCTCTTTAGTACAAACACTACTCCCACAAGCACTTAGCCTAGAGTTATGCCATCTAGCAAATGCCAATCCAGACATAGCATTAAGTAAACTCTCAGGCATAGTACGAGACAAACTTATATCTCTCTTGGCTTGGACTCCTCTTACAGTCACAGGTCATGATGGATTTACAATGGCTATGATTACTCGTGGTGGTATTAGCCTCAAAGAGATAGATCCAAAAACCATGCAGAGTAAAAAACTAAATGGTCTCTATTTTTGTGGTGAAGTATTAGATTTGGATGGACCCTGTGGAGGATATAATCTCCAATGGGCTTTTTCTAGTGGGTTTGTAGCAGGAAGCCATGTATAACATATATTAGTAAAAAACTCTTATCTCTTAAAATTGCCGAGTAATACTCACTAGCAAAACCGTTATCAAAAACAAAATATTCCTCATTAGTGTCAAAAGCCACCATGTTGATGGGGCTTTGCTTGTTTTTTGCTCTTGAATAACTTGAGTAAGCATTTTGGCATTTTCTTCTATAAATTTAACACTAATGGGATAATCTATGATGCCCTCACTCCACTCTTTGGGTAGAGTAGTTTGATTATTGGCTCCTACTATAGAGCCTACTATTGCTCCTGTTGTATCAGTATCTCCTCCGCAGAGTATTACATCTATGATAGCATTTTTTAGATCATGTTGGTTTCGTAGCCATGCATGTAGAGCAATGGGGAGAGTTTGATAGATATAGCCACCTACTCCTCTTTCAAAACCTAATTTAAGAGCATAATCAGTAGTTGAGATAGAGAGATTCTCTTCTATACTTTGCAAAATAGCTCTAAATTCTCTATCTTCTATAAGGGTTTTCATCTCTATAAAAAACTTATCTTGTTGGTTAAGAGAAGAGAGGTAAGTTGCTTTGGCTACGGCTAAGGCTCCATAGTATGCTTTGGGGTCTGTGTGGGTAAGTAGCGTATTGGCATGGACAAAGCTCTGTAGTTTTGAATTATCAGCTCCAAAACACAAACCCAAAAGAGCTGACCGCATAGCAGGAGCATTCCCTGCTGAAAATACTCCTGCATCTTGGACAAAAAAAGATTTACTTATTGCTTTCATTGTAGCAAACCCTAGTCCTGCGGGAAGAGCCAAAAGCCATAGTTGTAACCGCTTTCGCATCCCTTTTTGAAATAGCTCTAAATCATCATAACTCTCTATAAGTGTCTGAGCTACTGCAACTGTCTGTTCTGTATCATCAGAGAACATCCCTTTTCCAAACAGTAGAGACTGAGAGAGAAATTTGGGATTTTTTCTCTCTATCTTTTGACGAGAGAGAGCCTCAAAAGGCAGTCCTATACTATCTCCAAGAGCTGTTCCCATCATAGAGCCATAGATTTTTTGGTACATAGCACACTCCTCTTTTAGATTAAAACTCTTCATGCTCCAAATTTTTATAATATATTTTGAACCTGAATTTCATAATTATGACTGAAAAACTATAATTGTGCAACTCAATCCAATTTATCTTTTGGAATCCCCTGTAACATTTTCATAATTTCATTATAATTACTATTTTTCTTACAGTATCTAAATAATCCATTTACAGTATTAAATCCAAACTCATCAACTACATAAGGATCGGCACCATTATCTAATAATAATTTAACAAGCTTAGGATTTCTACAACCTTTAGCTGCTAGGGTTAGAGGGGTTTCACTCATTCCATATCGCCAATTGACATCTACATTATATCTCAAAAATATCTTTGTTATTTCTATTGCTTTACTTTGATCAAATGCACTAGTAAACGGTGTATAGAATTTAGGTATTTTCCATCTATACATATCTACTCCATTTTTCAATAAAAAATCAATTGCCTGTAAATTTTCATCATAAATACTCATATATAAAAGTTGACTTTTTTCTCTATCACTTATTCCCTCTTTAATCTTTCTTCTTAATTCTAAAAATTTTTTATGATTTCTCTGTTTTTTCTCTTCTTCATATATTAAAGCTCTTTTTTTACGCTTTACTCTTTGAACTTTTTCTCTCTCTTGTTGTATCTTTTGATTCTTTATTCTTTGTATCTCTTGTTGCTTTTTTTTGATTGTTTCTCTTTTATCAAAATAAACACTATAACCTTTTACTATTTCACGATGCCATACCTTAAGTATTTTTTGTTCATCATAAGCATGTTTTATTCGACGCTCATACGCTTTGATATATCGATCCATAAAGAGGTCATACATTTGCGTTGTACTCATATTTTTTTGACAAGCATTATCACTAGCATCCTCTACAGTATAGTTGCTCATCTTCTCCACAAGGTCAAAATCATAATATTTGTCATTGCTATAGAGGTAGTCAATATTATCTTGGTATTGTTTTTTGATAGATGCATTTGATGTGATACTATTAAGTGCTGATACTCTCAAGTTTGCTGTAATATTCCAAATATCATCCTCTTTGCTAAGGTTTTGTTCTATACACTTTAGGGCAAGTCCATACTTAATACGAGATTCAAATATGGCGTACTTAGAAGATTCTTTGGTAAACTGCTCTATATATCTTTTTAGTTCCTGATAATAGAACTCTGTAGATTTATTTAAGTATGGTTCTATATCTATACTTTGTAGAGTATCTTCTGTACCATTCACTTTAGATTTCCATAAGTCTCCATAAAAAATATTCTTAATCCTCCAATGTTCTTGTTTTTTAAGAAGAAACTTTAACTTAAAGTTTTTGTTCTTTTCAAGTGTTAAAACTACACTTGCTCTATCTCCTATCACTTTTACTTGATAAATATACCCTCTATATGAGTGCTTAGAAAGAAATTTTTCAAGCTTTTTTGTGTCATTTTTTGGAATATTCAAGCTCTTATACTTAGGACTTCTCCACCAAGGTTGAGAGAGAATATTAATAGTGTGTGCAACTTGTTTTTGAATTTTTACATACTCCTCTTTGCGTATATTATTTAGAATATAAACTCCTTTGAGATTATCAAATACAGCATATATCTTGTCATCATTTTTATCATAGACTGCTAATTTTGGTCTATCTCTTACTTTGAATGTTTTAAACAGTGCTTTATCTCGACCTTTTTCATAGAGTCTTAGTAATTTATTTTTTGTGTCTATCAATACAATAGGATTATGATAATTAATTTTTTCATTATCATATATACTATTATCATACATTTCAAATTTCACAAGTGACTTAAATTTCTTACGATAATAATCAGTCATGTTTGAGCTAGAAGAGAGGTTCTTCTCACTTGTACCATATGCTGTTTGGTTGCCATCATAGACTCCATAAGTATATGGTCGCTGATAAGTATGTCGTGGTTTTGGTGTATGCCTATCTTTATAGGATCCTATTTGTATTATAATAAATAAGACACCTAAAATAGCTAACAAAGCGAAAATAATAGGCGTGGTATTCAAGAATATTCTCAAAAAGAAAAAAAAGACAAGTATAGGTATAAAAAAAAGAAATCCCAGTTCAGCACCTGAAGCATTTGCCAAAGCACCAGAGTGTGCTTGGAGTAAAATTGGCACTATAAATATCATCATTTTTATTAATTTCATATATCTTCTTCTTATCATTTTTTTCTAAATCCATGGTAATAACTTCTCTACTTGTAATCCCATAGCAGTACTCTCATATCCTTGCACCTCTAAGATATATTTTTTGCAAAATCCCTCAACCATACATCCTCCTGCTTTGCCTTGCCAGAGGTTACTTTCTAGGTAGGCTTCTAGGTCATCTTTTTCAAAGGGGGCAAAGTGGTAGTAGGTGGCAGAGGTATCAGAGAAATATATATTTTTTGTTTTGTAGTTCATAGCAGAGAGTATCACTATTTTTGAACCACTTTGAATCTCTAATATTCGTCTTGCATCATCTCTATTTTTGGGTTTTCTAAGAATCTCTCCTGAAGATGAGGCAATAACACTATCTGCTGTAAGCAAAGGTAATTCTAATCCAAACTCTTTAATAGCTGATTCTAGTTTACCTTTGGTAGCTATAGCAACAAAATCTTTGGCAATAGTTGTAGTAATTTGTTCTTCATCATATTGTGGAGCATTTTGAATAAAATCAATATTAAATTTTTTGAGGAGTGTAGCTCTTGATATGGAATTTGATGCAAGATGTATAATGATAAATCCTTTTAGATTGTAGTTATAAAAAAGTTGGCGTATCCCTCGGTCACTTAAAAAACAAGAAAAAGTGAAGAAAAGGGATAATTTATTAAAAGGAGTGGGACCAAAAGTAAAACAAGGAGTATTTATATTTACTTGAACAAGAAAGTAAATATTTAAACTTTGGTCAAAGAGTTAGGAGTTACCCTTTCTCTTGGTGTCATTATATCTTATAGGCATTAATAGAAGAATAACGAGGGGTTAATAGATAGTAAATAGCTCTTCTTTACTCTTCTAAGACAGCTAGTAAATATGCTTTAGATTTTTCTATTGCTTCAGTAATTTTACTAGCATCTTTTCCTCCTGCTTGGGCAAAATCAGGACGACCACCACCACCACCACCAAGAATAGGAGCTATAGCTTTAATCCAATCTCCAGCTTTGATAGGAGACTCTTTACTACCACAGGCTATCATCACTTTATCACCCTTTTTTTGAAAGAGCATAATAGCAACTTTTGGGTATCTATTTTTGGCATCATCAATAAGCTCTTTAATGTCTCCATTTTCTACTTCATCTACAATCATAGCTATATTATTAATCTCTGTAGCTACTAACTCTTTTTTACTACTACTAAGAGCTGTTTGGAGTTCACCTTTGAGAGTTTTTATTTGCTCTTTGAGTTTAGTAATACCTACTATTGGATTTTGGTTTTTTAATTCTGTTTTAATCTGAGTAAGAGAGTCTCTAATACTCCTTACCTCTTCAATAGCAGAGTCTCCACAAATAGCTTCTACTCTTCTAACACCTGCTGAAACACCTGACTCTTTAGTAATCATAAAAAGACCTATTTGCGAAATATTTGATACATGCGTACCAGCACAAAGCTCTACGCAGTCACTCCCCATACTTACAACTCGTACCTCATCACCATATTTTTCACCAAAAAGTGCTGTAGCACCAGAGTTTTTGGCATCTGCTATAGACATAACCTTGGTTTGACATGCTATGTTAGTAGTAATTTTATTATTAACCCATGCTTCTACCGCTTCTATCTCTTGGCTACTCATAGCCTGTGGATGAGAAAAGTCAAAACGGAGTCTTTTATCATCATTGAGTGAGCCTGCTTGTGCAATATGCTCTCCCAATACTTCTCGTAGGGCTGAATGTAATAGGTGTGTAGCTGAATGATGTTTTTGTATCTGTAAACGGCTACTACTTACTTTGGCTTCTACTCTTATATCTACTTCCAAAGAGCCTTCAAATTCTGAAAGATTCATATCCAAAAACTTTTTTGTATCTAAGACTTTGATGTTAGCATTTAACAATCCAGTATCTCCAACCTGACCACCAGACTCTGCATAAAATGGTGTTTTATCTAACAGTACCCAGCCCTTAGTAGTAACACTCTGTACCTGCTCAAAGGATTCATTCAAAAGAGCCAAAACCTTACTTTGTGTACTGCTTTGTTCATAGCCTACAAATTCATTTACTCCAAATGACTCTTTCAGAACTCTAAAGTCACCTACAGCTAAGGCATCTCCTGTCCCTTTCCATGCAGCTTTTGATTGTGCTTTTTGTGCTTGCATTTTACTTTCAAATGACTCTATATCTAAGGCTATATTTTTTTCTCTTAGCATATCTTGCGTAAGGTCAAGAGGAAACCCATAAGTATCATAGAGTTTAAATGCAACTACACCATCAAATATTTCACTCTTTTTTTCTAACTCTTGTGTAAAGAGTTTGATTCCTGCATCAATAGTATCAAAAAATCGCTCTTCTTCTAGCTTCATAGAGGTTTTAATAGATTCTGCTTTGCTAGAGAGATAATCATACTGTCCACCCATAACTTCTACAAGTGTATCTACAAGCTGATACATAAAAGGCTTACGAAGCCCCAAAAGGTAGCCATGACGAATAGCACGACGCATAATACGACGCAATACATATCCCCTACCCTCTTTATCAAAATTTACACCTTGTGCTAACAAAAAAGAACATGAACGCAAGTGGTCTGCTATCACACGATAAGAGGCACTATTACTTGCTTTATAATCATAAGGAGTCCCTACTAACTCCCCTATTTTTTCTAAGAATGGCATAAAAAGTGATGAGTGGTAATTGTTATTTTTACCCTCTTTTATTGCAACAACTCTCTCTAGTCCCATACCTGTATCTATACTTGGCTTTGGGAGAGGATTAAGATTACCTGATGCATCTCTATCATACTGCATAAAAACCAAATTCCAAATCTCTAAAAAGCGATCACCCTCTCCACCCATCTTATCTTCAGGTGAATTAAAATCTTCTGCACCTTGGTCATAAAATATCTCACTACAAGGTCCACAGGGTCCAGTATCTCCCATCTGCCAAAAGTTATCTGCATCACCAAAACGAACTATTCGATCTTTGGATATATGCTTTTGCCACAACTGATATGCTTCATCATCACTATGATGAATAGTTACCCAAAGCTTATCAAGAGGAAGCCCTAAATACTTTGGTTCTGTAATAAACTCCCACGCATAGGCTATTGCATCTTCTTTAAAATAATCAGCAAACGAGAAATTACCAAGCATCTCAAAAAGAGTATGATGCCTTGCAGTATATCCTACATTGTCAAGATCATTGTGCTTGCCTCCTGCTCTTAGACAAGTTTGAGAAGAAGTAACACGGGGTGTAGAGGGGATAGGTGCATCACCTGTAAATATATTCTTAAACTGTACCATCCCTGCATTCGTAAACATCAGTGTTGTATCATCAGGTACAAGTGCTGAGCTAGCTACAAGCTTGTGTCCTTTACTAACAAAAAAGTCTAAAAATTGTTCCCTGATATTCATAGAAATACCCTCATTTTAAAATTCAGTTATTTTATCTATAAATCTATTTATTAATGTTTAAATTGAGGCAAATATCACTTTTACTTTGCTATAATATCTCCTTGTTTCTGTAGTTTAATCGATAAACTATAGCTAAGAACTATTTTCACCCATGACTAAACAGACTTTAGATATAATTTTCGTAATTTTGTAAAGCCATAAAAAACTATACTAAACATTAGGTAAAAAATGATATTTGAACATGAGATTCCTAGCGGAAGTAGACTATACTTTGGTAAAAGTGCCAAAGTCAAAAGAGAAATAGAAAATATTGCGGGAGAGGCTCTTGAAAATTTGGGCTTTGAAGAGATTGTTACACCTCTCTTTTCATACCACCAACATGAGAGCTTTAAAGATTTAAAACCACTTATTCGTCTGAATGATGAAGCCAACCACAAGGTAACACTACGAGCTGATAGTACTGCTGATGTAGTACGAATAGCTACCAAAAGATTGGGTAGAAGTATGGAATCAAAAAAATGGTTTTATATCCAACCAATCGTAACTTTTCCTACAACTGAACAGTATCAAGTTGGTGCAGAGATTATAGGTGGGTCATTTGATGAAGTTATAAATACTGCTGTAACACTCTTAGAAAAACTAGAAATTACTGCTATATTACAATTAGCAAATATTCGTATTCCTCATCTTCTTAATGAAAAATATGGTGTATCTTTAGAGTGGTTGCGTTCTACAAATATCGAAAAAATATTAAGTATGAATCTTCCTTGGATAGACAAACTTGTCCGTATCCATTGCATAGAGGATCTTGATGATTTAAGTATGTTTCCAGAAGATATAGCTAGAGAACTTCTACATATAAAAGATGCTGTAGCCAAAATAGAGTACTCTAATATTGTTATCTCTCCATTATACTATGCAAAAATGCGTTATTATGACTCATTAACATTTAAAATGTTTGAAGGCAATGAGCTATTGGCAAAAGGTGGTATCTATGCTATAGAGGGTACAGAAGCATCAGGATTTGCACTCTATACAGATGAGTGTATTGTACAAAAGATGAATAAAAATAGATAAAAGTAGGGAATAATGAATAGAGCAGATTTAATTGTAGGACTCCAATGGGGAGACGAGGGTAAAGGTAAAATTGTTGACCACTTGGCACAAAAACAAGATTTTGTATGCCGTTTTGCAGGTGGACATAATGCAGGACATACTATTGTAGTAGGTGAA